>JALOAT010000063.1 GCA_023228645.1 Gammaproteobacteria bacterium | reverse complement strand
AGGGTGTTTGCATGAGGGACTCGCTTTGCGCGAGTGCGAGTACAACCGAGGAACCGGATGCGGGAATACTGCACGTCCGGGTCTGGGCGGGGGGCGCCGGGTAACCGGCGTCCCTACCGCGGAGAACTTCTTGGAAGGGACGTCATGCTCACTGAAGACATCCTGAAAATTGTTGGTGCCATTGCTGCTTCATTTGGTGGTGGAGCCGTAATTGTCATTGCCTTATCAGGATGGCTTGGCAACCTTTGGGCGAAGCGGATCTTGCAGACAGAACAGGCAATACTTCAGGCACAAATCGAGGAGCTAAGGCACGAGATGGGCCTTGTTAAGTCGAGCTATGAGCGGTATCTCGATCTCATGCTCGACTACTACACCGTCTTTTATCGTCATTATCGTCTATGCCAGAGAGCGGCCAACGCGGATGCTTACCGCTCGTCCGAAGGGGAGATTACCTTTACCCAAGATGAGTTCCTTGCCGGTCTGGACAGCTTTCTTACCGACTGGTCGGCCCAAGAAGGAAAAATACGGCTGCTACTTCCTTCCGAAGCACTCGCAGTGCACTCTGAGGCGATAGACGCCTTCAATCGATTTAAGCGATCTGTCGTTGGCTTCCGAAAAGACGACGAGACAAGGAAAGCGAAACAAGATGCCTTCGCTTCCATTGAGGACGTAAAGCGCCGCATGGAAGATACCATTCGTAAGTTTCTTCGTACTGAGAAGCTATTAAAATGAGTCGGCAGGCCAGTTCTAAAAAGTCGCTAAACCGGACGCTCCTGACGTCGCGCCGGGTAGCGGCCCGTTAGCCAGCAAAGGTTGAAGGAATGGCGTAGATGATGAAAGCGGAAGATGTTCTTGAGGCCATCAGCGTCCTCAACGGACTGGGTGATTTAGGCGCTGAGGAAAGCGATTTCTATTACGATGAAACCAATAATTACCGAAAAGTCCGTCTGCGTGCAGGAGGGATGAATTTCGAGGGTGACGGTGACTTTGTTTTGGGCGGTATTGTTTTGAATCGAGGAGAATCATTAGGCCTTGACGGGCTAAAGCAGGAGATCCGGCTAGATAGAACCGCGCACGAAATGAAATTCAAGCACGTTGCAAGTGGAAACGTTATTTCGGTGATCGGCTCGAAGAAGCTGAAGACTGTGCTTGAGTTTCTCAATGAGCGCGACATCTCTATTCACCTACAGCGCATAAATGTGCTCTATTGGTCGCTAATTGACGTAATCGAATCGGTGATGGTTGAGCATCATGATGAATGGTTGGTATTGAATCACCTGTACATCAAAGATCGCCTTTACCATGTTCTCAACGGTGAAAGAGAGACAACTCTGGAAGTGCTGAATGAATTTGCGTTTCCCGATGTTGAAGGTCCACGGATAGCTGAATTCTACAGCCGATTGGCGGATCTTGTGAAACCGACGGTAGGCACCAGTGACCTATTAGGAAAGCTTTTAATTCAAGTCTTGGAGCTCGGCGCGGGTCTTGAGGAAGCGGTATTTATTCAGAATGACGAAAGAGGACTCCTATTAGGCGACTTTAGTCACTTCTATAGACATCGCGTTTTTATGTTCCCAAAGTCAATGCACTACTTTGATAATGAAAAAGAGGTAGAAGGGAGGGTTCGTGCAACTCCCAATGCATACGAAGACGCAACACTGGATAACTATTCCTTTGTGGATTCAAAAGAAAAACCGGAGATCCAGCTTGCCGATGTTACCGTGGGATGTTTTGCAAGGCTAATGAATTTTTGTAAGGGACGTAGCCCTAGCCAGCTTCAGGATGTAAGGAGAAACCTAAACAAAACCCAGCTAGATAATCTTCGGCTTGCAAGAGAATTAATCGATAGGAGCGATTCTCGTAACAGGGCATATTTCCATCATGTTGTCCCAATCTCTGATCAAGGTTCTTGGTCGGAATTCGTTTATTAGACCTGGCGCGCAAAATGGCTAACAACAGCGTGAACTCGGACACCCAACTGCGCTGCGCTCCGTTGGGTGCCGGTTACGCTGGCCGTTAGCCTACCCCAATTAACCAAATTTCACGGTCTTCGCATATGTATTTCAAGAACATCGAAATCGAAAATGTTGGCCCAATCGACAAGGTCGCTTTGGACTTCCCGCTAAAGGAAGATCGCCCTTTGCCGGTTGTTATCGTTGGCGAAAATGGCTCAGGTAAAAGCATCCTGCTATCCCATCTCGTTAATAGCTTGGTTGTCGGAAAACAAGAGGTTTTTGAGGACACTGACGTTGAAAAAGGGAAGGTGTATAAGTACCGAAGTCCGAACTACATAATGTCAGGCAAGGACTACTTCTATTCGTCTCTCGAATTCGGTTCTGGGGTTAAGGTACAAGAATGGCAATTGCGCTTTCAAAAAAAACAGTTCGCTGAACAGCTCGGATATGTGCCGGCACGTAAAGAGTGGACGCAGGTTCCTGATGAAAACAACTCCTTTTTCGACACTACATTCAGGAACAACAAATTCGCTACCGAAAGTCTTTTTAAGAAACACTGCTGCTTGTATTTTCCGGTTAACAGGTTTGAAGAGCCGGCGTGGTTGAACCTGGAAAATCTACGGCAAGGTACGACGTACACGGAGCTGAAGCATATTTCAGGATACTCGAACAGGAGCATTGTTTGCACATCTCCGCTCAAGAACAATAAAAATTGGCTGCTCGACCTCATTTTTGATCGACAGGCGTTTGAGGTTGTAACGAGGCAACTGCCGATTCAATTGGCTCAAGATCAAGCGCCCGTTCCTCTGAATCTATTCGCCGGTTATAGCGGTCAAAGCACGAACATTTACGAAGCCATTTTACGGGTCTTGCGAGTGATACTCAGGGAGGGCGGAAACATACGGCTCGGTGCGGGGAGCAGAAAGAACCGCCAAATCGCAGTAATGAAAGATGAGCGCCCCTGGATTCCCAACTTGTTCCAATTGTCTACAGGGGAAACTCAGTTGCTTAATCTGTTTCTTTCGGTTGTGCGTGACTATGACCTTTCCGAAGGAGAACTCAACGACCTGAGTGATATCAAAGGCATAGTCATCATTGATGAGATCGATGCACACTTACACACTGTGCACCAAAAGGAAGTCTTGCCAGAATTGATCGCCTCTTTCCCCGGAGTGCAGTTTGTGATTACAACTCACTCTCCATTGTTTCTCATGGGGATGGATGAGAAGTTCGGTCCCGAAGGATTTCTTATCTATAACATGCCAAACGGTGACCGGGTGGCGGCTAGCGATTTTTCGGAATTCACGGCTGCATATGAGGCATTCAAAGAAACCACTCGACAC
Source organism: Gammaproteobacteria bacterium (assembly GCA_023228645.1). Taxonomy (GTDB): domain Bacteria; phylum Pseudomonadota; class Gammaproteobacteria; order Thiohalomonadales; family Thiohalomonadaceae; genus JALOAT01. The sequence continues at coordinate 15,920 of JALOAT010000063.1, read as the reverse complement.
AGAGAAGAAATCCAGCGTGTATTGGAACAACATGCTAGGCCGGTCGTTTTCGTCGAAGGTGATTATGACATCAGGTACCTAAAGAAGGCAGCGGAGTTCCTTGGAAAAGGCGAACTTCTCGAGAAAGTCCAGCTGAAAGACGGGGATGGTTTCGGGAACTTGGACAAGATATGGAAAAGCTACAACAACCCAATGTCCGCAATATTGCCGTGCAAGATGATACTTCTCTATGACTGTGACACAAACAAGCAAGACGCCGCCCGTGATCTTGTTTATAGGCGTGTAATTCCTTCGGTTGCTGAAAATCCAATAACGATCGGAATTGAAAACCTATTCCCACCAAGAACAATAGAAAAACTGGAAGGCGCAAATCCAAGGCTCATAGACTTGCGAGAGCAAGCAATGACCCGCATCAGAGGTGAAATCAAAACAACTCCTCCTGTCAAATCCGTCAATAAGGACGAGAAAGGCAATATCTGCACTTGGCTTTGTGAGAACGGAGAAGCCGACGATTTCGTGGAGTTTAAGCGGATTTTTGACATTATTGAGGAAGTGGTCAATGGCTAACAACAGCGTCAACTCGGACGCCCAACTGCGCTGCGCTCCGTTGCGCGCCGGTTACGCTGCCTGAGTTATGTCGCAAAAGGAGAGTTGGGTGGAGATTGTCTTGCTTAGGCACGGAATGCCACAGATCGGTAAAGAAAGACGATTGACCGCGGCCGAGTTTGGCAAATGGGTGTCCGCGTACAATGAAGCAGGCATCGATGCGGCGAGCAGACCGCCACAGAATGCGATAGCGGAGGCTAGAAAGTGCGCTTTTGTGGTGTGCAGCAGTCTCCCGCGCTCAAGGGAGTCTGCCAAGGCCCTCGGCTTGGAGGCCATTGGCGCGTGCGACGCACTGTTCCGGGAAATGGACATGCCCTATGCAAGCTGGCACTTCCCGCAGTTATCACCAGGGGTATGGGCTGTCATCTTTAGGCTCATGTGGGTTGGCGGATATTCTGCGAATGCCGAATCATTCCGCGAGGCAAGGGAACGGGCGCGTCGTTGCGCTGAACGCTTGGCGTTACTGGCAGCCGAACACGGCAAGGTGTTGTTCGTGGGGCATGGCTCGCTAAACTGGTTCGTCTCCCGATATCTCAAGAGCATGGGTTGGGCTGGTCCGCCGAAGGCGCCTCGCAGGTACTGGGAGTTTGGCGTTTATCGTTACTAGGCAACAGCATAACCAACCAATGAAGCTGACGCCGGAAAGCGGGGCAGCTTTTTCTGGCCACGGCAGCGGCGCGGCTTATCGGAAGCGTTAGAGGGCGCTGATGACCGACAAGCCATACGAGCCGCTCCTCAACCGTGAGCGCCATTCCGGCGACGCACAAGAACACTATGCGCGCCAGTTGGAACTAGTTGCCGATGTCGTCAACTATGGCACCAACCTGATTCCCTCTTGCCTAGCCAGTTCAGATCGTCAGCTCGGTGACGTCATCGTTACGTCGGTCTTGCTCAAGCAGGTAGTCCTTATGCTTGACGCGCTCGGCGTTCTCGTCCGGGAGGCCTGTGCTGATGCTTCCATTCTGCAAGCGCGAGCGCTGTTTGAAGCATCTCTATTCTTGGAGTGGATGCTGACGGACGATCAGGAGAAGAAGGCCCTCTACTACTACGTTGCAAACGTAAGGAAGGAGCGGCAGTGGGTTAAGCGAGGCGTCACCGATGACCCGGAGCAGACCCAGTTCTTTCGGAATCTGGGAGAGTTCTCCGACGCCCTGAAACCTACCCGCCAAAAGCTATCCCAATTCGCACCGGACCGCCTTCGTGAGATTGACGAATTTCTGGCGAAGGAGCCCTACGCGTCGATCAACCGTGAATACGAAACAATCAGGGGGAACCGGCCGTTCGAACCAGCGTGGTACGCGCCGCTGGGCGAATCCTCAGTGCGCGGCGTCGCGAAGTCGCTTGGTCGCCTACACGAATACGAAATCTTCTACGTACAGAGTTCAGAAACCATGCATGCCAGTAGGCATGGGCCTCACATCAAAATCTCGCAAAACCAAGTGAAGCTTGAACCGATCCGTCACCTAGAGGGTGTCGGTACCACCCTACGATTCGCATTGAGTGTCACGTTTCATACTTACCAAAAAGTTCTCGGGCGTTATCGCCCGGGACAACTGGCAGAGATGCAGCGTCGGTACGTCAACGAGTGGCGCGAAGCCTTCATGAGTATCCCGCAGGTAACCTATAAGAAGTCTGGAAGTGCCACGACCATATAGAGCGCCCCGTGAGTTCAAGGACCAACCGCAACAAAGTTCATGACGCATGGAAGCATTCCTCCGGAGTTCGGTAGTCGAGTAGTCTCGAATCTCTGCTAGAGAAGATCGACGCGCGTCGAGATGGGCATTTCAGCCTCGGAAAGGCGATGCTTGAGGCAGACGGCAGCAAGCTGTTCCCGCTAGATCTCTTCGCTGGAACACTGCGAGGGTCAGTTCTCGCATCGTAGCATCCATTAGATTTCGAGTGACTTGACGCTAGTGTGAGGGAGCACCACTGACGCGAGCTAACCCCGAAATCCCTCTCCGCGTCCTCCGCGCCTCCGCGCCCTCCGCGTTGCGCTCCCCCTCAGCCCCGCCCCCGTTTCTTCGGCCGAAACACCACATCCACCACCTCGCGGTAGTGCCCCACGAAGTGCGCCTTCACGCCACGCCGGATGTGCTCGGGCAGTTCTTCGAAGTCGCCGCGGTTGGCTTCGGGCAGGATCAGTTCCATGACTTTGGCGCGGCGCGCGGCGATGACCTTTTCGCGGATGCCGCCCACCGGGAAGACCTGGCCGGTGAGGGTGAGTTCGCCGGTCATGGCGAGGGGGCGTTTGATGCGTTCGTCGCGCGCCAGCGACAGCAGGGCGGTGGCCATGGTGACGCCGGCGCTGGGGCCGTCCTTGGGCGTGGCGCCCTCGGGCACGTGCAGGTGCACGAAGGCCTCGTCGAAGTAGTTCAGCTTGCCGCCGAACGCGTCGAGGTGTGAGGCCACGTAGCTGTAGGCGATCTCGGCGGACTCGCGCATCACGTCGCCCAGCTTGCCGGTGAGCTTGAAGCCGCGGTTCTTGCTGTGCACCAGGGTGGCCTCGATGCTGAGGGTGGCGCCGCCGAGGGCGGTCCAGGCCAGGCCCGTGACCACGCCCACGCCGCCGATGAGCTTTTCCTTCTGGAACGGCGGCTTGCCCAGGAAGGTCTCGACATCACCCGGGCCCACGCTCACGCTCTTGGCCTCGCCCTTGACGAACTTCACTGCCGATTTGCGCACGATCTGGCCCAGGCGTTTTTCCAGCGTACGCACGCCGGCCTCGCGGGCGTAGCCCTCGATGATCTGGCGCAGCGCCGTATCGGACAGCTTGATGCGGCTCCTTTTGAGACCAGCTTTTTCCAGCTGCCTCGGCCAGAGGTGATGCTTTGCAATGGCGACCTTTTCGTCGGTGATGTAACCGGACAGGCGGATGATCTCCATGCGATCGAGCAGCGGTGCGGGTACGGTATCGAGCTGGTTGGCGGTGCAGACGAACAGCACCTTGGACAGGTCGAAGCGCACGTCCAGGTAGTGATCGAGGAAGTCGTTGTTCTGCGCCGGATCGAGCACTTCGAGCAGGGCCGAGGCCGGATCACCCTGGAAACTGGCGCCGATCTTGTCGATCTCGTCCAGCATGATGAGCGGATTGGCGGTGCCCGCTTCCTTGATGGCCTGGACGAACTTGCCGGGCATGGCGCCGATATAGGTGCGGCGATGGCCTTTGATCTCGGCCTCGTCACGCATGCCGCCCAAGGAGAAGCGGTAGAAGCGCCGGCCCAGGGCCTCGGCAATGCTCTTGCCGATGGAGGTCTTGCCCACGCCCGGCGGGCCCACCAGCAGGATGATGGAGCCGGCCACCTCGCCCTTGAGCGCACCCACGGCAAGGAATTCGATGATGCGGTCTTTTACGTCCTCCAGGCCGTCGTGATCGCGGTCGAGGATGGTACGGGCGCGGCCAAGATCGAGTTTGTCTTCCGAATACACACCCCAGGGCAGGGCGGTGATCCAGTCCAGGTAGTTGCGCGTGACGCCGTATTCGGGCGAACCGGTTTCGAGGATGGCGAGTTTTTCCAGTTCGTCATTGACGCGCTTCTGCGCGGGTTCGGGCAGCCTAAGCGTGGCAAGGCGCTCGCGGAAACGCTCTACGTCGGCGGTGCGGTCGTCCTTTTCCAGGCCGAGCTCCTTCTGGATTTCCTTGAGCTGCTCGCGCAGGAAGAATTTGCGCTGCTGCTCGGTCATGCGTTCGTTGACCTTCTCGCGGATCTGGGCCTGCAGCTTGGCCACGTCCAGTTCCTTCTTGAGCAGCACCAGCACCTTCTCCATGCGCCGCACCAGCGGGAAGGTCTCCAGCACCTCTTGCAGGGCCTCCTTGCCGGCGCTGGTGAGGCCCGCGGCGAAGTCGGTGATGGGGGAGGGATCGCTGGGGCTGAAGCGTTCGATGAAGTACTTCAGTTCCTCGCTGTACAGCGGATTGAGCGGGATGAGTTCCTTGAGCGTGCTGATGATGGCCATGGCATAGGCGCGCACCTGCGCACCGGCCTTGCCATGGGGTTTTTCGGGATAGGTGACTTCCGCCAGGAAGGGCGGTTTGTCGGTCAGCCAGCGCACGATGCGAAAGCGCTGCACGCCTTCGGCAATGAATTGCAGTCTGCCGCTGTTGCGGGCGGGGTGGTGCATGCGCACCACGGTGCCCACGGAATGGAAGTCTTCTGGACGCAGGCCCTCCTTCGCCTCACCGTGCAGGAGCAGCAGGCCGGTCATCTTGTGACCGGTTTCACCCACGTCACGCACGGTCTCCAGCCACGGCTCCTCGTCCATGAGCACCGGTGCGGTCTGGGCCGGGAAGAAGGGGCGTTCCGACAGCGGCAGGATGTGGATGGTGCTGGGCACCGCGGTGCCGGGCACGGCCAAGGCGCCGCCGGCGTTTTCCTGCTCTTCCACGAGGTCCGCGTCGATGTTTCTGTCGTTCATGCTGCATTCCGAGAGAAAGTCGTCCCCAACAGATAGGGGCGGGGCGCGGGAATGGCAACGGCGGGGAGAGATTTAATCGCGCCCCACGGACCGGGCGGCCCGTGGGGCGGGGGCGTCACATGAAGGCGGCGAAGGGTTCCACGTCCACCGGGCTACCGGCCTCGATGTTGCCGGCCGCGGCCGGGAGCACGATGAAGCAGTTGGCGCGGCTCATGCCGGAGAGCACGTGCGAGCCTTGCAGACCCGCGGCGCGCACCACCAGTTGGCCGTGTTCGTCACGGGAGAGGACGCCGCGCTGAAAGTCCAGCCGCCCCGGCGCCTTCTTCAGGCGCTCGGCACAGGTGACGGTGATGCGCAGGCGCTCCGGGGGCTGCTCGCCCGCCAGACGCAGCAGGCTCGGCTGCACCACCTGGTAGAAGGTGGCCATCGCCGATACCGGGTTGCCCGGCAGGCCGAAGAACACCGTGTTGCCGAGGTGGCCGAAGGCGAGCGGCTTGCCCGGCTTCATGGCGACCTTCCAGAAATTCACCTGGCCGAGGGCCTGCAAGGTCTCTTTCACGAAATCCGCCTCGCCCACGGACACGCCGCCCGAGGTGATGAGCATGTCGGCCGAGGCCGTCGCGGTGCGGAAGGCCTCGCGCACCGCGTCGCGGTCGTCCGGGACCACGCCCATGTCGATGACCTCGACGCCCAGGCGCGTGAGCATGCCGTGCAGGGTGTAGCGGTTGCTGTCGTAGATCTGGCCCTCGCCCAGGGGCTGGCCCAGGGAGCGCAGCTCGTCGCCGGTGGAGAAGAAGGCCACGCGCGGGCGGCGGAACACCTTCACTTCGGGGATGCCGAGGGAGGCCAGCAGGCCGAGGTCCGCAGGGGTGAGACGCCGGCCGCGGGCCAGCACCACGGCGCCGCGGCGGATGTCTTCGCCGGGCAGGCGCACGTTGGCGCCGGGCTTGTGGCCGGTGCCCACCACCACCTGCTCGCCGCGCTTTTGGGTGTCTTCCTGTTTCACCACCGTGTCCGCGCCCGCGGGCAGCATGGCCCCGGTCATGATGCGCACGGCTTGGCCCGCCTCGACGGTGCCGGCAAAGGGATGGCCCGCGAACACCGTGCCGATCACGCTCAGTTCGCGCTCACCGTCGGCGGGGAGGTCGGCGGCGCGCAGCGCATAGCCGTCCATGGCCGAATTGGCATGGCCCGGTACGTCGAGCGGGGAGACCACGTCCTCGTGCAGGACGCGGTCGAGCGCCTCGCGCAGGGCCAGTTGCTCGAACCCGCTGACCGGCGTGATGGCGGCGCCGACGCGGCGCACGGCCTCGGCGAAGCTGAGGGAATGGGGGTCGTGGTCGTCGTTCTTTGCACTCATGGGGTTTCCTGTCCGGCGTTGGCGCGGGAGCTTTCGCGCACGCGGTAGTCGAGCAAAAAGGTGCAGACGGCATCCGCATCGTTCAGGTCGAGGACGGGGATGGCCGGTTGCGCGGCAACGGGGGCGTCGATGGCCAGGGCGATGATCGACGGGTCTTCCGGGTACAGCAGCGGCTTGCCCAGGGCCGGGCGGTGCAGTTCGATTTTGGGGATGAACTCGTGCTTGAAGCCCTCCACCAGGATGAAGTCCAGGTGTGCCTGATCGAGCTGCGGCAGCAGCTCGCCGAGCCGCGGCTCGGGGCGGCCGTCGTCGTGCTCGGTGATGAGCGCCCAACGGCGGCGCGAGGCCACCAGCACCTGGCGGGCGCCGGCCTGGCGCAGGCGATGGCTGTCCTTGCCCGGATGGTCGATGTCGAAGTCGTGGTGGGCGTGCTTGATGACGGCGATCCGCAGGCCGCGCGCCCGCAGGTGTGTGACCACGGTTTCCAGCAGTGTGGTCTTGCCCGTGCCGCTCCAGGCGGCGAAGCCGATGAGGGTGGGTTTCAACCGAGTCTCTCCAGGTCGTCCGGGGTGTTGGCGTTGGTGAGGGCGGCGGCGTCGAAGCGCACCCAGGCGTGGTCCAGGCCGGCGAGCCAGCGGCCCACCCGGCGCTCGCCGGATTCAAGATAGGCGCGCAGGCGCCCGGCGAGGGCCGGGCGCCACAGGGCGATGACCGGGTGTTCGCGGGCTTCGTCGGCGGCGGCGCAGGCCTCGTGGCCGTCGAGGCCCGCCAGCAGGCGTGCGACCAGATCGGTCGGCAGGCGCGGGGTGTCGCACGGCACGCTCAGCACCAGGTCGGCCTCGCTGGTTTCCAGTGCGGCGAGAATGCCGGCAAGGGGGCCGGCGCGATCGGGAAACGCATCGTCCAGCAGGGGCAGGCCGAAGCGGCCATAGTCCGGGTTAGGTGTGTTGATGGACACGGCATCCACCTGCGGCGCCACGGCTGCCAGCACGTGCGCCACCAGCGGCTTGCCCGCCAGCGGAATCAAACCCTTGTCGCGACCGCCCATGCGACGACCCAGGCCACCGGCGAGGATCACGGCCCGAATGCGAGGGGGATGATTCACGAGCGATTTGGTACGACAATGCATGGCGCGATTCTATCACCAGAATTCACGAACCCCCGGAAGCCCCATGGACGAGTCACCTGCCGACGTCGAGATCCTGGAAAAAGCCACCTGTTACGACGGCTTTTTCCGCCTGAGCAAGTATCGCCTGCGTCACCGGCTGTTTGCCGGCGGCATGAGTCCGGTGATGTCGCGGGAGCTGTTCGAGCGCGGTCATGCGGTGGCGGTGCTGCTCTACGACCCGGTGCGTGACCGCGTCGTGCTGCTCGAACAGTTCCGCATCGGCGCCCTGGAGGCCCCGGGCGGGCCATGGCTGGTGGAGATCGTGGCGGGCATTGTGGAGGACGGCGAGACGCCCGAGGCCGTGGCCCGTCGCGAGTGCCGGGAGGAGGCCGGCGTGGAGCCGAGCATCCTTGAACCCATCTGCAGCTACATGGTGAGCCCGGGCGGCACCTCGGAGACCATTTCGCTGTATTGCGGACGGGTGAACAGCGAGGGCATCGGCGGTCTTCACGGCCTCGCTGACGAGGCCGAAGACATCCGCGTCTCCACGGTGGCGTTCGACGAGGCCTGGGCCATGTTCCAGGCCGGCCGCATCAACTCGGCGGCGCCGGTGATCGCCTTGCAGTGGCTGGCCATGAACCGCGCAGACCTGCGTCGGCGCTGGACGGGGGAGATGCCGCGCTGAGTCTGGGCCAGTGCTTAAATTCGAACGTGGAGATCGGAACTTCTCCGTACCTCGCACCGCCGGTGCTGGGGCGTAAAATCTTTCCCGCTCCACGCCGTAGGTCACGTTGCGAAGCTGCGTGACATGGTTTCGGTCCGGCAGGTCACGTAGGCGCTGCGCGCCAACGTGACCTACGGAAAATCCTGAACGTGCGGGTAATGTGTACGAATGTGACCCACGGACAACGTGACTCCATGTTCCGCGTTTCCCGTGCTCCGCGTGGTGAATGCTTTTTCCCTGCTCGCCCATTTGCCGGCCGTGCATGTCTGGGCTTTGCACGCGGGACTTCAGTTCTGGCCCCGGGCAGTGGATAATCGCGACGAGGTCATGCGATGAATACGATTCCTTCCTACCAAACGGGGTTGCTCGGTATCAGGCGGGGCATGGACGGTCTCGAGCGAAATGCCGCGGCGCTTGCGCGTGCCGCCGGCTCGGAAGGACGGTCGCCGGTGCTGAAGCCGCTGGTCGCCGCCATGGCGGATCGCTGGCAGGTAGAGGCCAGTGCCCGGGTGGTGAGCACGATCGACGCCACGCTCGGCAGCCTGCTCGACGAGAAAGCCTGAGGTTTTCATGACGCCCTCGCCCGACGGATGTGGTCCGTGCGACGCCGATCCGTCCCGGCGCACACGCCTCGAAGTCCAGAAACTCAGTGAACTGCCGCCCATGTCGGCGGTGGCCCGGCAATTCCTCGAGGCCATCGAGGATCCCGATCTGGAAGTACGTCAGATGGCCACTATCGTGGCGCAGGACCCGGCCCTGCTCGGGCGGCTGGTCGGCGTGGCCAATTCCGCCTATTTCGGCTTTCCAGAGCCCATCGTCACGGCCGAGGACGCCATCTTCAAGGTGCTCGGCCTCAACATGGCCAAGAACCTGACACTCAGCATCGTGCTGAGCGGTCCCTTCGATGCCGAACGCTGCCGCGCCTTCCGCCCGGACACCTACTGGGCGAACGCCATGACGGTGGCCATCCTGGCGCAGCGCCTCGCCCCCATGATTACCGTCAACCCCCGCCCCTCGACGGGTGACGCCTACCTGGCCGGACTGCTGCATAGCATCGGTGTGCTGGCCCTCGTGCATCTCTTCCCGGGGCCTATGACGGAGGTGTGGAGGGCCCATGCCGCCGGGGCAGGGAGACTCGTCCAGCTGGAGCGCGAAAAGCTCGGCACCGATCACTGCGACGTGGGCGGCTGGCTTGCGCGCAAGTGGCGGCTGCCTGCGCAGGTGGTGGCAGTCATCGAGCGGCACATGGGGGATGCACCGGGCGGTGAGCATCGCACCCTGGTTTCGCTGATCCGCCATTGCCTGTCCTGGACTCAGGCCCTTGAGGCGGGCACCGGTGAGGTGTCCATGCTCGATCTGGCCGAACTGGGCATCGACGCGGCCACGGTGCTGCGCGTCACCGCCCAGGTAAGCCAGCGCCGCGAGGCGATCCGCCGCCTGTCACAGACCCTTGCCTATGGGTGATCCCATGCCGAAAGAAAAGCCGTTCGTCCGGGCGTTTCAGGAGGTGAACGCAACCGTGCTCGATCTGGTGAGTGCGATGTCCCTGCTGCGGGCGCTTTCGGTGCTGCCGCTACAGCACGTCAGCGAACGCCAGCTGCTTGCGCAGGCCTTGCAGGTCCTCGTCCTCAACCAGGACCTGGAACGCTGCTCCATTTACCTGCTGGAGGGCGACGTACTGGTCAATGCGGGTGGCCTGGACTGGGCCGACCTCGTGCATGCGGCTACCGCGGAGCCGCAGGCGGAACCGCGGCGTTTTCGCCTGGGTGAAGGGCTCGTCGGTCTGGCGGCGCAAAGCGGCGAGCTGCAAAACTGTCGCAGCACCGATGACGATCCGCGTTTTTACCGCGCCGGCGAGTCCACTGACGAAATGGCGGGTTCGGTGATCGCCGTGCCCATCCATGCCCACGGTGAAACCATCGGCGTGGTCAACGCCTCGCACCCCCACCGCGGCTTTTTCGGTGAAGCGCACGAGCGCACGCTCCAGGTGTTCGCCAATTTCCTTGGTCAGATGATCCTCAGCCGGCGGCTATTGGCGCAGATGGACGGTCTGGTGCAGGAGCGCACCGCGCAACTGGAGCAGGCCCTTGCGGAGGCGCGGGCGCTCAAACGCCGCTACGCGGAACTCTCTGTCATTGATGAACTGACCGGGCTGCACAACCGCCGCCACTTTTTCCCGACCGCGCGCGCCGCCGTGGAGCGCGCGCTGCGCTACGGTGTTCCATTCAGCCTGCTGCTGATGGACGTGGATCACTTCAAGCTCATCAACGACACCTACGGTCACGCCGCCGGCGACGAGGTGCTGCGCCTGATTGCCGCGAAACTGCGCAAGGAATCTCGCGAGGCGGACGTGCTGGCCCGCTTCGGCGGTGAGGAATTCATCCTGGCGCTGCCCGAAACCGACCTGGAGGGCGCGCGCACGCTGGCCGAGCGCATCCGCACGGGCATCCGTGCGCAATCGGGCGCCACCGGCGGCGCGGTGACCATGAGCCTCGGCATCGCGCACCTGCCCGCTGGACAGGGCGTGGACGAGAACGCACAGCAGACACTCGAACGGCTCATCCGTGAGGCCGACAAGGCGCTCTATTACAGCAAGCGGCACGGCCGCGATCAGTGCTGGTATTTCCCGGATATTGCGGATTTGGCCGACTGAGTATCCGCCGTTTCAGGCCTCCTTGCGTGGGGGGATGTCATCTCGGGCATGGCGCGCCAGCGCCCAGGCGACGTGCTCGCGCACCAGCGGCGAGGCATGGTCCCGGCGGCCCTCCAGGGCGCGCACCACTTCAGGTGTGCTGGGTGCGTTACCGAGGGCCACGGCCAGATTGCGCAGCCAGCGTTCATGGCCGATGCGGCGGATGGCCGAGCCTTCCATGCGGGTGAGGAAGGCCGCTTCGTCCCACTGGAACAGCGTGGTGAGCGAGGCCGCATCCAGGCCGTGGCGCGGCGCGAAGTCCGGTTCACCCGTGGGGCGTGCGAAGCGGTTCCAGGGACAGCACAACTGACAGTCGTCACAGCCGTAGATGCGATTGCCGAGCAGCGCGCGCAGGGCCACCGGGATGGCGCCGTCGTGCTCGATGGTCAGGTAGGAGATGCACAGGCGCGCATCGATCTTGCCGTCCGCGGTGATGGCGCGTGTCGGACAGGCATCCACGCAGGCGGTGCAACGGCCACAGTGGGAGGCCGTCGGCGCATCGGGCGGCAGCGGCAGGTCGGTGTAGATCTCGCCGAGGAAGAACCACGAGCCGTCGCGCGTCAGCAGGTTGGTGTGCCTGCCCACCCAGCCGAGGCCGGCCTTGGCCGCGAGCGGTTTTTCCAGCACCGGCGCACTGTCCGTGAACACGCGATAGCCGAACGGGCCGATAGCCTCGGCGATGCGCTCGGCCAGGCGCGCGAGACGCGTACGCATCAGCTTGTGGTAGTCGCGGCCGAGGGCATAACGGGACACATAGGCCAGCGCCGGATCGGCCAGCACGGCAGCGGCATCCGCGGCACTTGGCCAGTAATCCAGGCGTGTGGAGATGATGCTGATGGTGCCCGGCACCAGCTCCGCGGGCCGGCTGCGCCTGGTGCCGTGGCGCGCCATGTAGTCCATGGTGCCGTGGCGACCGGCGGCGAGCCAGTCGAGCAGGCCGGCTTCGGCGCGGGACAGGTCGGTGTCCGCAATGCCCACGTGGCGAAAGCCCAGCTGCTCGCCCCAGCGGCGGATCTGGTCGGCCAGTTGCGCGTAATCCGCGTGGGTCCGTCGGTGCTCGGTATTGGGCATGCCGCTATGATAACGCCCATGCAAAATCTCTCCGACCGCCTTTATCGCGCCGAACAGGTGCGCGAGCTCGATCGCATCGTCATCGAGGAATTCGGCATTGCCGGGCACGAACTCATGGCACGCGCCGGGCGCGGCGCCTTCGAGGAACTGCGCCGGCGCTGGCCCGCGGCCACCCGCATCGCCGTGGTGTGCGGCGCCGGCAACAACGGCGGCGACGGCTATGTGGTGGCTCGGCTGGCGCGCGCCGCCGGATTGTACGTGGACGTGTTCGCCACCACGGCGCCGGCCGGGCTGCGCAACGAGGCCGCGGTGGCGGCGCGCGAGGCGCTGGACGCCGGTGTGCCGGTGCATGCCCTGCCCGAGGCCCTGGCCGGCTTCGACCTGGTCGTCGACGCGGTGCTCGGCAGCGGCGCGCGCGGCGCACCCACCGGCGCGGTGTCGCAGGCCATCGCGCTCATCAATACGGCTGGCGCACCGGTGCTCGCCCTCGACCTCCCGTCGGGACTCGACCCCGATACCGGCCATACCCCGGGCGAGGCGGTGCACGCCGCCGCCACGGTCAGCTTCATCGGCCTGAAGGCCGGGCTGTTCACCGGGAACGGGCCGGACCATGCGGGCACGGTGCTGCTCGACGACCTCGCCGTGCCCGCCGGCGTCTACGATCGGCTGTCGCCCATGGCCTACCGGCGCCACGACGTCGCGGCTCTTGGCCCGCGGGCGCGCAGCGCCCACAAGGGGGATTTCGGCCACGTGTTGATGATCGGCGGCGACCTGGGCATGGGCGGCGCAGTGCGCATGGCCGGGGAGGCCGCCCTGCGCGTGGGCGCCGGACTGGTGAGCATCGCCACGCGACCGGAACACGCCACCGCCATCACCGCCGCCAGGCCCGAACTGATGACCCACGGGATCAGCGGCCCGGAGGCCCTGGCGCCCTTGCTGGCACGGGCCAGCGTGGTGGCCATCGGCTGCGGCCTCGGACAGGGCGCATGGGGGTGGGCGTTGCTCGGCGCCGTCCTCGACAGCGACCGGCCGAAGGTGGTGGATGCCGACGCGCTCAGCCTGGTGGCGGACCAGCCGGTGCAACGGAACGACTGGGTACTCACGCCCCACCCGGGCGAGGCGGGGCGGCTGCTCGGGTGTACCGCGGCCGAGGTCCAGCGGGACCGCTTCAGTGCGGCCGCCGCCCTGCTGGCGCGCTATGGCGGGACGGTGGTGCTCAAGGGCGCCGGCACCCTCGTGCTCGACTCGGACGGGCCGCCGGAGATCTGCACCCGCGGCAACCCAGGCATGGCGGGCGGCGGCATGGGCGATGTGCTGACCGGGGTGATCGCGGGGCTGGCCGCTCAGGGGCTGGCGCTGTCCGAGGCCGCCCGGCGCGGGGTCTGCCTGCACGCGTGCGCGGCCGATGACGCGGCGGCCGCGGGCGGTGAGCGCGGCCTGCTGGCCACCGACCTGCTGCCCCATCTGCGCCGGCGGGTGAACCAATGAGCCAAGCATGCGAATGGCTGCTGGCCGATGCAGACGCCACCGCGGCCTTCGGCGCCCGCCTGGCGCACTGCCTGAGCGCCGGGGCGGTGGTGTTTCTCGATGGTGACCTGGGCGCGGGCAAGACCACCCTGGCGCGCGGCCTGCTGCGCGCGCTCGGCTACACGGGCGCGGTGCGCAGCCCCACCTACACGCTGGTCGAGCCCTACGAGACCGCCGCGGGGCCGGTGTACCACTTCGATCTGTATCGCCTCGCCGACCCGGAAGAACTGGAATTCATGGGCGTGCGCGATTTCTTCACCGCCGAGGCCCGCTGCCTGGTGGAATGGCCGGGGCGCGGGGCGGGCTGGCTGCCAGCCCCCGATCTGACCCTTCAGCTGGAGCGCGAGGGTACGGGCAGGCGGCTGCGTGTCGCGGCGGGGTCTGCGTCGGGCGAGGGGGTTCTCGCCTGTCTGAAGGGTTGATCTTTGAAAACCTTGCGACTAAGTTAGCCAAAACCTCAGACAGCGGCAGAAGAATCCGTTGCATCCCACTAAAAGGAAAGACAAATCGGGTTTCGATAAGCAGCGGCGGGCAGCCCTCGGGACGCTCGCCGGCCTGTTGCTTATGCCTGTGGTTCCGCGCGCCTTCGCTGCCAATGGGGTGCAGGTGAAGGGTGTGCGCATGTGGCCGTCCCCGGAGTCGACGCGCCTTGTGTTCGATCTCTCTTCGCCGGCCGAGCATACCCTGTTCACCCTGGCCAACCCGGACCGCGTGGTCATCGACATCCCGGGCGCCAGCCTGGACAAGCCGGTCAACGGCCTGGATTTCTCCCAGGGACTGCTGAAACGTATCCGCACCGCGCGCCAGGGCGACGACACGCTGCGGGTGGTGCTCGATCTCAAACACAAGGCGCGGCCCAAGAGCTTCGTGCTGCGGCCCAACCAGGAATACGGTGATCGCCTGGTCATTGATTTGGAAGACCCCGAGGTGAAGTCCGCCCCGGTGCAACGCGCCGAACGAGGCGATGCGGGGGCTTTGCGCGACATCGTCATCGCCATCGACCCGGGCCACGGCGGCGAGGACCCGGGCGCCATCGGACCCACTGGCACCCGGGAAAAGGACGTGGTGCTGGCCGTCGCCCGACGCCTGAAGGCGCTCATCGAGCAGGAACCGGGCATGCGTTGCTTCATGACCCGCGACGGCGATTACTACGTCAGCCTCAACCAGCGCATCAAGCGGGCCCGTGACCAGCGCGCCGACCTGTTCATTTCCATTCACGCCGACGCCTTCCGCGATCGGCGTGCGCGCGGCTCGTCCGTGTATACGCTCTCGCAACGCGGCGCCTCAAGTGAATACGCCCGCCTCCTGGCCGACAAGGAAAACGCCTCCGACGCCATCGGCGGCGTGAGCCTGGAGGACAAGGACGACCTGCTCGCCTCGGTGCTGCTCGACCTGTCGCAAACCGCCACCCTGGAGGCCAGCAGTGATGCGGCCACGCGCGTGCTCGGCAGCCTGCGCCGCGTGGGTCATGTGCACAAGCCGCGGGTGGAGCAGGCCGGTTTCCGGGTGCTCAAGGCACCGGACATGCCGTCCGTGCTGGTGGAGACCGCGTTCATCTCCAATCCGGCCGAAGAGCGCAAGCTGCGCAGTTCGAGCCACCAGTACGCCCTGGCACGCGCACTGATGGACGGTGTGCGCACCTACTTCCGCAGTAATCCGCCGCCGGGCACCCGGCTGGCCCAGGCGCGCAGCCGCGAACACGTGATCGGCCGTGGTGACACCCTGAGCGGCATCGCCCGCAACTATGACGTGAGCCTCGATAACCTGCGGCGCGTCAACGCGCTGTCCTCCGACGACCTGCGCGTCGGTGCGGTGCTGCGCATTCCGCCGAGCTGAACCTGCGCTGCGCCGGCGTTACACTAGCCGGATGCAGAGCCCCGCGTCCTTGCGCATCCAGCGCCTCTCCCCGCAACTCGCCAACCAGATCGCCGCCGGCGAGGTGGTCGAACGCCCGGCGTCCGTAGTCAAGGAACTGGTGGAAAACAGCCTCGATGCGGGCGCCGACGAGATCCTGATCGAGGCCGAGCAGGGCGGCGTGCGCCTGCTGCGCGTGCGTGACAACGGTACGGGGATCCATGCCGAGGACCTGCTGCTGGCGGTGAGCCGGCACGCCACCAGCAAGATCGGCAAGCCGCGCGACCTGTTCGGCATCCGCAGCCTGGGTTTTCGCGGCGAGGCGCTGGCGAGCATCGCCTCGGTGTCGCGCTTCTCCCTCGCCAGCCGGCGTGCGGACAGTGAAACGGGCTGGTTGCTGGAAGGGGACGGCAGTGCCCCGCCGCGGCCGTGCGCCCATCCGCCGGGCACCACGGTCGAGGTGCGCGACCTGTTCCACAGCGTGCCCGCGCGGCGCAAATTCCTGCGTGCCGAGCGCACCGAGCTGGAACATCTGGAAGAGACCGTACGGCGGCTCGCCCTGGGA
>JALOAT010000062.1 GCA_023228645.1 Gammaproteobacteria bacterium | reverse complement strand
ACTCCCGGCAGCGGCGCCTGGCTCCGCCCACCCTGCTTCCTGCGACCCGCCGAGGCGCTGGAGTCACAAGAACCGTGCGAACAATGCACCCATGACAAGACCCCGGCTCCACATCCTCCAGGACGAAACGGCGCTGTACCGCGCCTGCGCCGAGCGCTTCGCGGATATCGCCGGTGAGGCCATGGCCGCCCGCGGCGGCTTCCACGTGGCGCTCTCCGGCGGCAGCACCCCCGCGGGCCTGTATCGCCAGCTGGCGAGTCGCGAATGGGCGCAGCGCATCGACTGGTCGCGCACCCACGCCTGGTTCGGCGACGAACGCTGCGTGCCGCCCGACCACCCGGACAGCAACTTCCGCATGGCCCATGAGCGGCTGCTCGCGCCGGTGGGCATACCGCAGGACCAGGTGCATCGCATGGCCGGCGAGCAGCCGCCCGCCCAGGCCGCCGCCGCCTACGCCCACACCCTGGACGAGACCCTGCCCCATGCACAGGGCCTCCCGTGTTTCGATCTGGTGCTCCTCGGCCTGGGACCCGACGGCCATGTCGCCTCGCTGTTCCCGGGCACGGCCGCATTGGGCGAGCGCTCCGCGCTGACCACCGCCGTGTTCGTGCCGCGGTTGGAGGCCTGGCGCCTCAGCCTCACTTTCCCGGTGCTGGAAAACGCCCGCCACGTGATGCTGATGGTGGCCGGCGCCGGCAAGGCCGACGTGGTGCGGCAAGCCCTTTGCGATCCCGTCGGCACAGAACCCTTGCCGGTGCAACGCCTGCAGCCGCAAGGTGAACAGGAATGGTTCCTGGATGCGGCCGCCGCGCGGCGCATAAATGGGGAGAACTGCCCATGAGCGGCCCCATCGTGCACGTGTTGGCGGGTGACATCGGCGGCACCAAGACCCTGTTGCAGATCGCCGAATTCGACAACGGCACGCCGCGGGTGCTCGCGGAGCAGCGCTTCGACAGCCGCGCCTACCCGGGCCTCGCGCCCATGGCCTACGAATTCCTCGCCTCCCAGGGCCGGCTCGGCATCGAGCGCGCCTGCTTCGGCGTGGCCGGGCCGGTCACCGGCGATGCGGCGCACCAGCAGGCCAGCCTCACCAATCTCCCGTGGCGGCTCGACTCCGACGAACTGGCCAAGGTGCTTGGCTTGGCGCGCGTACGCCTCATCAACGACTTCCAGGCGGTGGGCTACGGCATCGAGGGCCTGGAGCGCGGCGCCCTGGACACCCTGCAGGACGTGCCGCAGGAGTTCGGCGGCTCGCGCGTGGTCATCGGCGCCGGCACCGGGCTGGGCGTCGCCTTCCTGCACCGGCTCGGCGGACATTACGAGGTATTTCCCACCGAGGCCGGGCACATGGACTTCGCGCCCACCGACGAGGACCAGGACGACCTGCTCGCCTGGCTGCGCCGCCAGCACGAGCGTGTGTCCTACGAACGCGTGGTCTCGGGCATGGGCATCGAGGACATCTTCCGCTTTTTCCTGGAGCGCGAAGGCGTGGCCGACGACCCGCTGCTCAATGCCCCGGACATCCCCGCCGCCGTGGCCGCCGCCGCGGCCAGCGATCGCCACCATGCCATCGCCGAACGCACCATGGCCCTGTTCGTAAACGCCTACGGCAGCGTGGCCGGCAACCTCGCCCTCGCCGCCCTGGCACGCGGCGGCGTGTACATCGCCGGCGGCATCGCGCCGAAGGTCCTGCCTTTGCTGAAGGACGGCCGCTTCATGGTCGCCTTCAACCGCAAGGGCCGCATGACCCCGCTCACCCAGGCCATGCCCGTTTACGTGATCACCGATCCCAAGGTCGGCCTGCTGGGCGCCGCGCTCGCCGCCCGCCGGCTTTAAAGGAGCCATTCATGGACGACAACGGCCACATCGAAGTGAAGGTGAAGAGCATGTACGTGGAGGAGCACTCGCAGCCGGACGACGAGCGCTTCGTGTTCGCCTACACGGTTACCATCCGCAACACCGGCAAGACCGCCGCGCAGCTGCTCACGCGCCACTGGATCATCACCGACGGCCACGGCCGCGAACAGGAGGTGCGCGGCGAGGGCGTGGTGGGCGAACAGCCTTACCTGAAGCCCGGCGAGGAATTCCGTTACACCAGCGGCACCGTACTCGAAACCCCGGTCGGCTCCATGCACGGCCGCTACCGCATGCGCACCGACGATGGCAGCGAATTCGACGCGCAGATCGCACCGTTCACCCTGTCCACGCCGCGCATCCTGCATTAGGAAGAAAAACAGCCCAACGCAGAGGCGCAGAGAGCACAGAGAGGAATGACCCGGCGAACGTAGTTCCGATGACCGCCAGCGGGCCGAGAGACAATTCGCCCACGGGGGGCTCCTACGGCCGCGATTTGCAGGCCGTGCCGTCGAGCGGAAGCTCGCTCCCACACAGTCCTTCACCCCATCATTCTCCGCGCCCTCCGCGCCCTCCGCGTTGCCACGCCATCAAGAATCACCGTCGCGCGCATGGCGCACGGCCGAGCGGACTCGTACACTCCTGCACACCATGAATCTGCGCCACAGCTACACATTCTTCGCACCCGTGTACGACCTTGTGGTGGCACGGGTGAGTGAGCGACCGCGACGGATCAGCCTGGCGCGGTTGCCCGGTGAAGGGGACGTGCTGCTCGCAGGCATCGGCAGCGGCCTGGACATCCCGCACCTGCCGTGTGGCCCGCGTTATACGGGCATCGACCTCACCCCCGCCATGCTGCGGCGCGCGGAGGGCCGTGCAAGGGTGCGTGAGGATGTGGCACTGCACGAGGGCGATGTGATGGCCTTGCCCTACGGGGATGCGAGCTTCGATGCGGTGGTGATGCATCTGATCCTGGCCGTGGTGCCCCACCCCGAACGCGCCCTCGGCGAGGCCGCGCGGGTGCTGCGACCCGGCGGCCGGTTGTTGATCCTCGACAAATTCCTGCGCCCCGGGCAACGCGCGCCACTGCGGCGCGCCATCAACCTGCTGAGCCGCCGCTTCGCGACGCGCACCGACGTGGTGTTCGAACAGGTGCTGGCATACTGCCCGTCCCTGTGCCTGGAGCGCGACGAACCGGCCCTGGCACGCGGCTGGTTCCGCCACATCGAACTACGCAAGTGCCGGTGAACGTAACGCGGAGGCCGCAGAGGCGCGGAGGACGCGGAGATTTAAAGCCCAACACAGAGGCACAGAGGCGCAGAGATCACAGAGGATGGAACGGGTACGAACGGGCTCAGCCCGCGATGGCGCAGTAGAAGCCGGCTCCCACAGGAGGTTGCCCGCGACAGGGCAAACAACCCCCCTCCACCCCATCATTCTCCGCGTCCTCCGCGCCTCTGCGTCCTCCGCGTTATGCACCCGGCAACGGCACCCACTCGCTCAGACGTACATCTCCTTGCCTTCCGAGAGCCGCAGCCAGCCCTTGGCGATGCGGTAGATCACCCACACCACGGCCGCGGCCCAGATGAACCAGCCGACGAGGATGATGGCGAGGAGGGTACCGAGGGCGCTCCACAGCAGGCCGTACCAGAAGGTGCGGATCTGCCAGCGAAAGTGGGACTCGAGCCAGGTGCCGCGCACGTCCTCGCGCTTGATGTAATTGAGCACCACCGCCACCACGAAGGTGATGCCGAACACGAAGCCGAGCGCCTGCAGGGCGTACACGGCGGTGGTGATGTTCTTGGCGGACTGGAGGTTTTCGACGTCCATAGGTAAGCGTCCTGTGGCCTTAGCTTGAAGGATAGAGCGGGAGGCCGCGTGTGTTTCAGCCCCGCCGGGCCGCGCGCGGCGCCGGCTCTGCGCCGCCGGCCAGCGGGTCGGCGAAGATGGCCTCCAGCGCGGGCAGATAGCGTGCCTGCACGGCGGCGCGACGCATCTTGAGGGTGGGCGTGAGCAGGCCGTTGTCCACCGTCATGGGCTCGCGGCTGAGATGCACGCGCCGCACCTTGGCCCATGCCGGAAAGGCGTGCAACTGATGCTGCACCCGTTGCAACACCTCGTGCAGCACGCGCCTGTCGGTAAGGCTCAACGGGTCGTCCGCGTCGAGCCCGTGCTCGCCGGCGAAGGCGCGCCAGAGGTCTTCATTGAAGACGATCAGGGCGGCCAGGAAGGGCCGGCCCTCGCCGACCACCATCACCTGCTCGAACAAGGGGTCGAGCTGGATGGCCAGCTCCATCTCCGCCGGCGGCACCTTCTCGCCGTTGGAGAGCACCAGGATGTCCTTGATGCGCCCGGTGATGTAGATGCGCCCGTGCGCCAGGCGCACCTGATCGCCGGTGTGCAGCCAGCCGTCGCGCAGCAGCGCGGCGGTCGCCGCCGGGTTGTTCCAGTAGCCGCGCGTCACGCCCGGGCCGCGCACCAGCAGTTCCTGGTGCTCGCCCAGGCGCACCTGCACGCCGGGCAGCGGCCGGCCCACGCTGGCCGGGTCGTTGTCATCCAGGCGGTTCACGCTCAGTTGCGGGGCCGTCTCGGTGAGCCCGTAGCCCTGCAACACGGGCACGCCGAGGCCGATGAACACCCGCGCCACCTCCGCCGCCAGCGGCGCGCCGCCGCTCACCACCAGGCGCAGCCGTCCGCCCAGGCGCGCGCGCACCTGGCGCGCCACCAGGGCATCGAGCCACGGCCACAGCACATGGGAGGCGCGCCAGGGACCGCGGCCCTGCCCGTGGAGAAAACGCGACCAGCCGACGCGCACGGTGGCCTCGAACAACCTGCGCTTCAGGGGCGCGGCCGCGGCGAGCTGCGTGGTGAGGCGCGCGTGGATGCGCTCGAAAATGCGCGGCACCGCCGTGAGCACGGTGGGCCGCTGGCCGGCCAGGTCGTCGGCGAGCGTGGCCACCGAGCGCGCAAAGACCACCTGGGCGCCGGCCGCCATGGGCAGGTAATAGCCCACCGAACGCTCGAAGGCATGGGACAGGGGCAGGAAGGAGAGAAACCGGTCGCGGGGGCAAACGTCCACCGCCTGAAGGCCGCTCTCCACCACCGCGAGGATGTTGTGATGACTCAGCATCACGCCCTTGGGTCGGCCCGTAGTGCCCGAGGTATACACCAGCGTCGCGAGTGCGTGCGGGTCGTCGACCCCGTGGCGCAGTTCGCCTCGCTCGGGAAGCCAGTCCGCCACCTGGCGTAGGCGCGGATCGGCAACGGGGACGTCGTCCATGCGCGACTCCAGCACCAGGATGCGCTGCAGGTGGTCATGACCGAGGGCGGCGGCGAGGCGGCGGTAGCGCAACCCATCCTGTACCAGCAGCAACGACGCCTCGGCGTCGGCAAGGATGAAGCCGACGTTATCCGGGCGGTCGTCGGTGTAGAGCGGCACGGTGACGAGCCCGAGGCCGAGGGCCGCAAGGTCGAAGGTCACCCAGTCCACGCCGTTGCGCAGCGATACGGCGACGCGGGCGCCCGGTGCAAGCCCCTCACCGGCGAGGGCCTGCTGCCAGCTGGCCACGCGCGCGGCCAGCTGCGCCCAGGTGAGGGTGATCCAGGCGGCGCCGTTGCGGTCGTAATCGCGGTAGGCGACGGCGTGCGGGCTGCGGCGCAGGCGCTCGCGGAACAACCCGAACAGAGTGCCGGCTTCGGTCGCGGTGATGACATCCAGGGCGTGCGTCATGGGCGGATATTACCGGCAAGCGCAGCCCGCAGGCGACGCCTGATAAGATCGCGAAAATTTCCCGGAAAACGTTTCACTCATGGCCGTCTACGCAATCGGTGATCTCCAGGGCTGCTACGATGAGCTGCGCGCCCTGCTCGACCGGCTCGGCTTCGACCCTGCGCACGACCGCCTGTGGCTGTGCGGCGACCTGGTTAACCGCGGCCCCAAATCCCTGGAGGTACTGCGCTTCGTGCGGGGCCTGGGCGACGCCGCGGTCACCGTGCTCGGCAATCACGACCTGCACCTGCTGGCCGTGTGGCTCGGCAAGCATCGCCACTTCAAGACCAACGGCACCCTCGGCCCCATCCTCGCCGCCGCCGATCGCGACGACCTGCTCGACTGGCTGCGCCACCGGCCGCTGCTGCATCATGACGCCGCTCTGGGCTGGACCCTGGTGCACGCGGGCCTGCCGCCCCAGTGGGACCTCGCCACCGCGCGGGCCTGCGCCGCCGAAGTGGAATCGGCCCTGCGCGGTCCGGATTTCCCCGCCTTCGTCGACCACATGTACGGCAACGAGCCGCACCGCTGGGACCCGGGCCTGCGCGGCTGGGACCGCCTGCGCTTCACGGTGAACTGCCTCACGCGGCTGCGCTACTGCACCGCGGACGGCGCCCTCAGCCTGGCCCCCAAGGGTGCCCCGCAGGCCACGCCGGACCTGCTGCCCTGGTTCGAGGTGCCGGGACGGCAGAGCGCCGGACAGCGCATCGTGTTCGGGCACTGGTCCACCCTCGGCCTGCACCGCGGTGCGGACGTGCTCGGCATCGACACCGGCTGCCTGTGGGGCGGCGCACTCACCGCCGTTCACCTGGACGACCCCGCCGTTCCCGCCACCTCCCTGCCCTGCGTCGGCGCCTGCGCCCCGGGCCACCAGTAGATTTCCACACAACGACCGGCGTTATACTGCCGGTTCCGGCGCCCAGAGCCGGAACAGCCCGGGGCAGCCAAGGTCCCGGACCAAGGGGGGAATGCCATGCTGTTGCCTCAACATTCACTGCGGTTCAACGTTGCCGTGCTGGCGACGCTCATCGGTTTTCCATACGTGCTCCTGTGGGGCCACCTGCTTGCCGAACAGCTTGTAGGGCCGGGGCTCCTCGCCTGGGTCGCTGCGTTGCTGGTCTTCGACGTGATCCTGCTCGGGCTCTTCATGCGCGGCCTGCTCGCGCCGCTGGACATGGTGGGCCGGGTGCTGCGAAGGGTCGCCGAAGGCGATCTCACTGCGCACATCGAACACCGTTACCGCGGCGAGTTCGGGCGCATGCTCGAAGACGTCAACCACTCCATCGACGCCAACCGCGGCATGATGACGCGCGTGCTCGACAACACCGTGAACGTGGCCACTTCGAGTTTCGACACGGTCACCGCCGCCGCCAAGGTGGTGTTCAACGTGGAGCAGGAAGAAGCCCACGTGCGCAGCATCTCCGAGGCGAGCAACCAGATCGCCGCGTCCCTGTCGGGTATCGCCCACAGCGCCGGCGAGGCGGACAGCGCCGCGCAGAGCGCGGCGGATGTGGTGCACGAAGGGGAGCTGCGTGTCGGCGAGACCACCACCTCCATGGCGCAGCTCACCGATGCAGTAAGCGCTGCCGCCGCTCAGGTAGAAGCACTGGGTAAATCGTCCCAGCGCATCGGCGAAATCAGCGGTGTCATCGGCGGCATCGCCGAGCAGACCAACTTGCTCGCCCTCAACGCGGCCATCGAGGCGGCGCGCGCCGGCGAGCACGGGCGCGGTTTCGCCGTGGTCGCCGACGAGGTCCGCAACCTGGCCGCGCGCAGCACGGCTGCCACGCGCGAGATCGATGCCACCATCGGCGCCATCCAGAAGCAGATCGCCGAGGTCATCGCCTCCATGGAGACCAGCGTGGCCCGCGTGGAAAGCGGCCGCACCGCGACGGATCGCACCCGCGACGCCTTCGACGCCATCCGCGAGGGCATCGGCATGGCCACGCGGCAGATCCGCCAGATCGCCGAGGCGGTCGGTGAACAGCAGCAGGCCACCGAAGACATCGTCAACAGCATCCAGGTCATCGCCACCCTGGCCACCGGCAACACCCAGGAGGCCTACCGGACCGTGGACGCCATCGAGAAGATGAACGGCCTGGTCGGCAACCAGCTGCGCATCCTCGAGGCCTTCCAGATCCCGGACCAGGCCGTGATGGTCGCCAAGTCGGATCACGTGCTGTGGAAAAAGCGCCTCGCCGAGCTGCTGCTCGGACGCGTGCAGATGCGTCCCGAGGAAGTCACCGATCACCACTCCTGCCGGTTCGGTAAATGGTACGACAATGCCGGTAAGGCGCTGTTCGGCGATCGCCCGGAGTTCCGCGCCATCGAGGAACCACATCGCCAGATCCATGCCACGGCCCGGCGTATCGTGGAACTCCACGCCGCCGGAGAAGCTGCGGAGGCGCAGGAACTTCTGCACAGCCTGGACGAGCCCACAGAGCAGGTACTTGCGAATCTGGACCGGCTGCGCACCGGCCCCTGAGGGGATCACGTCCTGAATATGGGGAGCCTTCGTCCGCGATCAAACGCAGAGCACGCGGAGACGCGGAGGACGCGGAGATGAAAGGGGCGTCCGTGTTGCCATCCCATTGGTCACGTTGCGAAGCTACGTGATACTCGCGGTGATACCTGCCGAGGGTTGTCACGTAGCATTCGCGATACGCAGCGGGATCGACATGGCGCGCGTGCTTCATCCGGGTGATGTGACGCAGCTTCCCTTTCTACACGTCTAACTCCGCGTCCTCCGCGTTGCACTGCCGGGGGACGCTCACCCTGAAGCGTCCACGGCTTCAACGCGCGCTTTGGCATCGAAGAGGGCGCGGAACGCCTCGGCGGAAACCGGCTTGCCGTAGAGATAACCCTGTACCTCGTCGCAGCGGTGACGGCACAGGAAATCCAGCTGTGCCGTGTGCTCGACGCCTTCGGCGATCACCTGCAAATCCAAATTGTGCGCCATGGCGATGATGGTGGCGGCGATGGCCATGTCGTCGCGATCGGCCGGTATATCTTTGACAAACGAGCGGTCGATCTTCAGGCGATCGATAGGCAGGCGCTTGAGGTATGACAGCGATGAGTAGCCGGTACCGAAATCGTCGATGGCCAGCATGATGCCGAGCCCCTTGAGGGCGTGCAGCGTCTCCAGGCCGTCACTTAGATGGGCCATCACGAAGGTCTCGGTAATCTCCAGTTCCAGGTCCACCGGGTCCACGCCCGTGCGTTCGAGGATGTCGCGCACCGCCTCCACCAGCCCGCCACGGATGATCTGCTGGCCGGACAGGTTCACGGCCATGCGCCGCAACGGTACGCCCTCATCGCGCCAAGCACGCAACTGCATGCAGGCGGTCTCGATGACCCAGGTGCCGAGGGTGCCCATGAGGCCGGCATCCTCCGCGAGCGGCACGAACAGGCTCGGCGGGATCGCGCCCCTGGTGGGGTGATTCCAGCGCAGCAGCGCCTCGGCACCGACGATGCGGCCGGACGGCATGGCCACCTGCGGCTGATAGTGCAGGAACAGCTCGCCGCGCTCCACCGCTCGCCGTAGGGCGTTTTCCAGATCGAGCCGCTCGAACGAGGCGCGGGTCAGTTCCGGGGTGTAGAACTGGTAGGTGTTGCGCCCCTGCTCCTTGGCGCGGTACATGGCGGCATCGGCATTGCGCACCAGCACCTGCCCGTCGCCGCCGTCGTCCGGGAAGATGCTGATACCGATGCTCGCGCGCACCACCAGTTCGTGGCCGTCCAGGTTGACGGGCTCGGCTACGGCACCGAGGATCTTGGCAGCCACGGTGCCGGCATCCTGCACGTCGGCAAGACCTTCCAGCACCACGGTGAACTCGTCGCCGCCGAGGCGCGCCACCGTGTCTTCGTCGCGCACTGCGCCGCGCAGGCGCTCGGCGACGATTTGCAGGAGGCGGTCACCGCATTGGTGGCCGAGGGTATCGTTCACGTTCTTGAAGTGATCGATGTCCATGAACAGCAGGCCCACCTTGCCGCCGGTGCGCTGCGCGCGCTCCATGGAATGGGTCAACCGGTCATTGAACAGGAGCCGGTTCGGCAGTTCGGTGAGCACGTCGTAGTGCGCAAGGTGGTGAATGCGCTCTTCCGACAGCTTCTTCTCGGTGATGTCGGTGAACAGATTGATGTAATGCAGTACCTCGCCGCGGTGATCGTGCACCACACTGATGCGGTGCCAGGCCGGGAAGATTTCGCCGCTCTCGCGCCGGTACCATGCCTCGCCCTGCCACAACCCCTGCTCGGTCACGGTATCGTGGATGTATTGCTGGCGGGCATGCTCCGCCGGATCCACACAGAGGATGTCCTCCACCGTACGGCCGAGGGCCGCGTCGGTGTCGACCCCGGTGATCTGGGTGAAGGCCGCATTCACGCGCAGCACGCGACGCTCCGCATCGGTGATCACCACGCCCTCGTGACTGCCTTCGAACACGGTCGCGGCGAGCCGCAATTCCTCTTCGGTTTGGCGTGTGCGCGACAGGTCGTGGATGCCGACCAGGCAGCGCACCACCCTACCGTCGCCGTCAGGCACCACCTTGACCATGACCTCGACCGGCCGGTTGAAGGAGTTGCCCGGGTGGTCCAGTTCCAGGGTGATGAATGCATCGCGCCGCTCCACCAGGGCTTCACAGAGGCTGCAAGGCTGCGGCACTCCCAGCGGATGGATGAGCTCGGCGAGCGGACGCCCGACCAGCTGCTCAGGTGTACTGTCGGTCAAGCGGCAGGCAGCCCGGTTGGCGCGGATGACACGGTGTTCCAGATCGACCAGAAACACGGCGTCTTCCAGGAAGTCCATGGCCGAGGTCCACTCGGCCGCGGAGCGCGCCAGTTCACGCTCGGCGCGCATCTGTTCGGTAACGTCGCGTCCCAGCATCAACAGGCCGCGGCGCGCGCCATCGGCGCCGAACAGCGGCACGCGGATGGTGTCGAGCACACGCTCGCCGTGCTCGTCCGGTACGACCTCTTCCAGGCGCAGGGGCATGCGCGCCTGCCAGGCCTGCTCGTCATGCGTCGCCAGGCGCTGCAACACCTCGGCCAGCGGTGCGGATACCCGGCTCATGAGCTCGGTATGGCTGCGGCCCAGGCAGTCGGCCTCGTCGAGCCCCAGCAGCGCGAGCCCCGCACTGTTCACTTCCAGGCAGCGCCCTTCGCCGTCCTTGAAGCAGATCAGATCCGGGCCTGCGTTGATGAGGGTGCGTAACCGCTCCTCGCTGGCGCGCAGGGCCTCCTGCGCCTTGATGCGCGCGGTCACGTCACGCGCGACGCCGAGCACTTGCAGGTCGCCTTCTGCATTGCGTGTTACGTGGGCGTTGATTTCGAGGATGACCGGCCGGCCGTCCACATGGGAGGTACGCAGGTGATAAGGCGGGATCTCACCCTCGGTGGCCACATGGCGTACCGGTGCGATGAGACGTTCCGAGATCTCGCCGGCCAGTTCTTCGGGGCGACAGCCCAGCACTTCCGTAACGTTGGGCGAGACGAAGCCGAGCTGGCCAGCGGTGACACGGAAAATGAAGCTGTGCGCGTACTCGAGCAGGGCGCGCTGCTCCGCCCCCGTCGATTGCAGGCGCCTTGCCAGGCGCACGGCGCGGGCCGCGAGTGGACGCATCAGGCGATGAGTACCGAGCGAGGCTGCAAACAGCATGACCAGCACGGTCAATGCAGGCGGCAGAAGTTCCTCCAGCGCGGGTGCGTACACGGCACTCTCCGGCACGCTCACCGTCAGCAGCCAGCCGCCTGCGAGCGACGTGCGGAAGGTGAGCCAGTCTCCGGTGTGCACCGCGCCACGGCTCGTCTCGTCCATCCGGTCAAGCAGTTCGGCCGGGGATTGTTCCGGCACCAGGCTGCCCTTGGCGCGCTTGAAGGTGTGCCCGCCGGCGGCGGTCACATAGATGATCGCTGTAGGCAGCAGTTCGTCGAGATCGCCGAGGATGCGGTGAAACTGCTGGTCGCGGAACACCACCACATCGGTGCCGATGCGGTCGCCGTCGGCGTTACGTATGGCTGCCGCAGCGAACAGGTAGCTTTCGCCTTGATGGTGGACGGGCGGCGCGAGCAGCGGGGCGTTTCCTTCGGGCGAGGGCCAGGCGGGCGCGGGCGGGACCTCGCCCACGGACACCAGGGTCTCGCCGGCCGGTCCGAGGCGCAGGATGCCGAGCGCCTCCGGGTGCAGCGCCAGCGCGTCGGCGAGTTTGGGTTTACTGAAGCCGCGCAGTTCGTCGAGGGTGACGCGGCCGTGCACGTAGTCGTCGAGCTTGTCGCGGATGACCGTGCGGCTGGTCACCTGCAACGCCATATCCGCGAGCCGCGTAGTGAACTGATCGAGCGCCATGCCCTGCAAGCGGACGTTGTAGTCGACCGCGGCTTCCACGGCAGCCTTGGCGGACTGGAAGGCGGGGATGGCCGTGGCCACGCCCACAGTGAGGCCGGTGATCAGGATGGCGGTCAGCGCGAAGTTGACGATCCGGTGTTGCAGCCGGAGTGTTTCCGTTTCGCTCTTCTTGCCGCTATCCCTGGCTTGCCGGTGCATGCGACTCAAGCGGGCGGGTGGATGCGTTCGAGGACGATGAAGCTGACCGCATGGGCGTGGCGCCCGTCGGCGGGGTGTTCGTGGCGTTCCGTTTCGCGCCATTCGCGCCGGTCGATGGGTGGGAACCACGCATCGCCATCGATGTACGCGTGCACCTCGCTGAGATAAAGCCGATCGGCACGGGGCAGCAATTGGCGATAGACCGACGCACCGCCGATCACCATCACTTCACCCTCGCCTGCGGCGGCGAGCGCTTCATCCAGCGAATGCGCCACCACGCAGCCCGGCGCGGTGAACGCCGGGTCGCGCGTGATGATCACGTTGCGGCGTTCGGGCAACGGCCTGCCGATGGATTCATAGGTGCTGCGCCCCATCACCACGGTCTTGCCGAGGGTGTGGCGGCGGAACCAAGCCATGTCCTCGGGCAGACGCCACGGCAGGCGGTTTTCGATGCCGATGACGTTGTCTTCGGCCATGGCGACGATGATCGAGATCATGCAGATTGGCCCTCCCGACGCCGGACGGCTTGTATCGCCGTCACACCGCCACCGGCGCCTTGATGTGCGGATGGGACTGGTAATCCTCCAGGGTGAAGTCCTCGAAACGGAAATCGAAAACGGACGTCACCGCAGGATTGAGCCGCATGCGCGGCAGCGGATAGGGCTCACGGGCGAGCTGGGTGCGCGCCTGCTCCAGGTGGTTGGAGTAGAGGTGGGCGTCACCGAGCGTATGGATGAACTCGCCCGGTGCGAGGCCCGTCACCTGCGCCACCATCAGGGTGAGCAGCGCATAGGAGGCGATATTGAAGGGCACGCCCAGGAAGATGTCGGCGCTGCGCTGATAGAGCTGACAGGACAGCCGGCCGTCGGCCACGTAGAACTGGAACAGCGCATGGCAGGGCGGCAGCTTCATGTTTTCGATCTCGCCCACATTCCAGGCCGAGACCATGAGCCGGCGCGAGTCCGGGGTGTTGCAGATCTGCTCAATGACCTGGCTGATCTGATCGATGTGGCGACCGTCCGCGGTCGGCCAGGAGCGCCATTGATAGCCATATACCGGGCCCAGCTCACCGTTCGCGTCGGCCCATTCGTCCCAGATGGTCACACCGTTTTCGCGCAGGTAGCGGATGTTGGTGTCGCCGCGCAGGAACCACAGCAGTTCATGGATGATGGATTTGAGGTGCAGCTTCTTGGTGGTGACCACCGGAAAGCCCTGTGCCAGGTCGAAGCGCATCTGGTGACCGAACACGCTGAGCGTACCGGTGCCGGTGCGGTCTTCCTTGCGGGTGCCGTGCTCGAGCACGTGGCGCATGAGCTGCAAATAGGCGTGCATCAGGAGGCTCTTCTCTTGTTTTCGGAGGCGGTGGCGACGTAGGCATACCACAGCAGGAACAGGCCCACGGCCATGAGGGGCAGCGACAAGACCTGGCCCATGGTGACCCAGCCGAAGGCCAGGTAGCCCAGGTGCGCATCGGGCTCGCGCACGAACTCCACCAGGAAGCGGAACAGACCGTAACACAACGCAAATACGCCCGAGATCGCGCCCAGCGGGCGCGGCTTACGAGAAAACAGCCAGAGGATGATGAACAGTGCCACGCCTTCGAGCAGGAATTCATACAGCTGCGAGGGATGGCGCGGCAGCGGGCCGGCCCCCGGAAACACCATGGCCCAGGGCACGTCCGTCACCTTGCCCCACAGCTCCGCGTTGATGAAATTGCCGATACGGCCCGCGCCCAAGCCGATGGGCACCACGGGGGCGAGGAAATCCACCACCGCGAACCAGCGCCGGCCCTCGCGCCGCGCATACCACCCCAGGGCGACGAGCACGCCGAGCAGGCCGCCGTGGAAGGACATGCCGCCCTCCCAGAGGCGGATCAGCATGAGCGGCTCGGCCAGGAAGGCGCTGAAGTTGTAGAACAGCACGTAGCCGATGCGGCCGCCGAGGATCACACCGAGGGCCGCGTAGAACAGCAGGTCGTCGATCTGCTGGGGCTGCCAGCCCGAGCCGGGCCTGCGCGCGCGCAGGCGCAAAAGCCACCAGCCGGCCGCGAAGCCCACCAGGTACATGAGGCCGTACCAATGGACCTTGACGGGACCGAGGGAAAACGCGACCGGGTCGACTGAAGGATAAGGCAGCATGGCGGGCAGTATACCGGCGGAGTTCCGCCGGATGCATCCGCCCCTGACGTAGCCCGGATGGAGCGGAGCGGAATCCGGTACTCTTCACCGGCCGCATTCCCGGATTCCGCTTGGCTTTATCCGGGCTACATCTGGCAGGTGGTGCCCGCCGCCTGGGTTCGCGAGCAGAAGCTCGCTCCACAGGGAGGGAATGGCGTGTGCCTTGATAGGGGTCGGAACGGGCTACCGCCCGCCCCGCCCTCCGAACCGTGCCTGCGGTGTCCCGGCTTCGGCATCCAGCGCTCCGTCCAGCAACTTCAGCAACCGACCATCGGAGATCCGCTCTTCCACTCGTTCCATGAGCCGCTTGCGTGGGATGGTGTCGAAGTAGCTCGCAAGATCTGCATCCACCACGTGTGGTGTACCCGGCCTTGAGCAGGTTATCGACTTCCCGCAGGGCGCCCTTGCAGCTGCGTCCCGGCCTGCGCGCCTTCACGAGCGCACGGGGAGCGGCCTCAGGCCGCGATAAACCCAGCATGCCGAGGCGATCGTGGCCTGAGACCGCTCCTGCCGCGAGGGCGCAGGTGAGTCCGGTGCATCCGTGTCAGGAATCGGCAGCCTGCCGTGGTAGAATGCCACCCCGTTTGACCTCCCTGGTGCGACTCGCCCGATGACCGCTCCCAGCGCCGCGCGTATCCGCGAAATTCCCTACAACTACACCTCTTTTTCCGACCGGGAAATCGTCATCCGCTTTCTCGGCGAGGACAACTGGGCGTTGCTGAACCGCCTGCGCGGCGAGCGCGTGACCGGGCGTTCCGCGCGCATGTTGTTCGAGGTGCTGGGCGACATGTGGGTCATCGTCCGTAATCCCTTCATCCAGGACGACCTCATCGAGGACGCCAGGCGCTGGGGCTCGCTGATGCACGCCCTGCATCATCGCCTGGACCAGATCGTGGCGCGCGCAGACGGCAACCAGGCGGCGCTGGACCTGGCCGGCGCGGCCCGCGAGGCGGTGCGCGAATTCGAGGCCTGGCTGCCGCGCATGAAGGACCGCCGCAAGCAGGCGCTGAAGCGCTTCGCGCGCGTGACCCGCCGCGACAACATCCGCTTCGACGGGCTCTCGCGCGTTTCCCACGTCACCGACGCCTCCGACTGGCGCGTGGAATATCCGCTGGTGGTGCTGACCCCCGATACGGAAGAGGAAATCGCCGGGCTGGTGCGGGTGTGCGTGGAACTGGGCCTCACCATCATCCCGCGCGGCGGCGGCACCGGTTACACCGGCGGCGCCGTGCCCTTGGTGCAGGACAGCGCCGTGATCAACACCGAAAAGCTGGAATTCCTCGGCCCGGTCGAGCCCATGGTGCTTCCGGGCGCAGGCGACCAGCCGGTGCCCACCGTGCGCACCGGCGCCGGCGTGGTGACGCGGCGCGTGTCGGACATGGCCAATGCGCACGGCCTGGTGTTCGCCGTGGACCCCACCTCCCAGGACGCCTCCTGCATCGGCGGCAACATCGCCATGAACGCCGGCGGCAAGAAGGCGGTGATGTGGGGCACCACCCTCGACAACCTGGTGTCCTGGCGCATGGTGACGCCCGAGGCGCAGTGGCTCGAGGTGGAACGGCTGAACCACAACCTCGGCAAGATCCACGACCTGCCCTTCGGCGAGTTCCGCATCACCCGCTACGGGGCCGACGGCAAGACACCCGCGGGCGAGCCCGAGCTGCTGCGCATCCCCGGCACGGAGCTGCGCAAGAGCGGCCTCGGCAAGGACGTCACCAACAAATTCCTCGGCGGCCTCCCCGGGGTGCAGAAGGAAGGCTGCGACGGCCTCATCACCTCCGCACGCTTCGTGCTGCACCGCATGCCGCTGCACATGCGCACCGTGTGCCTGGAATTCTTCGGTGCCGACCTGCGCCGTGCGGTGCCGGCCATCGTGGAGACCAAGGATTATCTGGACGCCAATCCGGGCGTGGGCCTGCTCGGCCTGGAACACCTGGATGAGCGCTACATCGCCGCGGTGAAGTATTCCACCAAGGCGCCGCGCCCCGACTTGCCCAAGATGCTGCTGCTGGTGGATATCGGCGGCGACGACGAGCCCAAGGTGGCGGAGGCGGCCTCCGCCGTGGTGCGCATGGCCAATGCACGCGGTGCGGAGGGCTTCATCGCCGCCAGCCCCGAGGCGCGCAAGCGCTTCTGGGCGGACCGCTCGCGCACCGCGGCCATCGCCGCCCACACCAATGCCTTCAAGATCAACGAAGACGTGGTGATTCCGCTGGAGCGCCTGGGCGAGTACAGCGAAGGCATCGAACGCATCAACATCGAGCAGTCCACGCGCAACAAACTGAAGATGATCGAGGCGGTGCTCGATTATCTGAGCGGTGAACTGGCCGAGTTGCGCGTGGAGAGTTTCGAGGCCGGCGAGGAAAGCCGCGCCATCTGGAAGACCAAGCGCCTCGCCGCGCGCGATCAGCTGGAAGAAACCCGTGCGCACTGGCTGGCCATCCTCGAACACCTGGACACGCCTGCCGAACAGGTGCGCGAACTCCTTGGCGAACGTGCCCTGGAGCAGCTGCAGCCGGGCGACACGGTGTTCTCCCTGTTGCAGCGCCGCGACCTGCGCATCTCCTACCGCCGCGAAGTGGAGCGGCCGCTCAAGGAGATCTTCACCGGCCGCGACCTGCAGGGCGTGCGCGAACGCCTCGACGCCATCCACGGCCGGCTGCGCGCCGGCCGTTTGTTCGTCGCCACCCACATGCATGCCGGCGACGGCAACGTGCACACCAACATCCCGGTGCACTCCAGCGACTACGAGATGCTGCACGAGGCCGAGCGCGTGGTGGAGCGCGTGATGGCCCTGGCCGAATCCCTGGGCGGCGTCATCTCCGGCGAGCACGGCATCGGCATCACCAAGATGCAGTTCCTCGATACGGCCCACGTGGCCGCCTTCGCCGACTACAAGCGCTCGGTGGACCCGGAAGGGCGCTTCAACAAGGGCAAGCTGCTGCCGGACTCGGGCCTGCAGAATGCCTACACGCCGTCGCTGCGCCTGCTTCAGCAGGAGGCCATCATTTTGGAGGCCAGCGAGCTGGATGCCCTCAACACCGCAGTGAAAGATTGCCTGCGTTGCGGCAAGTGCAAGCCCGTGTGCACCACCCACGTGCCGCGCGCCAACCTGCTCTATTCGCCGCGCAACAAGATCCTCGCCACCGGCCTCATCCTCGAAGCCTTCCTCTACGAGGAACAGACCCGCCGCGGCATCTCCGTACGCCACTTCGACGAGATAAACGACGTGGCCGAACACTGCACCGTGTGCCACCGCTGCGTGGTGCCGTGCCCGGTGAACATCGATTTCGGCGACGTCTCCATCGCCATGCGCAACGTACTGCGCGCACGCGGCCAGAAGCGCACCAGCGTGTTCACACGCCTGTCCATGGCATTCCTGAACGTCAGCGACCCGCGCACCGTGAAGGCCATGCGCAAGGCGCTCATCGAGTGGGCCTATGCCGCGCAACGGCTTGGCTACCGCGCCGCGACACTGGTGGGGCTTACCCGCCACAAGCACATCCCGGCCAGCACTACGGGCAGGATGCCGCTCAAGGCGCAGGTCATCAATTTCGTTGCCAAGCCCATGCCCGGCAACATGCCCGCGCAGACCAGCCGCGCGCTGCTCGGTCTGGAAGACGACAAGGTCGTGCCCATCCTGCGCGACCCGGCCAAGATCAGCGACGACTCCGAGGCGGTGTTCTACTTCCCGGGCTGCGGCTCCGAGCGCCTGTTCAGCCAGGTGGGCCTCGCCACCCTGGCCATGCTCTACGAGCAGGGCGTGCAGACCGTGCTGCCGCCGGGCTACCTGTGCTGCGGCTACCCGCAGACCGCCAACGGCGACGAGCTCACCGGCAAGCGCATTTCCGCCAGCAACCAGGTGCTGTTCCACCGCGTGGCCAACACCCTGAACTACCTGGACATCAAGACCGTGATCGTCTCCTGCGGCACCTGCATGGACCAGCTGCTCAAGTACCGCTTCGAGCAAATCTTCCCGGGCTGCCGGCTGCTCGACATCCACGAATACCTGATGGAAAAGGGCGTGAAGCTGGATGGCACCCAGGGCGTGCAATACCTTTATCACGACCCCTGTCACGCGCCCATGAAGCAGTACGCGCCACTCAAGGTGGCCTCGGCGCTGGTGGGCGCCAAGGTGGAATTATCCGACCGCTGCTGTGGTGAGGCGGGGACCTTCGCCGTGTCGCGCCCCGACATCGCCACTCAGGTGCGCTTCCGCAAGCAGGAAGAACTGCACAAGGGTATCCGCGCGCTCACCGGCGAGGACAAGGCGCAGAACGGCAACGTGAAGATCCTCACCGCCTGCCCCGCCTGCCAGCAGGGGCTGTCACGTTACACGGACGACACGGGGCTCGAGGCCGATTACATCGTCATCGAAATGGCCAATCGCCTACTCGGCGACGACTGGCAGCGACGCTTCGTTGAAAAGGTGAAGGAAGGCGGTGTCGAGCGGGTGTTGCTGTAACACCGGAGGTTGTAAGCTAAAAATGTGTCGCACCGCGCACCCAAGGACAGGAACCGCCATGTATCTCAAGCACCAACCCACCGGTGATCTGGTCGAAGTCCTCGACATCACCTCCCTGATCGATCCCTACCGTGCCAAGCTCGCCGGCCGCTTCCATGCCGGCGAGGAACTCCAGGACCCGGCTAATTTCACCAAGGCCGAACTGATCTTCCCCTCCGGTGAACCGCTGCCGCGTTGCTGGGTGGACCCGGCCTATCGCGGTTAGCGCGTTAGGGGATGCGGTCGTAGGTCACGTTGCGAAACTACGTGACATTTCCTCCCAACCGGCTGTCACGTAGACGCTGCGCGTCAACGTGACCTTCTATGAGCCCCGCCGTGTCAACACCTCCACAATTCTTTCTTTAGCATTGGCTCTCGGTCGTTCCGGTATCGGACAAGGCAAAGAGCCCGTCACCACCTTCTATCCGTGCTGGAAT
>JALOAT010000012.1 GCA_023228645.1 Gammaproteobacteria bacterium | reverse complement strand
GAAGTTCTGAAGCCAACCAAGCGACGAATTATATTCTGTTGAAGACCAATACCAGTTAGCCTGAAAAGCCTCTGCTGCACCTTCTTTAAACAAAGCAATAGAAGTTTGAGCCGGATTGCCCGAAGTGTAATTTCCTTGTGGGGGAACACTGCTACTATTAGCGCCATAGCTTGTGTTGTTCGCCTGCGTAGTTGGCTTGAAATTTCTATACAGGATTTCAAGCTCATCCTTGGCAGGCAGATACCAATCGCTATAACCGCCAATAGTGAGACTACGACAAAAGTTAGCTGCTGGATGATTGGAAGCTCCTGCTGCCATCATTGCATTTGTATTTGTCACACCATCGTTAACACTTGATGTTCCTGTAGTGGTTGTTTGGGAAGTTTTCCAAGTTAATGTACCTGGGGCTTCGCCACCAAGAGATTTAGGAGCAACAACAAGAGCATAATCTTGTGTCCCTACTCTAATTCTCCCTGCATAATATCCACCACCAAAAGGCCCACCCGGAACATAAGGAACAAAAGTAGATGATGTAGTGAATGTAAGTTTTTCGCTGAACATACTGCTTCCGAAACCCCCGATATGTTGCACTTCAATTGTGTACTGTGTACTTGTAGACAAAACGCCCATTGGCACTGTCACTGAAGTTCTATTACTACTGCTATTGTTTAGTTGCCAAACAACAGAATCATCAGCCGCAAGACGTATCACCCAAGTAGACGCAACGTGAGTGTCACTTCCAGCGGGAGTTACACTAAAAGCTGAAGAATTAAATGTTGGGTTTTCGTTGACATCTACATTACTTCCAACAATACTCACTGTAGGTTGATTGATTTGTTGATTGGTAGTAGCAAAGGTAATTGTGTTTGAATATGCACTAACACCAAGAACATTGCCTTCGTATCTCACTCTTGCATATAGTTGAGTGTTACGAGGAAGGTTACTTGCTGAAAATACAGACATATTCCCGCTAGTGACAATACCCCCATCAACAATATCTGAAAATCCTGCATCTCTTGCAATCTGCCATTGTGAATTCAATTGCGTATCAATTCCTGCTGGAATCGTGGCAAAAGAAGTGGCTTGTAAGGTCACAGAAGTTGGAATATTCGTTGCACCGTTAATTGGTGAAATGATGGATGGAGTTGCTACTGCTGAAGCACCAATCGCCACTTGGAAGATTCGAGTGCTTGTATTTCTACGTACAGTCATTACTACGCTGCCCGTTGCACCGCCTGGAACAGAAAGAGTAATCACTTCGTCTGCAATGCTTGCAGTGCCAATATTTACTGAAACAGAATATGTACTGAAGTCGTCATAATCCGTAATGGTGTAAGTGTTGTTTGTTCCTGCCACTACGTTTGTAGGGCCAATCAAACTAACTGCTTCGCCGGAGCCACCATCTGAAGCGCGTAGTTCACTAATTCTAATAGTTGCCATTATTTGTATCTCCTTTTACGATGTCTGCCAGTGCGTGTTGTTCCACACAATATTCAATTCATCGTGAATATCAAAAATCACTGCATCCATCAAACCGCTAAAAGTGGAGATTTGACCACCACCTTCTACAATCACAGTGACTTCTGCACCCGGAGCCTTGTTGATAATCACACTATCCCCGCCAAGGGCCGATGCAGGAAGCGAGAGCGTCACTGAGGCCATAGCGTAATAGCGTGTATTCACTTGAACGTCGAAGTTTGAAGAGATAAGCGTGTAGCCGTTAAACACCTTCATGCCGCTAGGGTCATCAGATGAAACAAAGGCCACCATCCAAGTGTTCTCATCTCCTACCGGGTCGGTGTTAATGTTATCTACTAACGCCTTATAAATTTTCCCATCTCTGCCTTGCACATAACTCTTCATCCCAAGGTATTGAGTGAATGCATCCCACACAGCTACACCGTGTTGGTTAATGTGCGCGAGGGCTGTATCTTGCCGGTTTGTAATCCAGTTTTCATGCTGCATTGTGGGGATTTCTACAATCCACCCACGCTGAATTTTTTCATCAGCAGGCTTAATCCTTTCTCCATTCGCAGCCCAAATGGAGTTAAGGGTAGTTGGCTTCGAGATTTCAGCCATTATGTTCTCCCATTCTTATAAAATTATAGATTCTGCAAGTAAAAACAAATTATCTAATTGTTCTTCTGACATGCCTAGCGATACAGCAGCTTGGGACAAGAAAGGACTATCTCTTCGCCACTCTGTAGTGTCATTGAAAGCAATTAACGCTAAAATTTTGTCTGTGCTTTCCAAAGAATTTATATAGGCTTCAACTGCATCAAGATAGCCCGCATGCAATAGTGCAGCTTTACCTTGTGCTTTAGAAACCGTTTCAGGCACCACAACAGGAATATCTTCAAAAACAGGAGTAGCTTTAGCAATATCACCTTCTATTTCATAGGTGTAATGTGCCACTCTTTTTCCTGATGGAATTTCCACCTCTGTAAACACTACACGGTAAATTCCAATTGAAGCTAACTGTGTGTCCTGCCACTCATTAAATACCCTGTCCGGGTATTGGATGCCGTTATACACCCACCCACTAGGGTAGATAGGTGTTCCGGCTGAATTAACAAATACGCTCATACGACTCTCCGTTATTAACTCGCAACTTTATTGGCAGAAGCTAATATTTCTGTACCGCTCAATACCTTGTAAGAAATCACCCACATCTCCCCGCTTTCACCAATATCGGGAACTGAGCCTAAGAATTTCCAATTAGGGTTCCAACTCACTGCTCCATTTGCTGTCATTCGGATAACGATATCTCCTGTCTTTCCTACGTCTGCATTGCTTGGAGAAGCCATCGTTACACTTCCAC
Organism: Gammaproteobacteria bacterium; assembly: GCA_023228645.1. Classification (GTDB taxonomy): domain Bacteria; phylum Pseudomonadota; class Gammaproteobacteria; order Thiohalomonadales; family Thiohalomonadaceae; genus JALOAT01. The sequence continues at coordinate 84,500 of JALOAT010000012.1, read as the reverse complement.
TCACTGTAAGATCATGATTCAAAGAACTATCCAAATCTAGGGTAACTGTGCCAGAAGGCGAAGCTGTTGCCCACGAAATTACATTGAAATATGAAGAGGGAGTAACAAACACTGACGAAGAAGAGCCTTGTAATACGTTCTCTTTCGTAGCCGAAGTAGGAGAATAATTACCTGCTTTAGCTGTGGAAGCTGTAGTTCCGATCTGAAGATCAGAAGTACCTGCCCCAATAGCGTCTCTAGCTTCTTGTTGCGTAGCACCTACAGCCATAACAGCAGGCTTATTTGCAACGTCTGCCCAATTACCTGAAGTGGCGACAGGAGCTAAAGACGAAGATAAAGCATATCCCGCAGTAGAGTGATTTCCCCACCCGTATGCCGTGTCCCATTGCCCTTGTTTGGTTGTTGTGGGAATTGCATAACCACTTGCATAACTAACAGTGATAGTCCCTGAATTAGTGATTGGGCCACCAGCTACTTGCAGTCCCGTAGGAACGGCAACGTTAATTGAAGTGACAGTACCTGTATTTGCTGTAGCACCTGTGGCAATACCCGCAAGTTTGCTTTTCTCAGTCGTAGTGAAGTCTTCGGTTGATAATCCTTTTCCAGCTACAATATCAACTTTGCTATTTAAAGCTGCCTGTGTATCTGTACTGATTGGCTTGTCGGCATCGCTGGTGTTATCTACCAAATTTAAACCAAGATTATATTTAGCTTGGGCAACATCTGTAAGGTCTGCTAGATTCTCTTCAGCAATCAAAAAGCCTTCTAAGCCTTCTGTCACTTCTTGTTCTACGCCATCAATTCTGTTTTTTAAGTGCCTAGTTCGATCTGCTAGAATGGCAATAGGCACATTATAAAAGCCATCTACAAACTGATCTTGTTCCCAAACAGGTTGACCGCCTAAAACAGGGGTACTCGTGTCTGGAATCAATACTTCTTCTTCCCACAAGGGCTTATCTACATATTTTGCCATCTTACCTACCTATCAGTAATGTTATCGTGATACGAAGCCCATTTGCCCCCAAACACCTTTCCGTCTCCGGGCGTAATATCCACTTCTCTTTCAATGATCGTGCAAACTTGAGGAATCACTTCTCTTCCAATCACTCTATTCCAATTCCCGCCATCAACCACGTCGCCTATTGGAGAATACGTGCCAAAGCCTGTAGCTCCTTCTACACCATCAAAGGCAAACATAGCTTCAAACTTGCATTCGTATTGTGGGCTTGGGTCGTATGGGTTGCCATTAACATCTAATAGCATCGTCAAGGAAGGAACTACACTTCCATCTCCAACAAAAGTTCCGTTAAAGAAGTGAGTGTATGTAAAAGCGCCATATCCCTTTACATTAGGAACACCTTGAAATCCAAAGAATTGCTCATAATCAAAGCTGCCGTATACCATTCCCACACCTATTGGTTTGGGTAATAGAATGCTTTCATAGCTAGCAGTAGTGTTTATGTAACGAAGCAGGGCCACTTCTTCTCTTGTCAAGTTTCGACCAATCATGAGCCTAAACTTCGCTGCCCCTTCTTCCACAATATTACTTCCGTTCGTATTAAATACGAAGTTGGAAAAAGTCATTATGTCTTCAGGCGTAGCCCTTGTAACGTTCTTTGCAATTTTTGCTTTAATCAGAAGTCTATATAGATCATCTGTAAGAGTGATATTCCCTATCCTAGAAGCTCTACCATCCCACCAAGCACTACCTACAGCCGGGTCATAAAGATTCCCGTAGCTGTCTGCTTGCCACTCTCCTTCAAAGCCGAAAAAGGTAAGTAGGTCTGCATCTATCAAAGTGCGAGGTTGTCCAACAATGTCTCCAAGAATATCTAGTTGAATGCCCTCTGCGGTGTTTAGACTTCTCTTCTCCATCAAGTCTTTTAAGACCATCTGCAATTCAACACTATCAGCTACTAATAGCTGTAGGTATTTATCGAATACCGGAGCACCAATAAATTGTTCTGTTACCCTTCCTCTCGCTTCTTCTAGGTAGTGTGTAAGGTTGAATTCATTTTGCATAACTCACTCCTTACGTAATACTGATGTTGGTAATAGGAAGAATAATTCTTTGATTTAAATTAGCAATAATATTGGATGAAAACCAATTGTCGCCATCTAAGGACACTTCGAGAGAATCTACTTGATGTCCAGTCACAGTGTTAATAGGCGTATATAACCTACTAAATACAAGGTCTTGTCCAATTACAAGAGTGTCAACATATTCACTCACTGCTTGTTTAATACTGTCATCGCCGTTAGGTGGATAAGTAGCAAACCTAGTGAGGGTCATTCTCACGTAAATTTCAATCTCTTCTGGTCTAGAAAATCTAATTGTCCTTACATAGCCAAAAGCATCCAAGATATCTATTGAAGTGGAACCTACAGAAAGAATACCTGTTGGCCTATTAAGCCAAATAGCTCTAGCTACTTCTGTCTCCAAACCACCATCAATAATCACGTGGAACGAGTGAGGAGGTAAACCATTCTCATCCGTTAAGTCTGTGTCATTCTCGTATATTGCAATACTATTAACACCAGTGATGCCATACAGTGCGCTATATAGAGATTCAATGATATTGGTAGCTCTTTGGAACTTTGTCTCACGGAATCTATTTCTAAGCTCGGAATCTGTTTCTCTTGATCTTCCTACAACGGCAGGGAGTGGATTGGTGATTGCATCCCATCCAAACACCGGAGTAGCAATTGTATTGATCGTATCTGCTGGCTGTTCAAAACCACCTGTCTCTTGAGCTACAACTCTGCCTACAGCCAATACTTTTTCGATTTGCATGTTGCCCGAAGTGAAGAATTCCAGTAGTTGAAATTCTGCTTCACCTTCAATGTACAACTTACCTTCTACTTCATACCCTTTAATCGCAGAGTGGTTATCTTCAATGTCTTCTATTAACCCTTCTACAATTTCACTTGTATTGGGGGTAGGGCCAGTTGTATAACGAATGGGGAGATATGCCCCTTCTGAAGTGTGTCTGTAAAATACGGTGTATTCTTGATTTGGGACAATGCTTGTAATCCCAATTCCAACTCCATGACAACTCTCAGGTGTTAATAGGATATCTTCCGTTGTTTCATACAACTGAGAAGTTGTGCTACTTCGAGCCACACTCCCTATAGGAATAGTAATTCCACTGTTCCCTGTCACAATTACATCTGCTACAGTAGAACTATCGGGAAAGCGTGAGATACCGCCAATAGCTACTAAATTATCTAAAGCCACACCTGTTGCACTGTTAGGGTCAAAAGCCAAATACACTTGTTGTACTGCTTCCCATAAATCAGCAATGGCTGGACTTTTTAGACCAATTAACCTACCAATTGTGGTACTGTCAGAAGTATCTACAATATCGCCAGGAGGAACGAGGTCTTGAAAAATTACTTGTGCTCGTGCTTTAGAATCAGAAATGACTTCGTGAAGCCTCTTTACTGTGAGGCCATGTTCTGTTAATCCTGCCATTTATCCCTCTCGTTTAGATTGTTTAAATAGTAATGACAGACGAAACGTTTCCATCCTCTGCCTTTACTGTAAACCTACAAGAGTAAACACGAGAAGGGCCATCAAACGTAGACTGAAAAGACACGATCTGTTTAACCCCTTTCTCCATCATAATCTGTTCCTGAATGATTATGTCCACTGTAGATTTTCTTATCTTTTTTCCTAAAATTCTTTCTAAGTAGGGAACGCCATATTCCACGTTTAAAAACCATTCTTGAAAGAGAGTTTTTAGTCGTATGTATAATCTTTGTGTAACAACATCAACTAAATCTGATGTCGTAGGGCAAGCCCCATTGTCAAAGATCATATCGTATGTCCCTGTCGTATAATCTCTATGAATAAGCAAGTCCATACTCTTTCCTTTAATTGATTGGGCCGTCAGTTGGGCCACCACCGTCATTCTCTGGATGCCTATGGGATTCCATTGCAATACCATTAAGAACAAAGCTCCCATTTTGAGAGAGGCTTGCAGTCATCGTGGCACTATCTGTTGCAGAGATTGCATATGTACCAGTACCTACAACAAAACTTCCACTATTAAACGAAACACTACTTGCATTCACCGAGAAGTCGCTTGTATTGACCGAAGTAGAACTGTCTGCATTAATTTCTGCATCTTGACAGTTCACTGTAACTTTGGTAGGAGAATTGATTATCACATCTCCATTAGGCTTTAACCTTATTTCTACCTCACTACCACTACCAATGTTATGAACCAACACAACATCACTAGGACTATGGCTATGTGTTCTTTTACTTGCTTGGTTAGGAGACGTTTGAAAAGGATAAATTGGACTTGCAATACAATCCCTAGGGTCAAATGTACGCATGTCAATAGGGGCATCGGAGTGTCCCGCCCCTCTCTTCCACACTTCCAACCCCCGCATGGAAAATTCTAGCCACACTGGTTGCCCAACAGAGACAGGATAAGTGAGGCCACCTTGTAAACTAACGGGCTGTTTCAAAGGAACATTCAAAATAGGAGGCCGCTGTGTGCTTGCCTCTCCGTCTTGTGTACGGACGTTAATAGTGGGCTGAACATCAACACACAACTGGCCTAAATCCTTCACTGCTACGATAATGCCCGGAATATTCGTATAGACATTAGAAAGAGCGTAATCGCTAGATGCCGTTAAAACTTCATGTAATGAAGGTATTTGTGCCACTTCTCTCTCCTTTTAATCTATTTTCTCAGTGCAGGTGAGAGTGGAATACCAAGAGTTACCTCTTAAATCCCCATCGTGTCTCACTTCATCTACTTTGTAATATCCTGTTAAATCTTCAAAATCCAACTTAATGATACTTCCTGCAATGATCGTTGGATTCAAAAGAATCTTGAGTTTTAACGTATTTTTAGTTGCCTTAGTTTTACTTCCCTTTTTTCTCATTCGCTTAGAGTCAGGGCTAAGAAACTCAGGCCGTTCAATCAGTCCCGACATTTGCCCAATAAGAGGAACACTCTCTTTATTGTCAGAAAAAGTACCATCAATGTCGGACACATACAATACGCCACTATCAATCTGCCATTCCAAGTTGTAGTCTTTAGAAAGCTTATCTAAGTTTTGTCTTGGACTCCCCGATAATGGGTATCCATCGGGCAGTTGCTTCTTCACTGCCTCTCCGTTCATTTCTTGTCTGGTAACAGCAGGAATGTCTTTTACGATAGCCTGAATAACATCTCTTACCGTCTTACCTGCGGGAACAATACTACTCACTGTCGTATTGTTTAAGTCTGAGAATAATTCGTCTATTTCCAAGCGTGTGATAAGGTCGGTGTTTTGTCGTCTGGTGAAGAAAGCCTTAATGTCTTTCTTAGTATTAATGATACCAACTACTTCGCCAGAAAACAACTCAACTAACTCTGTATCGTAATACCCCACCTTCAAAGAAACACGAACATAATCTTCTTCTAAAGCTCTACGTCTTTCTTCTGTAAGGTTAAAGATTTCAACACGTGCTTTATTCTTCTTGTCTTTGTTGTTGCTTGTCTTTGTAACAGAGAATCTTATTTGAAGGTTTTTAATTTCCACTGCACCTTCTTCATTCCCTACCACTAAAGAATATACTCTATCCTTTTGCAGTATCATTTTATCCCTCGTAGAAATAGAATAACTGATAATACTCAGACAATTGATAGGGATTGGCTACTGTATGGTTTTGTTTCTTACCAATAGGATGCAGCCAGAAGAATCCTTCTAACTCTGTTGCATAATCAAAGAAGATTGGATATTCAGGCACTACCGCTTCCCCTAAAATAATCGGGTCGCCGTTAGCGTAGCGAATATCCATAATCCACTGTTGCATCCTCTCGTTGTAATAGAACCGTAATTTATAAGCCACTCTTTCCAAAGAAATAAAGTAGTTATAGTCAGGGTCAGGATAGAGAGGAATAGGTACATACATTTCTTCCACACTATTCTCCTTTAATTAGTTGCACGGCCTACATTGCTCATTACGTCAGGGCGGGGAGATTGACTCGTAGAAGAAGGAGTTGAAGGTACATTCCCTTTCTCCTTAGTGGGAGTAGTTGCTCTTTGTGTCGGAGTATTGTTTTGTGGATTAGGAGCATCAGCACTCTCTAACGATACAAACCTCACTTGTTCCAATTCCATATTAAACACAAGGGCATCTCCATTTTCTACAGACTCTTCTGAAGAAAACTTAACGACGATTAAATCCTGCATCACAGGAAAAGGAAAACCTCCAAATACATCAAAAAGAGTGATGGGGGTCATTCTATTCACCCATTTCCCTTTTTGCGTATCGTAATACAAACCATTCATGAGTTCTTTCATGAGTTGGTCAATCGTATCTTTATGGTCTGTTCTTTCTGATTGGTCTACTGAAACAGAAGGATTTACCTGAGGAAGAAATTGTGTAACCACCCCAGGTAAAAACTGTCTAAGCTTTCCCCCCAAACCTCCAACACTTACCGCTGAAGGTTGATCGTTATTGTTAATTACAGGGTCGCCATCTAGTATTAGCTGCGATGGAATGTTAGAAAAATCTACACTAGAAATAACCCCTGCAATCTGAATCTTAGGGTTATTTGAAATATAGTGGTCAGAGACAGACGCGCCTGCTTCTATAGGGTGATCTGTAACCCTGCCACTGTAGTTTTTCTTATATTCCGTTACAGCATCAAAGTAGATAGCTCCTGAAACAGAAGTAGTATCTGTCAAGTCTCCAAATTTAATTGCTAAAGCCATAATGCACTCCTATTTAGGGACTTGTGGATATTGAGTGATTGTCTGTCCAATCTCTTCCTCGATAACACTCTTGATAGCTTCACTAAGATCAACATCAGGTGTGAGATTTTCTACTTCACCTTCCACTCTGACAGTACCCTTAATGTTAATATCTACTGAACGATGTTGAGAGGCAGAAGATTCTCCCATTGGAGTGTTCTCAGGTACATTCCCCCAACCATCTCTAAACCAAGGATTGTTTAATATCCATTTCACTAGACCGCTAGTTACCCCTGAAGCTGCTTCGTCAGGAGACGGCATTTGTCCAACACCTAGATCAGATTGAGAGAGAATATCGCTAGATAAGATGGAAGAAACAGCGCCGCTAGTTACCCTATCTTTCGGAACATCGAAGGAAGAGCCAGGAGGGTTGTCCACTATGTCTTGAACAATGCGGCTTCTATTTGACCTACCTGCAAAATTATCTACGGTTGCCTTTGTAACCATAGTCATGAGGTCTGACATAGGTAGGTTAAAGTAGTCGCCTCTTGCAGATTGCAGTTGACCAAAAATATCGTCTTCTAAAAGTCTTTGTTCGACTAAAGACAAGCCTTCTCTTTGTGCGGCTTCGCCCGCTTGTTTCCTTGCTTCTTGACGGTCAACACCTATTAATTGAGAAGCATAAGCTCCCTTTAAATTGCCTGTAGCCAAATTAGCGTACACTGCCCCGTAGTCTTGCATGTAATACAAAACTTGAAGCATAACTTTTCCTAAGGCTTCAAACTCTTTTTTGGTTGATTCTAGGCTGATAAGCTTGAAAGAAAAACCTGCTTGGTCAACACTTTCTTTCAACCTGTCAATGGTCTTTTGAATTTCGTATATGATTAAAGGAATGTCTGTGGCGTTAACATCCCCAAACAAAGCATTCATGAAGTTATTTTCATGTGCTTTGCCCGTTAACCATTCCAGAGTTTCTTTTGGGACTAGCAACGCCGCCGCCACTAGATGTCCAGCGCGTCTAAAAGCGTCACCTAGTAAGTCTGCCATTGGGATAGAAGCTTCTACAGATTGTGTAAAAGCATCAAATATAGAAGTTAAGCCTTCTGTAGCCCCCGCTGCCATAAATCTCTTCAACCAATCTTCATTCTTTTTTGCAGCTTTTCTTCTATGATATTCAACTGTCTGGTAGAAATCTTCAATGAATGGCTGTGCTCTTTTACCTAAGGCTTCAAAGAACATTGGAAGATACTTAATAGCATCAAGTTCTCCCATTTCCATCATTTTATCTAGCTTGGCTCTATCCCCACCTGCTGCAACTTCGGCCATAATAGTGATGGCTTCAGGCATGCCTTGTTCAGCTAATTGTTGTCGAAGCTCTTCTGATTGGATTCTTCCTTTAGAAACCATTTGGGAAATTGCCCGAATAGAACCTTTAAGCTGCTCTTCATTCAGCCCCATAACAGAAGCATAATCCATAAAGTCACTGAAACCTTGCGGTAATGCGGGTTCTAAGCTAGTACCTCTCGCACCTGCATACATTTGGGCATAGAACGGGGTGAGTGATGCTGTACGAATACCTAATCTATCACCCAACTGGTTTATATATTGTTCTTGTCTTGCAGCTTCTTCCCTATCTTGGATAGCTGCCCTCATCATGATAGCTTGACCTTCCAATTCCGTAGAACGGTTGGTCAGGGCATTTAACCCGTAGGCACCGGCTACAAATGGCAGGGAGTACATTCCATATCTAAGAAAAGCCCCCGCACCGCCACCTATCATCATAGGGTTGTGCCAAGGATTTTGATTTCTAGGATTTCTAGTGGTGACTCTATCTCCACCCGCTGCCCCGCCTTGCGTTCTTCGTGTCTGTCTTACAGTGGGGTTAATACGAGGATTAATAGTTGGAGATACAACAAGCTGATTGATGGATTGTCTAATTTGATTTCTCATTTCCGTCAAGGAAGCTTGAGAAAACAATGCTCCTACTCTAATTCTTGTCGTTCGGCCACTTACATTAAGAGCATTATTGATTGCGGCAACTAAGGCTCTTTTAGAAACAGAAAAATTTGACAAACGAATACTAGAAGCAGGGCTATTACTTGTAGCCCGTAAAGCTGCGTTCATGGCACGAAGGAGAGAAGAGCGAGAAACTTGAAAATCTCGTACCTGCACTCCTCGTAAAGTGAATGAAGCTCCTGCAAGTTGTGCGGCATTAGCCGACCCGAACGCAGAACTAATTGACCGCCTCATTTCGGCCCGATTAACTTTTACTGCACCCACCGTAACGTTGTTCAAACGAATGTTTGCACCACCAACGGCGTTGTTTATCGCGGCCCTTAAATTTTTTGAATTAACAGAAAAATTGTTAATACGAAGAGAGATATCTTTGGAAACAACAGCTTTCTTCTGGAAAGCTTCCATCTTCTTCTGGATAGTGTCTAAATAGGTCTGAACTTGAGTGAGGGAATTTCTATCAATCCCCACACCCACCTGAGCATAATAGGAAGCAATAGCTGTCATTTATTTCCTCCTACCATTTCGCTTTTCTTGTTGTTTCATTCTGTGAGCCTCATCTTCTCTTATGGTCATTTGGGCGTCAATCATTTCTAACATATCTAGAAACGTTTTAATCGAATACTTGCCTGTACGAAAACTATGAAGCGTATCAATAGGAGAAGAAGAAGCCATTACCACTCTCATCACTCTCCAATCCCCTGAAAACTGTTGCAGCATCTTTCGATATTCAGGGGTATGAGCGACAGGAGCGCCTTCTGGCGATACCTCAGCTTCTTTTACTCTGAAGTATCGCTTTGCCCGTTTGGGACGCCATCAGCCCCCACTTCTCCGAAGTTAAACTCTAGAATCTTTGCAAAAAGTTCATTCAACTCTTTATAGTTCCGAGAGAAATGTTTATCAAACCACTTCTCGTTAACAGCTTTGTTGTTGTACGTTACACTTGCCAACACCACGCCTTTAATAAATGCGGCTGAAGGGTTTGTACCTGCCGTAGCGAAGTCAGCCAGCTTATTCATAGCTTCTAAGCCAAAAGAGGCATCCAAAGCGTTAATAAGATAACGATTTTCACCAACTACGTGTTCAATTTGATCTTTAGAATTCATAATGTGACTCTCCTATTACATTATTTTTAAAACAGTGAGGTAATCCTGTCTACAAGACTTCCCCAATTTCCTCCACTACCCATCGTCATATCTGAAGAAAGACAGTACATTTTCCAAACTCTTTCTGACGACTCAGCTTCAAATTCTTTATCTGCTGGTCTTTCCAAAAAGGCTTCTGTTGATTGAAAGACTTCTCCTGTGAGAACATCTTTCAGGGTGATTTCTATTCTTCCCGTTCCATAAGCTTCATCTAGCGTCACAATCTGTGAAAAGATAAGGTTTGTTGGGCTTGTCTGAGAAAGAGTGATGTCAATTTCTGCTGCTGAATTTCCTATACGAACTCTTGTATTTTTTCCTCGTATACCTTCTACGATTCGGAAACTAGGGTGCATTCTTCTTATAGACAGTCTTTCCCATCCTTCTACTATTGCTCCTCCAAAAGTCATAACAACTTCGGAAGGAGAATATTCTCTTACGTCTTGACTCATGTTTCCTCCTTACAAGAATGTACCTGCAAGGCCCAAACCCGTTCTTAGAACGTCTTCTCCTAAAGAAGAAGGGCTATCATTTCCACCTACGTTGAAGGTCACTTGAGAACATTTGATAGTCCATTCCCTCTCTTCAATACTGACAGAGAAGTCACTATCCGGTTTAGATTCAATCCAACTTGTTAAAGAGAAGAACAAACTGCTCCCAAGTTGGTCTTTTATAATCAATGGGAATTTTCCCATCTTTGTTATTTCATCTACTGTCAGCGCGTAAGAAAGCACTTGATTGCTTTCAGAACCGCTATGCAATACTAGCTGCACAGTGTAAAGGGGATTACTAGAAAACGTCCTAGTAGGAGCACCATCAGCGGAAACTCGTGTCGAGAAAGAAGGTTCATCTTTAGAAATACTAATAAATGTTCCGTCAATAAATCCACTTAATTGATGAACCCCTCCAAACAAGACCGTAACGTCTTCGGGGCTGTATGTGCCTAAAATAGCCATCTATTCTCCTCTTCCCTTTCTTGACTTCATTTTCATTTTGTTGTATATTGAAATTTTAAGGAGTCTAAAAATGGATGTATATATTAAACATGATTTAATGAGTTTAGACCGCAAATGGATAAACTCCTTAATAATCGACAAAGTTAAATACTCTACTCGTGCCGGAAAACTTTGGCAGTCTATCGTGTATAGAGCTAATCCTAACGGAAAGTTTCAAGAGAAACATCCTTCGTATATTGGCACACAAAACTTGTTTGCATGTTTTCAAGAATTTGCTGAATGGTGTCAGCAACAGAAAGGCTATATGTCTGTTGAAACTAATGGTCGATTCTGGTCTTTAGACAAGGATATTATTTTTCCTTCTTTGAAAGCTTATAGTCCCGAAACTTGTCGTTTTGTACCTTATGACATAAACTGTCTATTCAATACTAACGGTATTCAGAGAGAAGATTTACCTATCGGAGTTTCTTTTCATAAAGCTTCTGGAAAATACGCTTCCGAGATAAGTTTAGGAAAGAAACGACAATATCTAGGTTTGTATGAAACTGAAATTGAAGCTCATCAAGTCTGGAAAGAAAGTAAAATTTCTCAGATTAACTCGGTAATAGCCGAGTACAAAAATCAAGTTTGTCAAGATATTGTTATACGTCTCAAGGAAGAAGTTTTCAAACTCCAATCCACGAACTTGTATTATGGTTTAAAACAGTCCTAACATAGCCATATACACTCCAAAGAAAAGAAAGAAGGGGATTACTCCCCTTCCCCCTTATTACGGAACAGGAGTAAATCCTGCGTTAGCTGGATTCCATACTTCGTTAGGTGTAAAACCTAGTTCGTTTACGGTGTCCCAAGTAGGAGTAGTAAACTTCCCGTTACCACCTTCAAAGATTTGCATATTAATTGCATGCAGAATCCAAGGTCTTTCACTCACTTCAGTACCAAACCCAATATCAGGAGATGTACCGATAAACACGCCACCACTAGAGGCAACAGTGCGACCTGAAAGGTCTTTAATCGTGATTGAGAAGATGTCTTCGCCTGAACGACTTGCTTCGTCTAGAATCAAGAGTTGGGAAAGAACATCGTTAGTTTCGCTAGACTGGTGTAGCGTCAAAGTAACGTCACAGTTTTTCACGGCCCGCACTACACGAACGTTTGAAGCATCTGCTCCAGTGTACAAAGTAGCGTGGGGAATGATTCTGGTGATGTTAATAAAAGTTCCGTCTACAAACCCCGAAACAGTGTGTGTGAATTTGTTGTTAGATAGAACAACAAGCACAGACTCAGGGCTGTAGCTTCCAAGAATGTGAGATGCTTCCATTTATCTATTCCTTGTTAAATTATTCTTGAAAGGCTTGTACACTACATTAGTAATGTACAATGCCCTCGATTCTGACAATAGAAACTGCACCTGCTAAACGAGCTACAAACTTGAAATCGCCCATTACTCTTTGAGCGCGTTGCATTTCAGGAATTGCTAGTACACGTGGAGAGGTAACAGTGTAAGTGTCGATTGCGTTATTACCTTGAGCTTGCGTCAAGACAGAACGGATTTCATTCTCGATCATTGTTGCTCCTGCGTCCGTAAACGGAATCTTTAGGGTATTGACAAGACGGAAGAAAATTTGTTCTTGTAAACGGGCATATAGCCAATCAACAATCTGCATGGTATCTACACTCACCTTCAGCTACCTTACCTCTGCGGGTAATGTTCACACCCTTAACAGGGATGTAATAGTTGTAGCCTCTGTTTTCCAGAATAAAGATTTGCGTATCAGTGAGTCTAGAAACAGTAACACCAGGGAGAGACTTGTATTCCCAAGTGATGTTGCCCGGAGTATATGGAAGATTTCCACCCACCCAAGCAGCTTCAGGGAAATCTGCGTCTGCTGTGTTTGAGAACATAACAATAGTGCGAGTCATATTGCGAAGCTTCAAACGTTGTCCAATATCCATACCGATAGGGTCTGTTGCTTCAGTATCCACCACAGCTACAACACCATTAACATCTTGCGCAGCTTCGGTTACAACAAAATCTACAAAATTATTGGTGATCGTCAGTAGGCCAGTTGCGTCATTTAGAGCAAAAGCTCCTGCAAAGGTTTGCGTTGGAGTCCCAATAAAGTTGCCCCAATCGGCACCATCAAATGTAGATGTGTAAGTTTCGCCTGCAATAGTCAATTGAACTGTATCGCCATTAACTGCACCGTTGAGGTCATACTGTACAGTTGAAGTGTAAACAACAGTTTGTGCAGAAGTGTAAGCTAATTGTGAAGATGTTGAAGTGAAGTACAATTTGCGCATAGCTTGAATTACACCTGCCACTGCAAAAATATCATCGTCTAGGTGAGATTCGGTAATTACTGCATACCAAGTATCATCAGCGTCGATAGCTTCGTTTAAGGCTTCTACATAAGATTCCTCATCGCCAGTTTGACGGTTTACTTTGCCTACCTTGAATTGGTTGGGCTTAACATCTCCACCAAGCAGTTTAGTCGCCATTACATAGCCTGTATGTGAGCTACCAAGATCAGCTTCTAGAGCTTCTAAAGATGTATAAGTTTTTACACGGTCACTAGCAAATGCTGTAATACTGTCATCCATCTCTACAAGGAGTAGAGGAATATCAAAGGACGTAATATCCACTTGTGCAGTTTGGCGTGTGATTTGTACTTGTACAATTGAATCAATTTGTGCCATTTGTTTTCCTTATTTTTAAAAAGAAATTACTACCCTACTCCTTGTAAGGTACTTTGAATACTTCACCATTAACAGTAATGTATTCGACCCAATCAAAAGATTGTTTTGTGAAGATAGAAAATGTAAGGTTAGTGTCAAAGTTAAAACTATCTACCCACTTCGTTTCTCGTAATTGTGGGTTTCTTCTTAGGTCTGTTTTCTTTAACAAACCTAGATTCCTTTTAGCTAACTCTTCAAAACATCTTCTATTGTTAAAATGATGATGCAGAGCGGTAGCAACTTCCCCTGCTTTATCTCCGAAAACAGAAACTTGCAGATAAATGTTGTAATGCGTATTGAATTCTAGCCACTCCCCTTCGGGAACAATAAAGCTGCCCTCATCTCTCTTACCTTCTTGTTTTATTTGTAAAATATCTAATACGCAGTAAGTGTTAAGAGATTCTATGCTATTTGTTTTGGAAAAAACAACATCTACAGTGTTGTAATTCAGGCTATCTAAAATAGCCCTCATGCCATCATATAAAGTGTCTTGTAAAGGCTCATAATAGCCACCAGAGAAGGACTTCATTATTGTTGTGCTCCTCTTCTAGTTACTTTGTTTTGAACAGTATCTAACATAAATCCAGTATCAATGAGAGGGTCATTTTTACCTTTTAATCTCACGGTTACGGGGCTGTTGGCAGGGCTACTCCACGCTTCTATAATTTCTTGAAGTTCGTTTTTTAAAGTAACGCCCACTTGATTATTTACATCTGTCCAAGTTCTACTTCCCATTGCCACTTGATGAGCCAGAGATGTAAAAGAAGGGAGTAACAACTTTGCTCTAGGAAGAAATCCTAAGCGCATATAAGGTCTTGGGGGTGTGTAAGAACCGGGAATAGCACTACCCATTCCGTTTATATGTCCTTCTTCGTTCCACTTTGCGATTTGCGCTACAGGGACGCCAGAAGGATGCATTGTCGGCTCCACCCAACCAATGTTTGAAATCTTGTCTCCACCTTTAGATAGGTTTTTAGCCATCTGCTTCCACACCCTATCGTCTTTTTTCAGCTTAACTTTGGTTGTTATTCCCATCTCATCTTCTCCTACAACCCTTTCGCTGAAAGAGGCTCACGAGCGCAATACACCATCCGGTGATCTAGGACACCCATTCCATAATGCTTTTCTTTCATTACTTTATATAGATGACCTTCCCAAACCACTTTATCCGCAGCATTACCAGTTTGTTGTGATTCTTCTGCTGTCACTAAATGGTCTGTTGTATAAATCTTTATCCACTCTCTAGTTCTATCAGCTTCTGCCATCTGCATAAGCTCTTGAAACTTGACAGGTTGAACATTACCTTCAATAGTGGGATTAGGTAGAATTTCTGTTTCTTGTGGCCTACCTTTCACCATTGTTGTGATATATCTTTTCACTACAATATCAACAACGTTAGTAAGTTGAAATGTTGGCCTTGATCGTCTTGCATTGGAGTTTCTAGAGATATTAGCCACAGCCACACCCCCAACGTCTATCTTCTATCAAACAATCGTAATTTTTAACTCTTGTCCACCAAGATGAACAATGAGAAATACTCGCCAGAGGATGTCTCAGATATTCAGGGTCATGAATAAGTTTGCACACTTCTTTTGCAGAAGTACCGCCCACCCAAGGCTTTAAATCTAAAGGTAAGTTGGCTAAACTGTTTTCATCCAGAAAATCTTGTAGAGCTTTTCTATACTCTATGGAAGCGTTATTCCATACTTCTATATCTCCTGTCCTTTCCCTGTAATTAACTTGAGAAAGATAAAAGACAATACTAAATCCTGCCTGCCTTGCAGCTTTTTTAACATTCCAATTATTTAGCTCTAACACTAAATAATATTCTTCATCTGTCAGAATCGGGTAAAATACACTGCTTTCGACATCGCCCAACATTATTCTTAACAGGGCGATCTTGGCTTCCTGTTCTGGTGTAATATCTTCAAAAGCCATAAATTCCCCTATTTAAAAGAAAATAAAAGGGAAGGGAAATTCCCTTCCCTTCTTATTCACCCTCATCTACAGATTAAGCTTCGTTCCGTAGGGTGAGGATAAGATCAGGACGCTTGAGAACGTTCAGGAAGTTGGTTTCTGACATAATCTCAATGATGTCATCCTTGCGGTTGATGTACTCGAAGTAGTAGCTTTCAAGTGCAGTCTTGTTCACAGTGGACAGACGATTTGCAGGTGCAAACCAAGTCTCGAAAGACTGAGTGCCACGCGGGAACAGATATGCATCATCAGGAGCTACGTAAGGAATACCAGCAACACTTCCTCTCACTTCAACAAACAGGATACCTGCATAGTCGAAAGTACGGAAACGAGCGTCTAGAGGAGCACCAGCGGTTAGACGGTCAACCAGTAGAGGCTGTTGTTGGCTGTTTTGTACGTAGAAATAACGTTCAACAATGAAAGCGTTATTGGTCAGAGCACTGAAAAACTCAGGCGAACACAGGCAGATAAAGTCAGTGACAATATCTCCAGTTTGTAGATCGTCCTGAATTTGACCAAGAGCGCCCTCTAGTGCAATGTTAGGGGCAACAGTGGTTGAGTCTAGGTCAACAGAAACCACTTGTCGGCTAATACCGAATTCAGTGTAGTAGTTGACGTTAACAGTGCCACGTGGGGAGTAAACAGTACCGTCTTTAATGACTTGCATACGAGCCATTTCAAGCGTCAGTGCATGAGCACGACGAATACGGCTCATTTTCTCAGCACGTTTCTGTTCAATAGTTTCCAGGCCAAGTCCACCGTTGATTGCAGCTTCCCATTCGATATTTGCGTCAATATCGTTAGGAGTAATTGCATCGTCAACAGGGTAGTGAGGTACAGGCAGAGTTAGGAAATCACGTGCTGCACCCGCGATTGAAGGATTGCGCTCATCCCAATTACGGTCTTCCAGGAGGTGTTGGCCTTCAGTGGTGCGAGGAACCATGATAGTCTTCAGTCGGCCATACTTGTTTTCAAACAAGCCAAGACGATTTACAAGACCCCATGTGTTAGGCACAATGTTGATACCTGAAGATAGGTCAACTGCCTTGCCATAGGCTTGTGGGTTGTTAGTAATAGGCATTTATATATTCTCCGCTAATTGATGTCTTAAAAATTATTGTTGTTCTATTAAAGAGTCTTCTCAAGAACAATGCCTTGGTTTTGTAGAAGCTGCTTCATAGTTGCATACTGAACTTCAGTAGGTTCAAAACCTAGATTTTCAAGAATCAGCATGTCCTTTAGGAACACAGGGCCAGCTACAAAAGCAACTGAATTAAGATCAGTATCTGAAGCAGTAACAGTCCAAGATTCCTTGCAACCGTAGTTATCACCGAAGACAACAGCAAATTCGTTAGTATTAACGAGTTGACCTGCGGCGGTAACAGGGGCATAAGGAGCTAGAGCACTAGCACTGGTAGCACGGAAAACCAGGGTACCGATATTGAGCGTTCCGGCGAATTGAACGACAATCTCGCTACGGGCATAACCAACGGAGGGGTCAACTTCGTGGTAAACAAGATCGGACAGGTCTGTACGATTTAGGGTTACGAAAGGCATGTTTATATTTCCTTCTTAAAGTATTGTTGTAATTATTGCTTTACGCCAAATTGCTTTTGGAGAATTTGAACGTGCATAGGAACTTCATCTGCCTTTTCAATTGGTGCAGAATCCGAAGTTTTTTGGAAAAGATCACTGTTTTCTACAACTTCAGCTTTAGCTTTCAAAGAAGCTACAACAGTGCTGAAAGATTCATCATCAAGAACAGCAGTGCTCTTCAGGAGAGCTTCTACTTGCGCTTCATCGGACACTGCTTCTGAAATTGCAGCCTTTCTGAAAGCTTCTTTTTGTTCTTGTGCAGCTTTCTCGTAAGAAGCAACTTGTTCTTGAGCTTCCTTTAGAAGAGCTTGCGCATTTTCTAGGTCTGCCTTTAGGACTTTGGTTGCTTCGTCCACGGCCTTTTCAATTTCTACTTGCATTTGATTTCCTTTTTTAGACTTAAAAACATCTACTAGCTTTTCGTTCTTGGAAATGGAATCGAACGACTTAACTATCAGACTACGGACGCCGCTATCAATACCTTCAAGAGAGTCCGATAAAATAACTTTATTCTCTCCTTCAACATAACTAACAACACGGCTAACTTCAGTGGCCTCATTCCCTACTTCAACTTCCAATCCAGTTACGGTATATGTTGCGTAAAAGATTCCACTATTATTTGAGAAAACAACAGTGCTTTCATCAAAATCTACTACCCAAGTCCAATCGTATTCTTTAGACTCGAATTTCTTTACAGCCTCAGAAAGCTTCTCTCGAAGAGCCTCGTAGGATGCTTTGGTAACTTGTACCTTCACTCCTGATACCTTCTCAATAAGTTTGGCTGTATCTTCGTCAATCTCTGCGTCTGCTTTCATAAGCAAAGAAAGATTGCGTCCATTACTAGCTCCACCTTGAATTTCATGGGTCATAGCTAGATGTGGGCTTTTCTTTTTCTTAATTTCCAAAGCCATTATTCTTCCTCTCCTTCCGTTAGAGGCTCATCAAAGGATATATTGGTAAGTTCCCCTGTCTCTTCGTTTAGGTGTGCCATAGCACCAATGCTAACGCCACCTAAAACACCTGCCTTTTTGAGTTCCCACAAATCTTCGTTGTGGTATTTCAATTTAGCAATCCAAGTTCCCGCCTTAATAGGTTGGTCTGTTCCTTCCACTACAACATCAAGTTCTTTTTGAATCCAAGTGTCTTCAACAGTGAAATCTTCCGTGTCTTGAATATGAAATAGATTAGCCTTAACTACCCCTTCCCTGAGGTTTTCATTGAAGTTTTCACACGCCTTTTCCAAAGTTTCTATGGACATCCAATGTCCGTGAGAGTCTTTGATGTTGGGTTCGTAAACTACTTCATAGGAAATCCTTTCTTCTTGCTGTTCGGCTTCCTTCTGGATAATTCCGTATTTCTTCAGCAAGGAAATAACATCATCTTTTAAACTCATTAGTTCTCCTTGTTCGCTATACTGGAATCTCCAGCACTAGGAGAAGTAGATGTTCCTTCTCCTGTAGGACTTACCATTCCCTCTCCAGAGTTCGATTTGAAGTTGGTAGCATTAGCTCTAATGTCTTCCACACTCACCTCAATATCATCGTAAGCTGTGTTTAAGCCGAGTTTGCTATGAATGGTGTTGATAGTATCTGCATCTAATTTAATCAAACCATTAGAAGCAATACGCTGAATAGCACTACTCCAATCATTTAGATTTGTTCTCTGAACCTCTTCAAACTCAAAGTAAGGTAGATGCTCTGTAGACCATCCGTTGATTGCAAACAATTGAGGAATCAAGTCGTGATTCAGAATATCCCTAATCTCAGTCAATCTAGCTTCAACGATAGTTGCAGTGATATTTTCAAGAGACTCCGCAAGTGCAAAACTCCCACTTCCGTCTTGACCAATAATCATCATAGGGGTTAGAAGGCCAGTGACAATCTCACGGCGATAACGAGCAATAACTTCAGAAACGTCGTATGTTGCAGTTCCAGTGACACTCTTCACTTCAAACTCGAATAGCGGCTTTCCGCTGTCGTCGTAGATTCGTGGAAGAATAATCCCACTCTGTTCCCCGCTATGCATTAGTGCCAAAGCTCTTTGGAACGCTTCGTAGGTTTCTTTTTCTTCTTCAGTGGCTGTTGCTGACATATATTGAGGAGGGAGATAAATCACTTTCATCCCTCGCACATCTGTAGCAATACCTAAGGACTCTTGCCTCTCAAGTTCTGTTTTATATCTCCATGCCATGTAGACATTATTAAGAGGGGAAGAACCTATTGGGCTGTCCTTTACAGGGTCTGCCCTAAAGAGCATGAACTTTTCTCTACGAATGAACTGTGTATCAGTGGTATATTCGTAAACCTTGTTATCTTTACCCTTTGGAATATTTCTGTATTGGTGTAACCCTGTTAATCTTCGGCCTGCTGCGTCCCACTCCCATCCTGCAACACTGTCTTGTGTAATCAGAGGGAGTTCTTTAATACCGTAGAGGCCATCGTTATAGCGACTCCCCGTTCCTCTAGAACGTTTACGATAAACCTTCTCTACAGGGGCAAATCCAAATCTATTAAAGGAAGTTGCTTGTCTAATAAAGTCTGTCCAGCTATGCTCCATATCATTCATGCACGACTCGACAAATTTTGTTTTATCCCAAAGGTCTTCTTCGTGTCCCTCGGGAATCTTTATTTTCCAATTCACCTTAGCAATTTGCATCTCCATGAGGTTCAAAGAAGATGCTATAGTGGCGTCTTTCAACATGGCTTTATAAGTGGTTATACATTCAGGCCACTTTAAATCCCAATTACATTCTTCCTCGATTAACCCTGCTAAAGCTTTCAAGCCGTTATAAGATGTTCTCCCTTTTTCAATACGAAGAACAGGAATGTCTCCACGCCCTAGGGAGACATTTTCTTTTTCATCTTTTTCTGCCATTATCTCTCCTATGCACCAAAAGCAGACATCCCCCTAAACGGATTACCTACAGCAAATTTAGTGTTAATATCAATTAAATTTTTAGAAATTCCCGATAAGGAAGTTGTCTTGGAAGCTAACGCAGTGAAGGCCGTAGAAGTGGAGTCAACCAAGTCATCGTGACCTGATTCACCTCTCTTCCTTTCTCCAGTGAAAGTTTCTAATTCTTTATAATAGAAATCGTTGGAGCTTTTAATATCGTTTTCCTTGTCCCAACCACAGTTGGACAGAACAAACACTCCACCATTCTCTGCAACAGAAGCAAAAGGTCTGAATCTATCTAGTTTGCTTTTGTTGGTTTTCTCTTTCTTTGTAGCAATCCCCAACTCAGCTAATCTTCTACAAAACAACTGTGTTGCTCTTTGTGCGGCAGGGCCGGGGTCTTGAGGAATTATGTATTCCACTCCAAACGGGTCATCTTCATAGCATTCAAGAACAAAGCTTTCCCACTGCCCATGTCGTATACGGCATCGTCTTATATCATCAATAACATAATCACCATTCTTCATTTTCCGCATACGTACTGAAGTGGTATAGTCGGGGGATGGATTTAAATCTGAAACTAACGTTCCAGCGAAGTCAAATGCTCTCACTGTATACCAGACATCTTCTTCGTCTACATGGTGTATCTCTGTAACCCAATTTCTGTTGAAATAGCTGCTAGCTTCTTCCCTAATAAACCAGTTACCTTCGAGAAGTCTTGCACGTTCAACACCCTTCAACCCTCTCAACCAACTAACATATTTGGGGTTAACTTTGGACATAACAGGGTTATCTTTGACAGTTGCAGAAATAAAAGTGAAACTCAAGCAGTCTTCAGCATCTACTCCATACTTCTGAACTAACTCTTCTGTACTGTCTCCCCAAATAAAATCACCGTCTTGGAAAGTGAAGTAACGTATCAAGCCATCCTTTTCCCTGTTTGGTGTGCCGTCTTCGTTTAAATAAGGCTCCACCCACTTCCTGAGAAAATGGTCGGCATCCGGGTTACAGGTGATTTTTAGGTGGGGTTTTACGTCAGGGCAAGAAGGATTACGCATACGAGACATGATGTATTGAATCATGTGTTGCGTGAATTGAGTGCCTTCGTCTACGTAGAATAGGTTAGCTTCGGAACCTTGCCAATTAACGTCTGCTTGGTCGTTCTCGAAGTGTTTGAGATATATTTCAGCACCTGATTTATGGAACACAAACTTTCCGTCTTTTGCTCTCCACGTATACTCATCAGGAGTATACGCTTGACCAAACACACGTTTACATTTAGTTAGCATCCCGCCAGGGCCAGTCAATTGTGGAGTTGTTCTTCTAGTGATTACTCCAATAAAGTTTGGAATATCTGTATATTTTAAAAAGTCGATAACTCCAATTTCCGACTTACCACTACCTGCTGCGCCCCCGTAGAGCGTGACATCAGCCTCGCTCTCTACATACATTAACTGGCGTACCGAGCAAGGGCCAGGAAGGTTTTTAGACATTAAGCCTCCTTAACTTCTCCCTCTGCCTCAGGAGCATCTTGTTCTTCGGTTTGTTTTTCAGCGTCTTCTTTCTTTTTGTTTGTAGTTTTTCTTGCAGTTGTCTTTTTAGCAACAGGCTTTTCTTCTTTCTTTACAGGAACACCCGCAGCAACTTTAATTTCTGGTGTCTCATCTACTGGTGTATCTGCTGGAACCATAACTTCTGCTCTAAGATACAAGCCCTTAATTACTGTACAGTTATCTTCAAGAACACCCCCAATGCTTCCAAGGTATAGAAGACCCTCAACAAACTTACGAGTGCTAACAGTAGACACAATTACCTTTTTAAATTCCATGTTTTCTCCTTTAATACTTATAAGAAAAATAAAGGGAGCCTAAGCTCCCGTTTATAAATTTTAATCTGACTAACAGCCACCCTACCTGCTGTTAGAAATAGGACACAAGAATTTGCCCCCTCTCCACACATACTATATCGTCGTATGATACGGAAACAAGAAAGGGTAGCAGCCCCCTTGTTTCTTTCCCGTAACTATAACGGCCCAGGAAAATTCTTAATCTTCGTCAATAATCTTTAAGCTTAAACGTGGCTTTGGTCTAACACCCGTTGTGCCATTAGCTCTTTCTTCTTCTTGTCTATCTTTGACATCCAGTTTGTAGCTTTCTTCAGCAATCGCCCCACGTGTTAGTGTGTTGATATTCTGAATCACCCATTTAGCTGTATCCAGTTGAGACTTATCTAAAGTGCCGTCTCCTTCTATGGCTCTAGCAATAATATCTACCGCATCTGGTTCTAATTCTTTTAATTTATTCAGCGTAGAACGTAGACGACTAATGGGCCTTGAAGTGCCTTTGGGTCTTCCTTTTGGATTCCCTGTCTGACCAGCTTTCCAAGCTGTCTTGGGAAGTTCTTTTTCTTCTGACATTTTCTCTCCTTTCGGAATACAAGTATATGCCCGGAGCACCACATTAAAGGAGGAAAGTTGCAATGCTCTACGGGTCTAAATTGGTCTTTCCACGAGGACTCGAACCTCGACCACTTCGCCCCAAACGAAGTACGCTACCATTACGCTACAGAAAGAAAGAAGCCTAAGTTGACTTCAGCTTATGCCTAACATAAGCAATGTTTGGAGTTGGTAGTGGGAGTTGAACCCTACGCCGCAACCTTGAAAGGGTTGTGATCTATCCGTTAATCTATACCAACAATAAAATTATCTCTGCCCCGTTTGTGACGTTTGAGCACTTTAGAAGCGTCTATAAAGAGGCTATCTAACTAAGCTTTCACATATCCGAGGTCTTCAGGAAAACGTCTTCTCCTTTCTGTAAATTGCTTCTTCAACGTTTACACGGAAGAAGACTCAAGACGCAAGCAAACGCTTCGTAGACTTGTTTAAGGGCTAGGACGTTTATCCTTGCCATACCCGAAATCTTGTTCGTAATACATATCTATCCTTCCTTCCTTATAAGGCTTTAGGAACAACCACCACTTTATATTCTTTTCCTTCAAAGAACACTGTCCCTTGAAAGTTATTTTCAAAAGCCTCTTGAAGTTGCTTTGAAGCTTCCTTGTCATTCAAAATCTTTCTAGTTAAATCACTCATCAAAGCTTTCATCTTTCACCTCAATATAAGTGTTATTATATTTTAACTATAAATAAGTTACAACCCTATTTGATTTTTAAATAAAAAGAAAACGGGACACCCTCTTTATTATACAGAGTATATTTTTTATTCTTAAAATAAGATGAGGGTTTTAGACGTTTCGGAAAATCTTTCTGCCATACAGAATATACGTCTCCTTTATACACCGTATACCTTCCTTCAAAACCTTTCACCCACTCTTCACCTTCTTCTAAAACATAAGGAGGAAACTCTTCTGTAATATTTGAAAATGAACAATCTAAACAATCAAAGTTTTTAAAGAAAAGTCTTTTTCCTTTTATGTTTCTGCCTGAAAATGTTTCATATACAAGCCTATGGACATATTTTCTCATGACAACAGAATTACGAGATAACATCACAGACTTGAAAGTTAAACCAGAAGAAGATGGAACAAAATAGTATTTCATTTCTTCTAACTTACCTTTCTTATTAGAAAATACTCTTCCTTCCTTTGAAACGAAATATCCCTCAAATCCCTTAACAGGGAGAATATCTTCCATTCTCTACTCCTTTATTAGTATATTATATTGTCTATTCTCTTTGATTGAATTCTGTGAACATAACTTCCCCTTGAGGGCTAGGTTGATATTAATATCCCTAATCTCCCTCAAGTTGAGTCTTCACAGTAAGCATTCTCCCCGAAGCTATCCTGCTTGCCGCACATGGCAAAATATCCTAAGATATGAGACAGAGATTGATTTATCACACAATCTCCTAGGAGCCTTCCTCTCGTGATAGAGTCTTGGCACAGTGCTCCTACCGTGTACAGCGTACATTCGGCAACTTCCCTGTTTGCGCCTTGCTTTTCTTTTGCGCTAGAATTTTCATTCTTCTGAGTCAAGAACAATTGGTACAACAAAAACCCTCAGAACCATCCACTCTACAACAATTGTGCTAGGATGTCAACTAATGTACATCCAATGTTGTCAAACGTGGCGTACTTGCAACAATATGTTGTTTAGCCACATAACTCTTGACATTTATACAAGGATGGACTAAAGTACATTTTGAAAGGGATTATTTTCTTTTGTTGTTAAAGGAGGCATGGTGTACGAAGATTGTGAAGATTACGGTGTAGGTCGTCGTGGACGTAAAAAACGGTCAAATAAAACAGTGAAGGTAGTAAAGGAGAAATTTATAGAAGAGCGTGAAGGTCTTATCAAACCAATTACAGCAAAGAATGAAAATCAAAAAAAATATCTAGATTCTTTGCAGAAAAACACCCTCACAGTGGGGAAGGGTAGCGCAGGAACTGGTAAGTCCTATTTGGCGGCATCAGTGGCAGCAAACAAATATCTGCGTGGTGAGGTTGATACAATTGTTGTCACCCGCCCTATTGTAGGTATGGGTAGATCAACAGGCTTTTGGCCTGGAACGATGGAGCAGAAGATTCAACCTTACGTTCAACCGATTCTTAATACTATCAAGAAACGAATTGGGAATCAGCGTTTTGAATCTGAATTCGGGAAGTCCATTGTTATTCAACCAATGGAATCTATTCGTGGAATGAGTTTTGAACCTAAAACTTATTTACTCGTAGATGAAGCGCAAAACATGACGCCTGAGGAAATCAGAAGTGTAGTTACTAGAACCGAAGAAGGTGCTTATTTAGCTTTTTGCGGAGATGATAAACAGAAAGACATCCCCGGCGTAAGTGGAATTGTTTATTTAGCTGATCTAATTAAAAACAACGATATTCCTAGCTGTGGGGTAGTAGAGTTTTCCTTTGAGGATATTGTACGATCAGGACTAACAAGAAAATTCGTAGAGATATTTGAAACAGAAGGTGCAGTATCTCAAGTTGAAAAGAAGTATAAGGGGATTTAATGACAAATAATAAAATGTTTGATGAGGGATGTGAGTTAGACTTCGGCATTAAAGATACTTTGGAAGTGTATTGTGAAAATAATGTTCAAAAGATTTATCGCATCTTTCTAGATGAAGAAATCACAGAGCCTTCTAAGTATCGAAATGTAGTTAACACGTTAGAACGTGCAACTGAAAACGATGTTGTAGAATTCAGAATCAATACCATTGGTGGCAACTTGTTTTCAACGCTCCCAATCTATAATGGAATTTTGAGTGCAAGTGCTCGTACACGTGCAATTATTGACGGAACAGCAATCAGTGCAGGAACATTTATTCCGCTTGCTTGTGATGATGTTATTGTAATGAAGAATTCTCTAATGATGTGCCATTCGGCAACGTGGGGAGCTTGGGGAGATTTAAAATCTTTACGTGACCAAAGTAATTTTAAATTCCAATGGGCAAGAAAACTGATTGGTGAAGTGTATGAAGGTTTCATGTCGGAAGAAGAAATTGAAGACATGATCGAAAACAGTATGGAATACTGGATGTTTGACGATGAAATTGTAGAACGACTACAACGGCGTCAAGAGTACATACAGAAACAAGAGTCCCAAGAAATTATTGTTCCTGAGAAACAACTGTCAACACGACAAAGGAAAAAGAGTGCTTGAAGACATGGAGCAATATCTGCCAGAAGGAACGCCCAAAGACCTGAAGAAAAAGGTGGTGGTTGTTTCGGAAGAAGATAGACTTTCGGATGAATTTAAAGCGCCTTGTAAGTATTACATAATTGATGCTTTTGGTAATGGCGTTTATTTTAAAACTAGAAGTAGGCTGACAGCTTCGGCCCTATCTGACAAAATCTATGGTAATGGGTTTTTTACGGTGAAACAAGTTGTAAAGGCTATTGCCCGTTAGTAAAGATTGAAGTATCATAAGGCACTTTCAACTTAGGTTGTTAGTGCCTTTTTCTTTTGGAGAAACAAATGAAATATTTTACCGGAGTAGGAAGCAGAGAAACACCTGAACATATATGCGGAATAGTAAAACAAATATCCTTAAAACTATCCGAAGATAATTGGATTCTTAGGTCAGGCGGTGCTGATGGGGCTGACTTAGCTTTTCAAGGAGGCACAACAGAAGATATTACCCCTGAAATATATCTCCCTTGGTACGGTTTTAATAACCTTTATTCTACGGAAAGTTTACTGTTCCCTAAGTTTTGGGATAACTGGCACGAAGCAGAGGCTTTAGCAAGTGAAGTCCACCCTGCTTGGGATAAACTCTCAGATGGGGCCAAGGCTTTACATACACGCAATTGTTATCAAGTATTAGGAAAGGATTTAGAAACTCCAAGCAAGTTTTTAATATGTTGGGCGAAGGAGACAAAGAGTGGAGAAATCAGTGGTGGGACTAGGACAGCCGTTGTATTAGCTCAACAAAATAATATACCAATTTACAACTTATGGTATGATGAAGTTCAATCCAGGTTTCAAAGATATTTAGAAGGATGAGTATGAAAACAAAGCATAAAAAAGCATACATGGAGTGTGCAGAAGCTTTTGCCCAATGCTCCGTTGGGGAGAGACTTCAAGTGGGAAGCGTGATAGTTAAAAACAATAGGATAATTTCTTGTGGCTACAATGCGCTGCCAGAGCACATTGATGGCCCGCTGGAAGATGAGAACAACGTTACACGACCTGAAGTGAGGCATAGCGAAAAGAATGCGTTGATGGGTTTGATTAAATCTAATGAAACTGCTGTTGGAGCCACCTTGTTTTGTACGCATGCTTGCTGCAAATTTTGTGCTATTGATATTGTAGATTCAGGGATAGTAAAATTTATTTTTAAACATGAATATAGATGCTCAGAGGGATTGGACTACTTGAGAAAATATGGTGTAGCCGTGGAGAAGTTTAAAGAGAATGATATTTAAACAATTTCTATGTTCATTTTTGTTTTCCTTTGGGGTTATGCTTCATAATGTAATTTCATTAGAAGAAACAATTCCATTGTTACACAACAGTCATATCCCTTTGTATAAAAAATACATCAATGCGGAATCCCTTTGTTTACAAAGTGAGGAATGTAGATTACTATCTGAAATCGGGTATTACGAGTCAAGAAATCAGAGCGATGAGGGACAGTTAGCAGTGATGCAGACTGTTCTTAACAGGGTTGCCCACCCGAGATGGCCGAATACAATTAAAGATGTTGTCTATGATGGGTGCCAATTTAGTTATACTTGTGATGGTAGTATAGGTCGTCGTAAAGCTAACTTAAAAGAATGGCAGAGGAGTTATAAATTGGCTTATAGGTTGTTAACTGGCAACGCTAAAGCAGATTTAGGGGTTGACACCAAAAAAGTAACACACTACCATACTAAACAAGTAAAGCCGTACTGGTCTAGGATATTTACAAAAGTAGGAGAGTTAGACGATCATGTGTTCTACAAGTGTCAAAAACGATGTTAAAATTACTGTAGAAATTATTTCTGTTTACCCTAATGGTTTTAAGGCCAAAGTCTCCAACGGAACACATTGGATTGAAGGCTGTTTTGTTAGGCTAGGCAGGGTGAAAGAGTGGTTGAACTCCGCACGATTTAGTTTTGATTCTCCAACCTTCTATTATTCTAAAGAAATGAATCAAGCAGTGAATAATAATATGGGAAGACCCCCTCGTCTCCTGTATAAATTTGCTTGGGCAACCTTCTTTGAGAAAGTAGTGAGGCCGAATGAACGTTTAGTCAGTATGTACGGAAGACGTAAAAAACAATCTGTACATTTCCCTGCTGTAGCTAAAATCTATAAACACAGAGATGTGCTGACGCAAGCCCTAGAAGATAATCAAACTAACATTCTTCCTCTTATCCTTACTACAGGCTTATCACCTCAAGAGATGAAAGATTTATATGGTAAGGGTTTGTGGAAGAATCTTGCTAAAAATTCCCACCATAGAAACAAGCAAATTTCTAGAATCGTAGATAAAGTACCTTTACCCGATTTTGCCGAAGAAATTAAATCTTATAATTCTAATTTCTTTGAAATATTCGCAACTGTGGTGCGGCGTAGACGCAGAGAAGAAGTGAAGAATATTCTTAAATATATGAAGCAATGGCCTGTAGCTCATATAAAACGACTCGGCCCTATTGAAAGGACTGTTACGATTTTAGGAGACTCTTTAGTAATGGCTCAAAGACTGCAAGAAAGAGTTCCCAATAATATTCTAAATGATTTAAACATTTTGTTGGATTTTCACGACAACCTCGCCCAAAGAGAAAGAGACTTATGGAGGGTTAAACAAGATCAAGATAGAATGTTTGATCTAACTAATTCTTGGATTCCTAAGGAATCTTCTTATGAAGATGCTAATGCTGTTGCTATTTTAACAACAGAGCAGCTAGACAAAGAAGGTAAAATCATGCATCATTGTGTTGCAGGATATGCGTATCACGTGGCAAGTGGGCAATATCTTGTTTACCACCTCTCAGACGGAAAGGAAGAAGCTACGCTAGGTTTGCAGTTGGTGAACAACAACGTTTGGGTCTGTCAGCAAATGTATAGAGAGTGTAATCAAACAGTTGATTCGCCCGTATTAAAAGAACTAGCCGTAAAATTGATTAAGGAAGTAAATGAAGCATACAGAGAAAGGGAGGAGAAATGAATATAGTTTATTTTTTAAAAGCATTTCTTAGTGGGTCAAAAGAATTCATTATTTTCTTTGTGTTGTTTTGGTTACAAATACTTTGTTTCTTCCTAGTATTCCCGTTTTGTAAGAAGGAAAGTACGATAGATGCAGAAGAACTTTGGTTTGCGTGGCATCCAGTAGTGCTGGAGGCCCGTAGCGGAGTGAAAACTTCTAATATTCGTTGGCTTACGAGAGTGAAGAGATGGCACTCTTGGGACGGAATGCCATATTACTATCCAATAAAGGAGTCTACAGATGGTTAATGTTATTACGAAACATTTCACAAAGAAATACGCTGTTCTTTATCGAGAAAGTGAACGTGGATGGGGTAGCGATTTTTGGATTCGCTATTTTGACTCAGAACAAGAAGCTAAAGAAGCAGTAGTAGACTGCAATAAAGACCTTCCTGATGTTGCTCCTGATTATTATATCGTAGCAGAGTACAAAGGATTAAAAGAAGTCGAAACCGACGCTATGGGGAATATATTAAATGGTTGACCAAGATACAGTCATTAACAATTTACTAGAATTGGTGCGAAAAATTAGTTATATGTTAGACGGAGGGATGAATTGCGGTAGCGACTATATTTTGATTATGGAAGAAGATGCACAGGAAGTAGAAAATATTCTTCAGCAGCTTGACGATCTTCCCTACGAGAGTGATTATTGTTATTATTCAACGCAAGATAAGGTGGCTTTGGCTTTGGGGAGAAAAGTAGATGAGTAGAGTTTTTGTAACAAGTGACTTGCACAGAGGGCATAGGAATATCCATAAATATCGACCTTTTGCTTCTGCGGAAGAGCACGATGAATTTGTAAAAGAACAATATCATTCAGTTGTCACTAAACGTGATACTGTTATGTTTCTTGGAGATGTGGCGTTTACGTCTGAAGCTTTAGAGGAAATTGCTAAGTGGCCTGGATATAAAGTTTTAATTCTTGGTAATCACGATGTAGAGCGCCTAAACTTTTCACTGTTGACACAAACGTATAACAAAGTGTATAGTTTGCATAACAAGAAAGGATGTTGGCTATCTCATGCTCCTATCCATCCTGTAGAGCTTAGAGGAAAGTTTTGTGTACACGGACACATGCATTCCAATGTTATTCCTGATGGGCGATACAGAAACGTTTGTCTGGAACACACAGAATATAAGCCAATTCTTTTTGAAGACGTAGTAAAAGAGTTGAGAAGTAAAAATGCAGAAAACATCTAAGGAATCGTTGACAACACTAGAAGAAGCGATTACACTGCTTGAAGCAATATCGCT
Organism: Gammaproteobacteria bacterium; assembly: GCA_023228645.1. Taxonomy (GTDB): domain Bacteria; phylum Pseudomonadota; class Gammaproteobacteria; order Thiohalomonadales; family Thiohalomonadaceae; genus JALOAT01. The sequence continues at coordinate 54,562 of JALOAT010000012.1, read as the reverse complement.
AAGTAGCAAGCCCATTGAAGAAAGAGATTATAAAATTTTATCTTATGCTCTTCGAGAAGGCAGAAACCAAATTCAACACTTGGAAAAACTTTTAAAAATCGCAATAAAGGAGAATTAAATGGAAATTAAAAATATCTTTAAGAAGACTGATACTGTTGATAATGTGATTTCAGATTTTACTTCTGTACTTGACCGCCTTGAAGGAATTGTACAGAAGCAACAAGATAACGTCTCACGTATTGAAACAGAGATTAATAGTCTTCAGATTGAACAAAAGAAGAGCAAGGAAGAGGCTAATCGTGCGGAAAATATTGCTGCGAAGATTTCCGCTCTTCTGAGCTAATTTAAGAGGTAGAGTATGGCACACAAAGCAATTATCGCTAAGATTGATAAAGTAGAGACTATCCCCGGTGCAGATCGAATTCAAATTGCCTACGTACTTGGTGAACCTGTCGTTGTCTCAAAGGATTTGCCTGTAGGGTTTATAGGTGTATTCTTTCCTGTAGATGTTCAACTTTCAGAACAATATTGCCGAGAAAATAATCTTTTCCGTAATTCTGAAAAGAATGCTGATTCTGATAAGAAAGGTTTCTTTGATGATAATCGTAAAGTACGAGCACAACCCTTTTTGAAAGTTCGTAGTAGCGGGTATTTCTCTTCTCTGGAGAGCTTGGCATTCTGCGGAGAAGTGCCTACTCAACTTGGAACAGAATTTGATGAACTCAATGGTGTTAAAATTTGTCAAAAATACATCACTGAACAGGCTCGAAAGGCAATAGGAAACCAAAGAACCAAGACAGTAAAGGCTAACGCTTTTCCTTTGTTTGAAAAACATTCTGACACCGATAACTTCCGACACTTTGCGGCCAACATTCCTGTGGGTGCTCTTCTTTCTTTTCATAACAAGCGGCATGGCACTTCCATGCGAGTAGCCAAAATGCGAAGAACAGTAGAACTTCCTCGTTGGAAGAAACTGATTAACAAGATTGCGCCTATCTTTCCTCTTACAGGGGATTATGAAATGGTGGTTGGAAGTAGAAATGTCACGCTACAACAAGAATACAAAGAAGGTTTTCATGGAAGTGAATCTTTCCGTTTCGAGGTAGGTAGAGAAATCTATCCTCTGTTAGAAGATGGAATGACCGTGTATGGAGAAATTGTTGGTTTTGTCAACGGTAAGGCTATTATGCCTAATGGAGACATAAAAGCTTTGAAAGACAAGCGGTACACAGAGAAATATGGTAATACCAATGTGTTTCACTACGGTTGCACAGAAGGTGAATACAAGTGGCACATTTACCGGATAACCCGGCAAACTGTTGATGGTAAAAACATTGATTTGTCTCAAAAGGAAATGGAACAATGGTGTGAGAATAGAGGAATTGAATCCACATTTGAAGTTCACCCTCAGATGATCTACAACGGAGACGAAGAAGCCTTGCGTGAGTTGGTGGAAAAGCTCACGGAGCGTCCTGAACATCTTGGAGAAGACCATCAGTTTTCAGGAATGATCGGAGAAGGTATTATTGTCAGAGTAGACACTAATAAAACAAACCCCAAGTTTTTCAAATGCAAAAGTTACCCCTTCCGGGTAATGGAAGGGCTTGCAGATGTTGTAGACATGGAAACAGTGTCTTAGGAGATATAATGGAAGCATTGATTATTTACGGCCCTTCGGGGTCTGGTAAATCTACTCTAGCAGAATCTGTGCTGGATGGTGCGGAATATGCTGTACGGATTGAACGGGATGTTATTCGAGCAGAAGTTATTCCAGGCTTTCATGAAAACGGATGGAATGGCTACAAGCCTTTCTCTCCTTGGGAAGACGTAGTAACTTTTTATTGGCACTCTGAGATTTATAGAGCACAAGAACTGTGTCGGAATATAATTATTTCTGACACGCTTTGTAAAAAGAAAGAACGGGATAAAGTAAAATTCCTTTTGGAGACGCTTGGATATGAAGTGGAATTTTTCAGAATGGACACTTCTTTGGAAACGTGTATTAAAAGAGATGCACTGAGAGATAATCGTTCTGTGGGAGAAACAGTAATCCTCCAACAATTTGAAAATTTAAATAAAGGGTAGTATTTTGAAAACATATACGTTTGAACTTTATTCTTCAGGACTTTCTCCAGAGTGGGATGAATATGAATATTTCTCAAAAGACATATCTGTTTGTCACAGACAACCCATGTACTCTGAGAGAGCTTGTTTTATTGCTGTATTAGAAGACGAAGGGCTGTTGACAGATAGAGATTTGGCTTATACAATCACTCTAACTTCCCTAGAACAGATTTTGATTGAAAACAACATTTATGTGAAATTTATTGATGGAGAAAACTATGAAGAAGCCTGAAATTATTGAAGTGGTGCGTTATATTCGACCAGATGTTTACGATTCATTTCCTTTGTGTCTACACGATAACCTGCACGGTATTACTATTATTTTTACAGTAGATTATGCAGCACGTACAGTAAAGGCACAGTGGAGTGTTTGTAATCAAGATAATTTTGAGAGGAAACTTGGCAAAACTATTGCACGGCAGGCGAAGGAATATATCTATCCCTTGGATGGGGATACAAGCCTAACTGTTTCTCTGTTTCACAATCTTTTGAAAGACCAAGAAAAAGAAAATCATTGTATCCAGACAGACGACATTCACGAATACTGTTATGAATTTGTTCGGCAAACATTTCTAAACGCTACGCGAAAGATGAAGGCAGAATAATGGTGATTCCAATGTCTAGTGTGGTGGCGATCACCTTCTTAGGGATTTGCATTCCTGTTTGGTGGTGGGTTATTTGTTCTACGAAATCTAAATCAGGTGGTTATGATTACGTTTAATAAGAGTGGTGTTGTGAAGACTAGCGAAGAAGATATGCGAGTGTTGAAGGCTATTGAAGAGCAGGATGAATTCGATCTTTACCATAATCCTGATGATGTAATTAACGAGTTGGATTTCATTCCCACTTTTAGGATGGAGGATTAAATGTACTATCAAACTTATACAACTAAAGATGCTGTAGTCGAAGCTGCACTGTTTGAAGATACAGATGCTATTGGAGACATCGTTCAAAATCTATACGACAGTAAGGCTACTAGCGTTTATTTAACTGTTGTAGCAAACAATCCGCAATTGGCAGATACTACGCATACAATAACAATTACTTTTATCCAGAACGGAGTGCTGCAAGTATTGTTCCTTGGGGATATGTTAGTTTTTGATGAAAACGATAACGCTATTGTATGGAATCAAGAAGATTTCTTGGAAAAGTACGAACTGGTGGGCGGAGGTGAAAATGAGTGAGACAAATCAATGGCCTACTCTATACTCTAAGGGAAGCAAAGGAGAAATTCGCACTTGGGAAATTGAGGCAGAGGGAAATTCCTACATCATGAGTCATGGAATGAAAGGAGGAAAAATCACTTCCAAGACGATCAAAGTAGAAGGGAAGAACGTAGGCAGGGCAAATGAAACTAGCCCTGAAGAACAGGCCGTTCGAGAGGCGCAGGCCAAGTTTGATAAACAACTCAAACGGGGTTATTTCAAAACAGAAGAGGAAGCCCGCTCCTCAGTAAAAATGACGCCCATGAAGCTTCAAAACTTCAATGAGCAAGGGCATAAAATTGCATATCCGTGCTATTTCTCTCTGAAGTTGGATGGTCTTCGACTTTTGGTGGATACAGATTTAAAAGCCCAAAGTAAAGCAGGAGAAGATTACACTATCCCGGAACATATCTTAAAGGATATTGCAAAGCTGAAAGATATTCTAGGCGATAGTTGGTATGGATTGGATGGCGAAGTTTTTGCAGGAAATAGGAACAAAGGCGGTCTTTCTCTCCAAGAAATTGTTTCTGCCTTTCGTAAGGAAAATGAAAACACTCCTCGCCTACAGTATTGGATTTATGATATTCCTAAGGCTAATGAATTCTTCTCTACACGTAACGAACGTCTAGGCTATATCGCAGACATTATCAGACAGTTTTCGTTGAACAGTCTCGTGGCTTTGCCTTGCAGCTTTGCTTTCAGTGAGAGCGATGTTCAGAAACATTTCGTTCGTAGTGGGATTGACAAAGAAGAAGGTATTGTAGTGAGAAATCAACAAGGGCTTTACGAATTTGGTAAAAGATCGTATGATGCTCAGAAGTTGAAAAATCGAGACACAGTAGAAGCGTATGTTGAACGAGCTGAAGAAGATAAAAACAATGAAGCAGTGTTACATTGCTCATTAAAAGAAGGAATTAAATTTAAGGTTAAAATGCGCAAAGATGCAGACCCAAATGTAAACCTTCGTCTGTATGGTAATCGGGAGTTGGTGGTAGGTAAATGGATTGAAGTGGAATACGAAGACATCTCTGATGCGGGAGTCCCAACCAAGCCTGTCGGTCTACGTATCCGAGAAGTTGACCCTAATACGTGGGAACCTTTAGAATAAGCAAGGAGTAAATATGGGTGGAAACGCAATTCCGTTTAGTGAAAGATTTTCTAACGAAGAATATGCTTCAGTTCAAGCTGAGACTGTATCCTTCATTGAAGGGATGTGGTTGAAACAGGGCGATCACTTTAAGATTGTAAGGGCATACAGAAATAAAGAAGATTTCGGAGATTTGGACATTGTAATAGCTAAGTCTTGTATTACAATAGAAGACTTCCTTTTCTTGGCAGAAAAACATTCCAGAGTGAGCAAGATTGTAAGAAACACTGATGTCGTTTCCATTGCATATCAAGTTAATTTTATAGATTCTTCTAAAATTGTACAATTGGATTTTATATTTGTTGACAACATAAATGTAGCAGCCAATTATTTTGATTTTAATGATCTAGGAAATCTTTTGGGTAGAATTGCACATAAGATGGGCTTTAAGTTTGGACACGACGGATTGAAGTATGTTTTTCGAGACGGCGATAATGTTTATGCAGAGAAAATCATAAGCACAGATTGGACAGAAATCCTTCCTTTTATGGGTTATTCTTTTGAAGAATGGAATAAGGGATTTAACGATCTTGAAGATATTTTTAAGTTTGTAGCTAGCGGTAAATATTTCAATCCTGAAATTTACTTACTACATAATAGAAACTATAAAGCTAGGACACGCGATTCTAAGAGAAAAACTTATAATGAATTTTTGAGGTGGTGTGAGGAGACAAAAAGCGAAGATTTCTACTACCCTTGGCCTGATGATGTTGAACTGAAAGAAATGGTTAAAACTTTGGCTCTTCAACAGTCGTTTCGTGTCTTTCCTAGATGGGGAGAGATATATGTTGAGGAAGTTACTGCACATTTAGAACAACTTAAAATGAAGTTGTGGTGGAACGGAGATATAGCTCGAACTGTAACAGGGCTAGAGGGTAAGGAGTTGGGAATGTTTATGAAACGATTCAAAGAAGTGTTTGATTTGGAAGAATGTTTCAAGCAAGGGCTAGCTTCTGAAGCTTTGGCACAAATTTTATTTTCTTCTTATAGTTAAATATGCTACCAAAGATTTATAAAGACCTAACTTGGCAAGAGAAAAGGACTGTAAGAGAACAATACGTTGAACATCAACAAGGTTTGTGCTATTATTGCCAACGAAACTTGAAAGCTAGCCCTATACATGATAAGGAAATAAATTGGAGCCTCTTTCCTGGCAGGGAAGAATTTCTCCGGTATCCTATTCATCTACACCACTGTCACACTACAGGATTGACTATAGGGGCAGTCCACTCGTATTGTAATGCTGTCTTGTGGCAATATCACGGAGAATAAAATGGAACGAAGAATTGTATGTGCAGCAAATAGACGCAAGAACGGAGAAATTGTTTTAGGGGTGAGGCACTTTTGCATGCACATGCGTAATGCAATCCATCGACATATTTTGGCCGATAATTCCCTTCAAGGGTATGAAGGGGCAGAGACATCTACAACCGATTGGAGTCAATCTGAGCAAGGGTTTATTTGCAACAAGGGAGATTTCCTTACAAGAGAAGAAGCATGGAAAATTGCTGAAAAGACTAACCAAATTGTACGTAGGGTAGGAGGAGATACTATGAATGGTGGTCGTCTCTTTTCAGAAAATCTATATTAAAGGAAATCGAATGAACAGAACAAGAGAAGATTGGCTACGAGAGGCAGCTATCCTTTTGAACGAGGATATTCTTTCTAAATACAAAACGTGTCTTCCAGAACTTTGGAAAGTGAGTGTAGGGTTTCCTTCTTCGGCGTCGGCCATAGGCCAAGCTTGGGACAAAGAAGCATGTGAAGACGGCAAAACACACCATATTTTTATTTCTCCTGAATTGGGTAATCACGATAAGGTGCAACTCCTACAAGTATTGCTTCACGAATGTATTCACATTGCCGTAGGTATTGACCAGAAACATGGAGGAGAATTCAAACGTGTAGCTCGTGATATTGGTTTGGAAGGGAGGCTCACTGCAACTTATGTATCTTCCGATAATCCTCTCTACCAACAACTTTTGGACATTTACCACGCTGTTGGATGGGAGTACCCCCACGTAACATTAAAGAAAAATGCAAAACCAAAGAAAGAGCGAGAAAAGACACAAACTGTTCTCGTGTCTGTAAATGACGAAGGATACGTTGTTAAAATCAAAAACGATGTTCTTGAGTCACTTGGATTTCCTGTAGACCCTTGGGGCGATGAAATGGTGGTTAAAGAGGAATAAATAGAAGTGTCGTCTGTGAAACATGCCTTGAAAGCGGTGATATACGATAAAAGGGGAAGGGTGTTGTCTGTAGGAGAAAATTCTTACACCAAAACTCATCGTGTGCAAGCGGAATATGCTGAACGTGCAGGAACGCCCCATAAAATCTATCTCCATGCCGAGGCCGCAGCTATCCTGAAGTGTAGGGATTTGTCCAAAGCTCATAGAATTTTTGTTTCTAGGACAAATAAGAGAGGAGATTTTCTTTTAGCTAAACCCTGTCCCGCCTGCGAGTTGATGATTAAAGAAAGCGGTATTAAAGTTGTAGAGTGGAGCGTAGGAGAATGAACAAGAGAAAAGAAAGAATTCTTGCCGACCCTAAGAAAAGGGACGCATATTATCGAGCCAAAGAAAGACTATTCGTTGAAATAAAAGAGCGATGGATAGCAGACTGCAATAAAATACAAGAAATGATTGAAGAGCTAAGTTTAATTATTAAAAAGGCAGAACAGGATAAGCTAGATAAGGTTGATCTAGACTTAGTGAAAATTATCAAGGAAAAGTTGGAGATGTAGAGTGGAAGAAATTTGTGAATTTTGTGAGAAACCTTGTACGGGGATGTGGATAGATTATGGTCTTGGTCTTGATGAGTTTTGGGGCAGTGTAATCAATCATGTAGATAAACAATATGTTAGTGACTGTTGTGAAGCTCCCCTAGAACCACGTGAAAGGGATGAGGATTTCGACATTCCTTCGGATTGGGAATACAGATAAGGAGAGACAGAAGTGTGGATAGTCGTAGGCCGAACAGCTTTGAACCGAAGACTAAAAGAGTTAGGTATATCTATTTCTTCTAAAAGTACAGATACTGATGTGTGGACTCTAGAAGATAAATGGAAACCTTCAAACAAGATCATGCTTCGTCTAGACCGTATTGTAATGTCTCAAGAAGTAATGAATGCATTTCAAGAACAGTCTAAATTTGAAGGTGCAGCAACACTAGAGGATTTGCTGGCAATTAAGCTGTCTCACTTCGCTTATGACATTTTCTGGCATAAACACAAACAAGATGTCCTTTTATTGAAAAAGCTTACAAAAGGGAAGTACAATAAGGAATTGTGCGGGGTGTTAAAAAAACATTGGGTAGAAGAGTTTGGGAATAAAGATTTCTTGTCTCTTTACAGAACAAAAGATAAATTCTTTGATGATTTTGTACCTAAGTTGCATGAACATGATTATCTGCATGAATTAGTAGCATTTCCTGACTCTCCGGTGTACGCTTCTTGTCTAAAAGAAGGTCACGATGTTTTTATTGATAAAGAAAAATGGAATGCTCTACCTTCTACCCGAAAGATCAGGATGATGAAGGAAGAGATTGCAGTGATTGCTTTAGAGCGTTGGCTCATCCCTACTCTTTCAAAACAAAAAAATGTGTTCACTATCCAACAAGCTTGGAACAAAAGTCTACACAAAACCGTTACACGCTTGACTAAAGGAATCTTTTGTGATTTCATAGTCGAGAATATTGAAGAATTTCTCTTTCCTCTTGAAAAAGAAATGTTGTATGTTTTATCCCGTTTAAATTTAAAGGAGATTTATATGAGCAAGACTATTACTTTGGACGACTTCACTTCCCTGGTTAATGAAGCCCTGCTAGCTGAGGGCGAAACCCCTCGTTGGGACGATGAATGGGACGATGTTGACATTCTTATGGGAGACTTCCCTGAAAACAATCGCGTGGAGTTTATTGAACAGGAAGGCGGTGGTGAAGGTGGGTCAGAAGATTGTTATTCAGTGATTAAGGTGGATAGTGTTTTCTATAAAGTGTTTTACAATTATTATTCCCATCACGGATTTTGTGTTGAATATGCAACGGTAAAGGAAGTTTCCCCTCAGGAGAAATTGATTACGGTTTATGAGTGAAGATTACAAAGGAAAAGAGTTTGGGAGGTGGCAGGTAATAGATACTGCCCCTTCCTATGTTTGGGTTAGTAAAGATAGTTTAAAATCTCAGAGGCACAAACAATTACTCTGTCAATGCAGTTGCGGTAAAATACAAGTTGTTCGCAAACAATACTTGTTAAGAGGCACTTCTAAGTCTTGCGGTTGTTTGTCGAGAGAGTTGTCTAAAGAGAGAGCAACAGATCACGGCAAGGTGGGTACAAAAGAATATGACGCTTGGATAGAAATGAAACGTCGTTGTTTGAATCCTAATTTTATAGGATATAAATACTATGGAAAACGAGGGATTTCTGTCCAAGAAAATTGGATTAGTAGTTTCGAGGATTTCCTCTCTCATGTAGGGCAAGCGCCTTCTGAAAAACATTCCTTGGATAGAATTAACAGTAATGGAAATTATGAAGAAGGGAATGTAAAATGGAGCCTCAGAGAAGAGCAAAACAAAAATCAACGGAAATTGCGAGGCACTAGCCAATTCAAATATGTCTATTTCCACAAGCAACACAAGAAATGGATTTGTTCTTTAACGGTGGAAGGTAAGCCTATCCATTTAGGAACCTTTGAGACAGAAGAGGATGCCGCTAAAGTTGTTTACAAATATTACTATGAAGTTTTTGGAGAATGGCCTCCTTACACGGAGAAGGACAGAGAGGTTTTAAATTTATGAAACAAGTATAAATACGACAAAGCTAATTAGAAGCCTTTTAAGGCGTTTTAACACAACGCCTAAGGCTTCCCCTATCCTTACACTTTTAAATCGCATACAGGGCGTCTGGTGCCTTCCTGTGCATGTTTATGGCTGAGAATTGTTATGACTGAAGAGCAAGCCTTACATCTCACTTACGAATATTTGTTTTCCGATGACCCCTATTCTTCTATGGCGAGGAGTAGGTATACAAAGCTTTGGAATATTAAAAATTTACCTAAAGAATGTTTTGTTCCTTGGCAGAAAGCGAAAAAACTTCAATTGTTTCATTCTCGCAGAATAAATCTAGTGAACAAAAAGAAAAAGATCACCCATTCTGGTATCTTGTCTTGTTCTGATGTTCGTGGTGTCTCTTATTTTTCAGATAATTTCTCGGAAGGAAGTTTCCTTTTTCCTGTTTTATTGACAGAAAGCGATATTGTTGTAGATGCAAGAAAAGTAGTAAAGTGTATTAAGAAATCCTTTTCTAGAGATAATGACCAAGAGAGGATGGATTTTGCAGATTCCATAGCAGGTAGGGTGGAGAATGAAAATGAATATATGGTGGTGTATAGGCAAGGACTCATCCCTCAAGAATTCCAAAGTTTCTTTAGAAAGGAAGCAGCATGAAAGTAATTAAAGAAAATCGAAGTTTAATTCTTCTGTTTGTAGCAATGATTTTGGCTGTACTGTCTCTGGTCACTATGTTCCCACAACATGCTGGTGCTGGAAGCTATAGGATTCAAAAAGGGGGCCACACAATATATAAATACGAAGACATTACGCCTCAGTACAAAGTAGTGTGTTATTCTCGTGATGGGGTTGGAGGTTATCAGCTTTCTTGTGTAAAGGTGTAATGTGAATATTTATAAAAAACTTCGACTAGAATTAGATGAGTTCAGACAAAAAGAAATTAAAGCTATTGAGGAAGAAGCTTCTGCGCGAAAAGCAAAGGTATGGAAAGAGTGTAACAATCAGATTGCAGCCCTACAAGAAACATGCCCACATATAAACAAAAAAGAAAAAGAAGACTTCGATTACCACAAAAGAGAAACATGGTATGAAGTGTGGTGTGAAGACTGTGGCAAGAGATTAGAAAGGAATTAGAATGAGAGATGTAATATGGTTCCTATTCATAGTTATTGGAGGCATAATTTTCTCCGTTTGGGTGGTATTAGATTCCTCTGGGAATCTAGTGACAGATCAACAAAAAGAATTCTTGCACCAAGCAAGGGAGATGAAGCGAGAATGTGAGATGGCATTGCCACGAACAGAGTATTGTGTGCTACAATTTGTCCCTGCACAACAAAAGGATTGAGGGGTGTTATGAGGACAAGAATTAAGGTGGTGGAGAAGACAGATTTCTATGGTAATGTTTCTGCAGAATACATTCCACAGAGACAACACTGGACGGATTGGCCTTGTTGGGTTGTCACTGATGTGTTTAGTGAACGTGGCCCATTCTTTACATTAGAGTCCGCACAACAAGAGATTGATTGGTTTCTAGAGAGTCAGAAGCGTATGAAGGCTGAATCTAAGAAACGCACTGTTGTAGAAGTGAGTTATATCAAATATCCTTGAGGAATGACAATGTATATTCTTATTGTAGAAGGCAAAGAGGTGATAAGTAGTTACGGCAATCCACTATCTAGGGAGGGAGAGGAATACTACGTTTGTAAAGAGCCAGAAGGGTGGGTGGAGGCTACGGGGAAATCGTTAACTTTCTCTACAGAAGGCGTTCCACGAGAAATAAAAACATTTCGCACACAAGAAGAAGCTATCGCTTTTGCTAAGAAGTGGAAGGGACATCCTTGGTGGGTAAAGCCTAATGGAAATTTCAAGTTAGTGGAAGTGAAGCCTAGATATGAGATTGTTGGATGGGAGATGTAGTGTTTAAATGGATTAAGAGATTTAAATCTAGAACGTCTTCCCCTCCTACAGAAAGGGTGAAGATTCTTAAAGAGAAAGTGCTGGATGTAGTGGAGCCATCCAATATAATTGGACTTTGGTGTTGGGAGAATGGGGAGGTGAGATTGAAATACTACCCAGAACTCCAATACCGGACAGCCAGCGCATCTTGTGGTTATATCATGTACAATCTCTCATATAAAGAAATGAAATGGCTTTCTGCACGGATGAAAGAGATAATTGATGCAAAGAGGAAGCAGTGGCTATTGACATCATGAACAAGTTGAGGAATTTGTAAGGAACAATTAATGAAAGATCGAGAATTACTAGAACTTGCTGCAAAAGCAGCAGGGATAGTTCAAACAGGATTTGTAGAAGGCGATGAAGACTTTTATTGTGCTTTATTATATACCAACCAAGATGATTGTTCAGTGTATTGGAATCCTTTAGAAAATGACGAAGATGCTTTCAAGCTTGCGATATTCCTCGGAATGAAAGTAAGCGGAAGACAAGCAATCATAGAGCACCCCTATGAACCAGAGCTTTGTAAACCTATTTCATTTTCTTATATTTCCACGGAAGAAGAACGGGATAACGTGAAAGCAACACGATTAGCTATTGTTCGTGTAGCCGTTAAAATAGGGAAGAAGGGGTAGACATGTATTTAGACAATATTGTCACAAGGATTAAAAAGAAAGTACATTTTGCTGGATGGGAAGACTACATTCCTGAAGTGTTTAACGGGGAAAAGTGGAAAGAAATCTTTGTAGAAGGGATGTTCCACACAGAAAGAAAGTATAGCGAGTCTTATGCTAAAACCACTATCGACAGATACATTCAGCAGAACAGGATAAAGGAGATTGAATATATTCCCTATCCTCTTGCACTGGCTGAGAAGGTGAAGAGTTTGAGAGAGAAATCTTCTTTAGAAGAAAACTTTGAATCTTACGTGAAGATTCTTTATACACACTATCCTGAATCATTTGACAAGGATGATTACGGGGAATACATCGGTCGGGTGGAACGGGAGGGACATCCCGTAGATGTTAAGTGGTTGTGGAATGCTTTTAATCAAGGTTTCTTGACAGCCGTTGTAAGAACTAATACACACAGGATAGAAAAACAATGAATGAAATAAAACAAGTGTTCACCTATCTAAAGGAAAGAGAAGATTGGTACAAAGAACAGATCAGGGTATTACAAACTCAATGTCCACATGAAAACGTGGAAACAAAAAGAGGGGCCAATACAGATAATTGGGATTATCAAGATTTTTATTGGGTTGTTGTTAAATGTCTGGATTGTGGTATGGTAGCAAGGTATGACAGTAAAGAACATCGTGAGCAATATAGAAAGTATTGCTAAAACAAATAGCCCCTTTAGGGGCTATTATTTTATCTGTAGTTTGTGGATAATTTCATCTATCCTTTCACACTGAACGGAAACAGGGATATTACTATAAGAAGGAATAGCTAGTGACAACAAAATATCTCTACATTCATTCCAAGAAGCGCCTGTTTCATCCACTGCTTGTTCTATGTATTCATACATTCGCTCATGAAGTTCATTTGCAAGAGACATAATACTATCTCTCTTTTCCATAACATCTTCTCTGCCTAACCAGCTAGGGATAAACAAAACTGATGTTCCTTTCTTGGAAGCTTTTGCCTTCACTTTCCGTCTTACCTGCCCTACAACACCCTTCTCTATCTCATCCCCGAAGATTTCTTTTAGACAAGAATACTCTTCAGAAAACAACACCCCTTCTTTTCTCGAAGCAAGAGTATAAATAGAATCAACAGCCTCGGACATAGAAATATCTTCAGGAGGAGTTTGTTTCAATACCTTCTGTACTGTTGTAGTGGAACAATTATTCCTACGGGCAATCTCCCTAATCGAAAACCCTTCCTCTCTATCCAAGTGTATGGATATGTTTCTTTGTTCTTTCATACACTCCTTTAAAATATAGCCCATATAACTGTGTCATTATGCCACATAAAGGTGAGCAAGTCAAGAAAAACAATAAATATGTGTCATTTTTCTCTCTGAAGTGTGTCACTTTGACATATACACTAACACTCTTTTTGTTAATAATATCAAACACTTAGATGGGTGTGTCAGTTTTGGACGTAATATATTATACACCCTCTAAAATCAATTGGGGCTATTCTAATGTTCCCTCTAAAATTTCTCATTGAAATATCCCCGAAGGGGAAGCCCCAACATATATAAATATCTCTTAGTAGGACGCTTTATGACCCGATTGATAAAAGCGGGGCTTAACGCGCCCCACACCAATTAATATTCCCTCACCCATAATATTAAAATATCTATACCCATTACCCTACTAAGATTTAACATTAAGATGAACATAATTTTAATGTTCCCTACTCTTAGGGGATACGTTCAACTAAGTTTCACGTGAAACATTAAATGTTCATTACAGAATAATAAATAATCATAGAAAGAATATTAATGTTCCTCATCTTTTAATATTAAGAGGAACATATAATTATGTATTAAATTCATTATTTGTTGTTTTATTATTACTTTTAGTAATGAATAATATTAATAGGGGCTTGACCAAACCTGACGTTTTGGCCTCGCACTGAGAGTAATTATTGTTATTTATATGTCTTGTATATCAATTTTAATGTCGTTTGTATTTGTAGTGGAAAAACGACAAACATTGTTTAATACTACCCTATGTAACATAAGGGTATTACCTCATGAGTGATTACAGGCGTTCTAAGCCCTTCTATTGTCTTTCTTGTATGAAGTGTTAGCCCTGATTGTTTTAATTGATTGTAGGGCTTCTAATGGCCTTCCCTGGCCCTGTTAACGTATTATTTATTGTGTGTTAGCTTGTTGTATGAAACAAACAAAAGAAAGCCCCTATCAGGGGCTTAGTATTACAACATACGAATAGATTTAATTTCTCCGTTCTTTAATCTTATCATATATTCTTGTTCTTTGTATATGATGCTTAATGTTCTTATATGCCCTGTTGCTGTTGTTATAGAATTGTCATATACAATTGTACCGTACCGTCTGATTGTTTTATATGCTTCCATTAACGGGTTGTCTGATATTGGCATGTTCGCTCCTTAGCATTTCTTACCGTAGTTGATACGGTAAAATGTATTTCCGTTTATCTCTGCATCCGAAACAAAAATAACAGTTTCAAACCCTGCCTTCTTTACGTCTAACGGTATGTTTTTATTTCCGTAGCGTTTGGCTTGTTCCTTTGTCATCTTCTTTTCTAGCTGTCCTAGTCCTACTTTTACAATACGTTTTTCTGTATGCTGCATGATGTTTTCCTTGTTGTGTGTTTCAGTGATTACATTATAAGCAAATAATTAAAACAATACAAGCTTTCAATTGTAAATGTATGTGTGATTTATGAAGAAAAATAAAGCCTGCTAATGCAGGCTTTTTGCTCATTTCATCTATTTACCCCAATTACGTAAAGCTAGAGCATGTAATTTTATATGAATGGGCCGCATATATTCAGTAGGGTTATTCATTGATTGTCTTATCCATTCAGGGGATTGTTTCAGCAATAAGCCTAAATACTGACGTTTATTCATTTCCCTATTTCCTCAGTGATATTATACATGGCAAAAGCATCAGACATTATTGCACCTCTTCCAATTGTTTACGTATTGTCGGGTAATGGGATTGCTTACTAAGCATTACACAGCATTTCTTGTGATTCATGGGATAGGCTGTAAGATAGGTTTTATTTCCTGTCTTTTCGTTTATGGCTACAATATGGTATAACCTTTCTTTGTTCATGCTCTTTCTCACAGTTTAGGCTTTTTCTTTGAAAGCTTAAATTCAATTTCCGGTTCATCTTTTTGAAACACTGCTAACCATGCTTGCGCATTTTCTTTAGAACATTCTCTTTCTAGCTGCCAGTGTAAGCCCCTGGCTACGCTCCACCGTTTACTATACAAGTTTATTGTACGCATGCTTTGCTATTCCTTTTTGCCAAATAATCGCACCTAGCAATAGCAATTGATAATCCATCTTCTGTTAACGGGTATGCACTATCACTAACAGAATGTGTAATACCGCTTTTGAAAACAATGTACATTTCTTGTTTCTTATCACGGCACACCCAATAATTGCCGTTTTCGTGCATAATGTCTGCTACTTTGGTTTGTACGTGGTGCATATCTTACCCTTGGCTATCATCTTCAAAGTTTAATATATTGTACAATTGATTTATTGTTTTTGTCAAGTTTTCTCTGTCTTTCATCCAGGCTAACAAAGCTTTATATTCTTGTGTACGTGTGATGTCAAGGTTAGCAAGCTTTAGCAAGCCGTCTAACTCTTCGCCTAATATGTCATCAGCATGGGCTTTTGCTTGCTCTTCATTCTCAAACAGTTTACCGTCAAAAGTTTTGTAACATTCTACCGTTTTGTATTGTGACATTTCAAACACTCCATTAATGCATGTTCATTATAAAACAATTCTTTCTACTTGGCAAACTATGCGGCCTTATTTTGGCCGCGTCCTGCTAGATAAAATCGTTTATAAAATCTAGATTGCTCCAAGCTAGTACACCGTTTATATCGTATCCCATGCAATAATCAATCCAGTAATCATATCCTGTTTTATCGTTTAATACACGCTCCGCTACATCTTCCAATGCAAAACCGTTTATTTCTTCTGATATGAAAAACCTATGTCCGTCTGACTCTCTGACAAGGTAATACCCTTGTATAACTTCGATTGTGGGCTGTTTGCCTGAGCTAAACAGTTTAGTTTTCTTCTTGCCGAACTCAATCATTTTTAATCTCTTATTTGACTAACATTAAAACCATTATAAAAGAAAAAGACGCTAAAGGCAAGCCCCTAGCGTCAATTATTTTGTAACAAATCTTTGTGTTTTAATGGGGCTGCCATACAACAGGCTTCCGGCCTTTACCCTCTTTATCTGCATGTCCTGCGCGTCTTACAATCCCTTGTTTCTCTGCCCAGGCTAAAGCGTTATTAGTGTTTGTCACAGTAGCCCCGAAACGCTCCGCTAGGCTCTTAGATGTTATTGTCCCTGGCTTCTTTTCCTTAGCCCATGAAGAAACAGCAAAACGGAGTCGTGCGGCTTCCATGCTTACGGGCTTTCCTTTCTTCGCTTCCATGTCAATATCTCCTGAGTGATTTAATCAGTAATTCAATTTATGGGGTAATTATAAGGCTTTAGGGGTAGATTGTCAACACTTGTTTTATATGTCTTTTTGAAAACTTCTGTTGAAAGAAAATACGTAATGCAATCATTGCCTCCTTTCATACTGTATTGTTCAATCATAACGTGATCGTCTTCTAGCCTATACCCTTTTAAGTAGCATCCGGCTATATCGTCAACAAAGAATAACATTTTTACACCTTTTCAACAATAGTTTTTTCACACGAAAGAGCGTACATGCCCGTTTCATCATAATTAGATATTTCTGGAGCATGAAGCATTAGCGATGCTCCGCAGTCGGCCATACTTGGCAAAGTGTCTAAAACGTATTCTTCACACTCTCCGTTAAAACAAGCTACAAACACCAGAGCATAAACGATATTCATTTTTCTATCTCCTAAACATTGTGAAGACAGTATAACAATAAAGAAAAAGCCCGTCAACTGTTAACGGGCTTATATGTGTAAAAGATTGTAATTAAAAGTTTTGAATAATGATTATTTCCGGGTCTTCGTCGTCATCGTACAATACTGTTGTTTCTCCTTCCAAATGGTCTAGCATATCGGAAAATTCGGGATAATCTTCCTCTGTCAAGTCGTACTCTTCCCGCACTTCTTCGATGTTGTTATATTCTGACCATTCACAACAAATAGCTATCGGGTCAAATTCTACGTTTTCGCCTGTGTCGTCTGAATAACTTTCGTAGTGTTCAAACAACAAAGATAAACCACGCGATGAGAAATTATCAGGCCGTACCTTTTGGAAAGCATCAATAAAAGCGGATTCTGTCAAGGTTTGTACAATTGGCATTACATATCCTTAGTAAGGGTAGAGAACAATTTAATTCTACTGCACTTTGTTGTATTTGTCTAATGTTTTAATGCTTGTCTAGGAACAAGGCAGGCAACAAAACAGGACACACTAACATTACAACAAAGAATACTACAAAAAACCATACTATTTTAGACATTCAACTATTCCGCAGAAGATAGGGACACATAACGGCTACTCCGTTTCTCCTTCTGTTGGCGTTTCCAGGGCTTTATTTTCTCCCGTTTTGTCTCTGCTGGCTTTTTCCCTCCTTTACGCTTTAGCGTTTCACGTGGAACAAAAATACCGTGTTCGTCGTCTGCCCAATTCATACCGCGTTTCCTTCTCCGTACACTTTTTCAGTAAGGTTTTTAATAAATTGTTGCTTTGTCCTTCCCTTTATTTCCACCCCATAGGCTGAATAATAAAGTTTAGCGGCCTTTAGCGTCATCTTTCCTAAATCTAGTGATGTAATGATGCTTTGCGCCCTATCTGGTGTTAATATCCAGTGTTTCATGTTACGCCTTTTTGCTTAAAGCACGTGTTACCGCGTTTTCAATTTCTTTCTCTCGTTTCTTGCTTCTGTTCTTTTCTGCATTGCTTAGAATGTGGGCAATAATAACAAGCGGCAAACCTAAAGGGAAGATTATGAGGGTTAGAAAGTAAATGATTACCCATTTCATAGCGTCATGCTCCGAAAATGTTGGCTAATGTTGTTTCAGTAGGTTTATTATAGCACACTCCCGTTAGAGTGTGCTAGGTATAACCCCACGTTTTTAATGTTTCTTCGCTACTGCCCAAACTGTAGCAGGCTTGCCCCTGCCGCCTGTTGCTTGCTTTTCACCTGTCGGTATTACAATATTTTGACGCTGCAAAGCGAACAAATTATTATTAACCTGTACTGTAGTGGCTCCGGTTTCTGCTGCAATCTCTGCCGATGTGAAACCCTGCGCCTTACTCATGATAGTTTCGCGGATACCCTTAGAAATTGCCGTAATAGCGGGTTTACGCTCCGGTTTGATCTGTTGTACTTCTGCTGCAAACTCCGCAAGCTTTGCCTTACTGATTTTGTTTTTCTTTGCGAAACTACCGATAACCGATTCCAAAATAGCCTGTTGCATGTTCAAATCTCCTAAAGATAAAACAACTTCGTTTCAATGTTTTAATTATAGCACCCTACTTTTTAATTTGCAAGATGCTATGTATTAAAACGTTCAAAAGCAAAACATTTTAATTTTGGGGCTTCGCCTCCTCGACACGCACGGCCCGAACATAGTTCGCAGTAGTCTTGTTGTGGTAGCCCTGATGACCACTGGTGAAGGTCTGATACCAACCACGCGACGAATCATTCTCGTATTCGTCATTTGTCCAGTAATAATCATCAGTCTGAAACTGTTTACGCAATTCCTTATTATTATAACACAAAAGCATTACAACACGTGAGGGAAGCTCGAAATTATCACCCAGGGAAGCGCACCAATCGCGGGCTTCTTCCTGTGTCATCTGTTCGTCTGCTTCCGGCCCCAAATAATAACGCTTGCCGTTCACCTCTCCGATAAATCCGTTTTGGTTAACAGGGGTAAGGCTGTATTCTACGCCGTCAATAATGATTGTTTTTGCTTGCATGATGTTTCCTTTTTTGAAAGTGTGTTTATCAATCCAACAACCCTTGTATTCCCGTTATTATAAGCATTCCCGCTCATAAAGGCGTTTATTGCTTCTTGTGTGATCTTCCGCATGTCCTACCCTTTTGTGTTTCGTTCAATGTAAAGCTATTGTAGAGTGTTAAATTTAACTTGTCAACCCCTTAATTTGTAACTTTTTCGATGCTTGCTTTACTGAATAGTGGGGTATGTTGGAGTCTTGCAATTTTTGCTTTTGCTTCTACCTCAGAGTATGGCAGGGCTTCGCTTTTATTTCCTGTTGCGTGTTCTCCTGCTCTACCTGTGTAGTAGCTGCCATCAGCAAAACGAATAACGCAATTGTACCGGCTTTCCATGTCCTTACATCCTTTCAACTGTGTATGTTACTAACATCATAACACAAAACATTAAAGCTGCACAAGTGATTAACTCTATTTTCTTGCCCATTGTTTCCCTCATTTAAGACAAGCATTAAGCCATTCTGTTAGTAATTGTATAGCGTCTTTCTGTTCGATGCAACCTAAAACAGCGTAAGGTTTACCGTTAACGTCCAAACAAGCTACAAAACAATCCTTTCCAGGCTCAATATAAAAATGAAATACATCGTTATTTATTAGTATTTTAGCATCAAATAATTTCATTTTGCAAGCGTCCAATAAAAGCCCTGTTGCTTTTATACAACAGGGCGTGTCCTTGTCTTTCTTTATTCTACGTGGTGTGAAGTTTTGAACAAGGCTGTTAACTTGTCTTTGCCTATCGTTTTAATTGCTTTTTGCGCGTTTGCTTCCGTATCGAATGCAGGGCTAAGGCGGGAAATCTTGCTACTCAGTACATAACGCCTTGTAGTAATTACCTTTTCTGCTTCTACGTCATATTCGATTAACCATTGTGCTACCCGTTCTTTCGTTGTCGTGCTGCCTTCACACTTGCGAAGCATCAAGAAAGTATTTATAGCGTCCTTGTATGCTTCTGCATCTTCTCTACTAGAAAACACGTTAGCATGGTCTTCTGTTGTTTTCTTGCTGCTCATCTCCCCTACTTCAAATTGTCCGTTTTCGCCATCCTTTATGTAGTATGCTTGTTGGTTGTCTGTTTTATCGGGGTAAGGTAAGAGGGAAACGGGGTAGGATTTTTCATCTAACACTTTCCTGAGTTGGGCGGCCTCTGACTCAAGAGAAATCAAACGTTCTAGGGCTTGCTGGCGGGTAATAGTGTTGTTCATGGTGAAATCTCCTTGTGTTGTTTCGTGGTGTGTTGTAGGTGTCTACGGTTCCCATTATGAAGATTTGCAAATACGGTGCATATAGGGAAAACGTATTATTTCGTTCCGAATTATTCCCTAATGCAAAAGGCGTAAGGGCTTTCCCCTATGGGCTGCTGTTTCACGTGGAACATATAGCAACCAATCAAACATTACAGACACAAACCAAACAGACAAAGAAAAACCGCCACGCTTGTTAGGTGTGGCGGCTATGTTGTGCGGTTTCTCGTTTGTGGTTCAAAACTTAAACACTTTACCAGCAATAGCTAATGATTTTATGGTAGCTATATTAACATTTCTCCATTGCTCATTACCGTTTTTGTCCTTCTCTGCCAATACTACCGTTAAATATTTGTCTATGTGTGCTGTAGGGTTGATTCCGTCATGCCCTGGTACTGCTCTTATATGCCCGTTTATCTTCCGTAGCGTTCCGTCTTTCTTCTCAAACTCGACAGTAAAAAACTTGTTCCCTTGGCTTTTTATGAACTCTTTAATTAGTCTTACGTCCCTTGGCATGGCATCACCTCTTAAATTTCAAAATAGGTATCTTGTCTAACCCGGCTGTATTCCTTCTTAAAATCAGCCATACGAGAATAACGGTTTACTGTGTAGTCTAGCGTCTCCACCAGATCACGCGCAAAATCTAGTTGCTCCGATAGCCGCTCTTCACTCCTGTTCAAGGCTTCTATCTCTTTTTCATAGCTAACAATAGTGTCTAGCATGTCGTCTATGATCTTACGCACTTCATCTGAAACATTAGTATAGCGTAAAATTTCCTCATGGGACATATTAGAAGCTATGTTATGTTGCTGTTGCTGCATTGCTACGTTTCCTTTTGTTGCTACTGTTAAAAGACGTTAGAATTATTGCCGAACCGATAAACATTTTCTAATTGAATTTTTCTATCACTCTCCACTTCTGATAGATTTTCTCTATCTGTTACAAGTGTTGTTTTTATACCACTGTTGTATTTTAGACACAAATTTGTAACAGTGAAAATTTTCTTGTCTCCTCCGACTTCTGGCCCTTGTGCTGCCGATATCTTTCCCGCCAGCTAATGTTCTGGCTAGGACATAATGCTCTAGCTAGAACTTTATAATGTCCTGGCCCGTTCTTTAATGCTTCAGCCCGTTCCTAAAAATGCTGTAGCCTGTTCTCAAGCCTCCTATCGTGCAACAAGCAGAGAGAAGAAAACAGCCTAAGCTGTAAGGCTAGGAAAGGAAACGTGAAGCATACTACAAAAGACTACATTGCAACAAGCTGTGTACCTTCCTTACAACACACCTGACCCCTTACTTACATACACATTTACTGCCACGCCTTGACAAGAGAGCAGTAACCGTCTCTACAATACCTGTAGGACGCCGTTATAGGGGCTACAACAAGTTGAATATCCTTACTTGAGGAAACATACGTGTTCTGTTAAAAACGTCTTTGAAGCTCTGTAAACACTTCTACGAAATCATCATGTATATGCGTTTTCTTAATAAGGACAGCCCTCCATAATCTGAAATATCTATGCGATTCTCTAATTAGAAGGGCCACCCATAATCCTAAATATCAATCCTCTTTCTTTTCAGCAGTGTCTTTAATGTATCCATCCAATTTCTGATTAAGAATACCCATCACTTTACTACCCACTTCAGCAGTGTTAGGGTGTGTAGCGATCTGTTGCGCTGCATACGCCCCTGCCATTGTGTAAGCTGTACGTTCAGAAGGTGTAATCACCAGTGCAGCTACTATTCCAATCAAAATCTTCAACCACTTCTTGTTGTATGGCTGATCTTCGTAGTTAGACAACTCATCCATCCAATAAAGAGAATAGAAAATTCCAAAGATTATTAGCCCTATCAACGAAGCTACTAGAGCAATCTTCAACGGAGTGAGCATACCGATAAAATAAACAATAAAAGCAAGAGTCATTTATTTCTCCAAAAGAATGTAGGAACTGCCACAAGTTATACGAGACATTTCATCTTTTGTCACACGTAAGCTGTTTTCTACTTCTACAGGCTCCGACCACCTGTTACCGTCAACTAAACAGATTAAAGACATTCCATACCGGGTAATAGAAGCTAAGATATACTCCTGTGTTCCTTCTTCACAGATATAAAAACGTTGCCCCCGGCAATACCAATTCTCTTGTTGACTCTCAAGAAACATTTGTTCAATTTCCGGTTGGTTAGACAACCATTCGACTCCTTCTGGCGTGTTCCACCAATGCTTTTGATCTTCCATTTTCAATACCTTCCTTTAAAGATGTTCCAAACACGTACACCATTATACATCAAAAATACTTTCCAAGGGGCAACTTTCAACACATTTAAAGCTTCTTTAAAAACAATATCTGTTTGCTTGGCTGTTGCTTTAAAAGTATTTATGCCGTCTGTGTATGTTTTCTTTTCTAGTAAGAAATCATGTAAAACACACGCTTGACCATAATCTGCCCAAGGCGGGAACAATATCCATGTCCAACGAGGTGTCGAAGCGCCATCAGATACAAACCCTGCGGGAACATCCACCCAAACCCGCTGTCCCGCTAGCATATCGTCTGAATAGAATGTGAACCCCTCTAACAAAGAAAACAATGCTCTGCGTCCTTTATTTTGAAGGTATTGTATCTTCAGGTTAGAGGTGAACTTGTTCTTGCCCATACGCCTCTTTCGCCCACCAAAAGTTATTATTTTCTGCCCACTTTTGATCTAAAAGATGCGGGAACTTCGTCGCCAAATCTTTAGTGTCGTAAGCTTCTGCCATAACCCTAGGTTTGTCTAACGCTACGCAATTGTTCAGTTGCAGCACTACTTCTTCCAGATTAAATTCTTTTGTTTCGTCAAATAGCTTGTCAACAGGGATTCCGTACATACTACCTACTTCTTCTTTCACACTCTGCCAATCTTTATATTCCTTAGCTGCAATAGTGAAGAGAATTCTAAGCATTTCTGCTTTAGATATTGTATAGCCTCGTTCTGTATATTTCATTACCCGAAGTGCTGACACAACAGGATAATCTGTTCTCCCATTAAAGGAGAGGTAACGCTGTGAACAGTGTTTCAAGAAATCTGGATGCGCCCACATCTGTTGTGTTGCAAAATCGTAAGCACACATATTAACAGTAAAATCAAAAGCATTAAAAATGTCTTGAATGTCGGGGAACATTTTATAAACGATGAATTGAATCGCATTTTCGCTCCACTTCTCTTTGCAGAGGATACTCCGATCAGTGGCAAAATTTACTATGACATCATAACTGCTCAAGACGCTTCCGCTTTCAGGAGTGTCATAAATATCATTAATAATACTTTGAAAGCCTTCTACGTTTTTAAAATAAATGTCGTAATCATTTACTTCTTTGTTAGTAAAAAGACTTGTGAGAGCGCCGCCTGCCAATACAGCATTGGCTTCTGCGAGGCACGGCACAATATCCGTACAAAAAGAAGCTTCAAGCCTTTCTATTTCTTTCTTGCTTTGAGAGGTGATGTTAATCATCCCTTCCTGTTCTGCGAGAATATATTTCTTCCCGTTGATGTCAACACTTTGCATAAGCCGTCCCTGATTAAATCGTTATTTTTCTGTGCTAGAAAATACGTAGTAAATAAGACTTTCTACCATCTCATAGCCTGCCTCTCCATTAACGCTCTCTAGACACCCATCGTCATCTAACTTCCCTGGAATTTCTCCCATAGCTACGAGGGGATAGAGTAAATCATATTCCCACCCGCTGTTACCAAAGGGACGCTTTCCTGAAAAGCCTTCCCCTTCTTGCCATAGCTTTAACAATAGCTCTTGCAAGTATTCCCGAATGGAGTTGGCATCTGCATCTTCAAACTCCCATTCATAATCCAAAATCTCATCGTATGTCATTTCTATATTTCCTCCAAGGACTTAGGAACACAAACCAGTACAGGAGCTATCTTTCCAGTGGCTTTCTTTATCTCCATAATTGCATGTTCACACGCAGCTTTAGAATTAAATTCTTGCATCTCCGCTGCTGCGGATTTATATCCGAATATGTATAACACCAATATGAATGTTGTCATTGTTTTTCCTTTATCGAAAAAGAAGCCCCGAAGGGCTTCCGATTACCACTTAACGAACATTCACAAAAGGAAGAGCACCGTTAGGAACCATAGTGGCAGGGAGTGAACCATCCCAACGTTCTGCTGCAATCAGATCAACAAGCTGGCTATTCTGGCGAAGAGCATCACCTCGTTCACGAATTGCTTGAGCTTCAGCTTCACCCTTCAGCTTAATAGCTTTTGCTTGAGCTTCTGCCTCAGCAAGCGCACTATCGGCACGACCCTTAGCCTGCGTAACAGCAATGTCTGCGTTGATTTTCTCTGTTTTCAGGTTTTGTTCTCGTGTAAACACTTCCACCTCTGCCTTCATACGCTGTTCAACAGATTGTTCATAAGCATCTGAAAAAGCAATCTCTTCTACTTGAACACTATCAATAATAACGGGCTGTCCCTCTACACTCTTTCGTAGAGCCTCATTAATACCAATAACAAGAGAAGCACGTTCTTGGATGGCCCGGATAGCTGTGTATTGTCCAAACACATTCTTCACTTCATCTGGAAGCTTTCGGTCAATTACACGGCCTTGCATATTCTGACGATTACCGTACATGGTGTACAGGGATTCTACGCTATCTGCTGGAATGCGATATGTAACACTGATTGCAAGCGTGGCAGGTTGTTGGTCACGGCTGTATGCTTCTACTGTATCGAACCTTACCGTATGTGCTCGTACACTTACACGTTCGATAGTTTCCACGAAAGGCATCTTGAAGTGAAACCCTGGCTCTGCCGAGCCTGACACCTTACCGTATGAAAGCGTAACAGCACGTTCCCCTTCATCCACGGTATACCAACTGCCCAAACCAATAGTAAGACCAATGATGGCTACAATTGCCAGAACAACACTTGCAATGATATTTTTAATTTGCATTATCGTCATCTCCTTTAAACTTGACGTTAGAAACCAATTGTTTAACCCCATAAATCACTAGGGCCACAAAAATTGTTGCGCCTGTAAGCGTAAACACTACACTCATGGATTTTCCTTCAGAAAATTATTCAACGAAGACGGCCCGAACATAGAACGCATCAGGCTTGGTGCTGTAGCCCTGACTACCATTGTAGAAGTACTGAATCCAACCATGCGACGAACTGTACTCATCTTCAAGCCAGTACCAATCATCGGTACGAAATTGTTTGCGGATTTCAGCCTTTTTGAATGCAAGAACGCCTACTTCTCGTGGCATCAGTTGACCGCCAGCCGACGCGACCCACTTCTTAGCCTGCTCCCAATTCATTTGACGATCAGCCTCAGGGCCAAGGTAATACTTTTTACCGTCTACTTCGCCAATAAAAATCTTCTCTGTAGGAATAGGAACCAGCTTGTAAGCCTTGCCATTCACATACGCTACGTCATCCTTCACGAGTTCGATATTGGACATTTTCTTTCTCCTTAAAAATTTCATAAACATAAATCTCACCACCAATGTCTAGAATTATACCATCATTTTTCTTGTTGGCAACAACTTATATGACAGTGTATCTATTTTTCCACAATCTTTTTAAAACAATGGTTTGTTAATGGATTGTTTCTGTATTACGTTTTTCCATAATAAATTTTAAATAACTACGAAAATCCATTGTCTTGCCTGCCATGTCGGGTAAATCGTTTACCACCCAATAAAACTCACCCTCTTCTTCATAGGGAAAGGAAATGTTTTCGATATAACGAAACATCTCTGCTTCTTCTTTCAAAACAGAAACATCTACGTCCATCAGAATGTCGCTCAAGAGTTGTTCCGTGTGTTCCATCCCTCGGGTATGAAAGTAATTTTTTAATGTTTCTAAAAAATCTCCTTCAATGAGATAATACTTCTTAGTCATTCTCCTGTCCCTCTGAAGTTTCTTCAAACACATCTGCCCAATATAAAATACCTTGTGGAGCTAACTCCCAAAAGAAAGCACCAAGTAAATCTTGCCCTAATGCCACTCCGTTGGGGTTGTCTTCAGAGTATTCCCCTAGAATGTCCACCACTTCAAGAAGCTCTACATGGTATTTTTCGGGAAGGCTAGAAAACAGGTAAGAATCTTTGTAATAATGCATTTATGTTTCTCCTAAGCGATTTTAGTTAAGTTACCAGCGCGGCGAGAATAGCTTCCCCACCTTCCCACATCAATGTATCCGTTTCCAATTAAAAAGAAATCCGTCTCCTCCACTTCAAACGGAATTGTTACAACGTCTCCTGTTTCCTCACATCTCCATGTGGTGTTAGCCCAATTATTTTTAAATAAATACCTAGTTTTCCACGTATGTTTCTCGGGGTCACGAGGAAACTTCCACAACTCTTGAAGACGATACTCCAACCGCTCAATTTTCTCTAGCACTAGAGATTCTTCTGTGCCTAGAGAAACGTGGTTCTCAATCATTTTCTCCAATTCTTCGTGAATTAAGTCGATTGCTTCAACGTTTTCAGCCGAAATGCCACGCATTTGTGCCAGCATACGGTTAGCTGCCATTTTCCTCTCCTGAAATTAAAAGAATTGCCTCTTCTGCTGAAATTCGTTCAATCTTATGCACACCTTGATAACTATCAATAATTGACTGCAATTGACTCCCATTCCAGCTTCCTAGCTTTCCTTCTGTAATTTTATCTAAGAAGTATACACTACCTGAGTATCCGTGAGCAAGTAGCGTATCCTCTTCTGTCTCAATTTTCATACAACCGCTGTTCAGACGCCAATGCTCCCCTTCTGTGAAACTGCCCATCCAACTTCCAAACACCTTAATTAAAACATTACCGCTGTGTTCAATTTTAATAAACTGCCATCCATCAGGGTAGTAGCTAGACATGCTTTTCTCCAAAATAATCAGCTAGGTCTTCCATTCGTGCCTGTATGTTTTTAGCCCCAATTGGATTCTGACTGTGTACACTCCAAATGAAGCCTTGAGGAAGATTATACACCCCTTCTACCAACTTGTCTTCCAACCAATTTATAAAGATGATAGCCGTATCCTGTCCACCTAAATCATGGTCAAAAGCTATTTCTTGAGGGATGCCGTAAAGGTCTATGGCTTTGATTGCTTCAAAAGAATTCCTGGCTACAAACCAATGAGGGTCGATTGGAAATCTCTCATCATCTATAAAAAGCTTGTACATTATTTCATTCTCTCCTCAATAATTTTCAACTGTCTAATCATGGCTCTTACACCTTTCTTATCTAGCTTCTCCCATTGGGCTTTAGCTTGATTGTACCCATCTGTACACGCTACCACATTCCCTCTGACATACCCCTTATTAGGGTCTATCCGATCTATTGTTTTACCTAAACCCCTCATCTTAGAATTAAAGCTAACGCCTGTATAAAAACATTTTTCTGCTCGTAGAAGATTTCTAACCGAAAGAACGGTCAAATCAAATTTCAATTTTCGACTAGCTGCACTGTTCTTTAGTGAAATCCACTTGTTAACAACTTGTTCTTCAGTAGGTTGCATTTAATTCCTCTAGATAAAAGAAAAGGCGACAGGAACAACTATAGTTCCCATCGCCCTCAATGTCAACAACTAATTTTCAATGTTGTAATTACGCAGAACATGCCTCACAATCTGCACTAACAATCACTCCACTCCGAGAATAAAAGTAATACACAGAAAGAATGTTTTCATCCAAAAATGCTTTAGTGAGAATCTCTGCAATCCGATCTTCATCGCCGTCTTCCGAGAAGAAGAAGTTTAAAGACTGTCCTTGACAAATCCACTTCTGCCTTACAGAAGCATAACGAAGAATCGTATCTTGGCTCACTTCAAACGCAGTACGGAACACCATTTTTTCTTGCTCTGTAAGCCAGTCTAAATGTTGTACACTTCCCACATTTTTAATAATACTGTCAATTGTGTCTTGCGTGTACTTCCCTCGTTCCACCATGAGCTTATAAAACTCAGGAGTGATACGACTCATACCACCTGCTGCACTTGATTGCTCAAACACCATACCTGGGTCAGGAAAAACAGATTCACTCATCCCGCCCTGAAGCAGGCTAGTGGACTTTGTAGGAGCTAAAGCCGTTCTATGCGTATTACGCACCCCATAACCCTTACACCACTCTGGTTCTCCATAAGCTTGTGCAAGCCACTCTGAAGCCCTTAGAGACTCATCGTGCAATGCCTTGAAAATCTCATTATTAAGAAAATGAGCTTCTAGGTCTTCAAAAGCAATCCTATTTTTTTGTAGATAGCTAGAGAACCCCAACACTCCCAAGCCAATAGCTCTACCGCGAATAGTGAAGTCCCTTACTTTCTCTAGACCGGGTACACCTTCAGATTGATTAATAAACTCGCTGACCACGCAATCCAGAAACACAGTTGATTCATAGATAGCATCCGTGTCTTTCCATTCATCATACCGATAAAGGTTCATGCTTGAAAGGACACAAGAAAAAGAAAGTGCTTCTGATGAATGAAGCATGATTTCACTGCACAGATTAGTAGCTTTAATATCAAGCCCCAAATCTTTATACATAAGTGGACGTTGCCTGTTCGCCTTATCTACAAAAAAGAAATACCCTTTCCCTGTAACAAGCTTGACATACAAAGCACGTTGAAAACGCCGATTAGCTTCCTTATCTCCTGTCTTGAGTTTGGCAATAAAACCATCACTCACCACCCACCCAATGTGAAGGCCGTCTGTTTCATGCTCAAGCAAGTCAATAAGCTCATCAAAGTCTCCATGATCTAGAGGTAGATAAGATGCTGTAGCACCCCGACGACTAGACCCTTGAGAAATCTTGGATGCCATCAAAGCAAAATCTTCAATGACAGGGACAGCGCCGCTGGCTTTTCCTCCTCGACTAATATTGCTCCCTCGTGGGCGAATATCTCCAAAATACCCCGAACACCCGAAGCCATACTTGGATAGCATTGCTTGTTCATGGAGAGCTTTATAAAAACTATCGACACTATCCCCAATCACACCGCCACTGCAAGAAATTGGCATACCACGATCTGTACCTGTGTTTGCAAGAACGGGCGTAGCAGGAGAGAGCCATCCTTTCCACATAAGATTAAAGAATTTCTCTTCCCATTCTTTTTCTTGACCTATCATGTGCTTCGCCAACGTTCTTGCAATTGTTTCAAACCTTCCCCGTACACTATTTTCGCCTGGAAACGCATACTTGGAAGTAAACATCTGATAAGATTGTGTTGTATACCACTCAGGTACTAGCCCTTCTGCTTGTAGCTTTTTCCGTTCATCGCTTAATTGTTCAAAACTCTTTGCCATTACACCTGCTCCTCCATATAAGGTCTGAAAGTCAATTTATGCTTTTCCCATGAACGTACATACTGAATTTGTTGTGCATGGAAGAAATCAGAATACTTATAAGAGGATAATTGATTATAAAACCACTCACTAACAACACCTTTTTCATCTCCAAACAAAGGCTTCATCTTTAGATAAGACAAAACAACGTCAATCCTATTGCGAACAAAGTGAAGCATTTCTGCCTTTGTTACTGTACGAATACCGCCTTTCTCGAAAATCATATCAATGATTCTGTATTCATGGTCGTAGACAGTACGAGCAATAGCATAAATTGTTTCCCGAATTTCCTTCTGTCTACCCTTAGGGAACAATTTAGCTTCTTTCATTTCTTCAAAACATTGATTAAACAGCCATGCACTGCCCATGCTGTGAAAGTTTTCATCTTTAGCTGAAGCGTCAATTCCAGCAGTAATGTGCGGAATCAAGCCATGACCTCCACTGTTAAAACTTTTCAGAAATGCAAAACTGCTAAACAATACCGCACCTTCCATGAAAGCAAACGCTGCCGTAGAAATTAAAGGGTCGTCTTCATCTGCATACTTGGAAACAAAGGCCATTCTCTCCTTTAATACTGCGTCTTCTTTCCACGAAGAATAAAATTCATCTGTGGCAATATTTAATGTTTTATTTATAAGATCATAAAATGGCGCATGAACACCCAACTCAATAAAAGAGAAGGTAGAAGCCATCCGTTGAATTTCAGGACGAGGAAACATTTTGTATACTTTTCCTCCCCAAAACTCATCTCCTCCTAACATCAATTCATATTGTGTGAACAAACGCAGGACAGTTGTAATACCATGCCGCTCACCTTCTGTACATTTTGTTCTGATGTCATCTTCATCTTTCTCTACACCCAACTCTTTAGCAAACCAAATGATTTTAGCTTGTTCTTCAGCAGCAGCAACTGCTTGAGGATAGTCAGTAGTATATGTTTCCTTTGGAGTCAAAATTCTAACCGTACCGCTCACAATGAAATTACCTCCCAATTATTGTTTAAACCTATATTTGTAACGCCCTGCATGTCACAAACTCACTTCAATACACCTTGTCATTTCACTACCACTTCCCCAATAGTTTGAGAGATGTTCTGTAATCTCTCCAGTGAAGTTAGACTCCTTACTCATCTCTTCCAATAATCGTAACAACGATACATCCTTCTTTCCGACTAAAATTTTCCACGCTTCTTCTGAAGCGTAGCCACTATTTATCCAGCTATCATCTAATCTTTCTTCCCCTACAAAACGAGGGGCATATACCACTTCTTTGTATATTGTTCTATGATAGCAAGACTCAACGTAAATTTCTTTGTTAATATCGAATCCAACATCATACAACAGATTATAAGTTTCTGTCAAATCGTCAGCGAGAAGGATGTCTTTTACTTCAGGGATACGACACATATCCCACACGGACATCCATTTCATTATTTGTCTCCTACCACTTAGTATTGTTGGGAATTAACTGTCTGTTTTGAATCCATCCCGCGAAGTTTCCACTCATTAAGCCTAAATCCTTGTGTTGAGCTGTAATTCCATCTTCCCACGTTAGGACATTCATATAATTGTTAATTCCATATAAATCTCCCCAAGGGCTTTTCATAGGTGTAGCTTGATGTTCACTAGGACTACTGTGTACAGGATTTCCATCTGCACCGTCTAGATTTAATCTTTCCACAACACGCTTTGCTTTTTCTAAACTATCGTCCAATAGCCTGTAAGAAACTTGAGCACAACAACTCATACTAATTGCTAGAGCATCTTCTAAAGAATCGTCTAGCCCTTCAATCCAGTACCCAGCACCGTAATAAGGTGTATGCCACTCTCCGGGCTGTAAAACAGCCATACCATTAAACTGTTCTTTGGCTTCTAGCATGAGTTCGCAGAGATACTTAAACTCTGGTTGAGCGTCTTCGTGGTTACGGAGCCAATAAAAATTCTCCCATTCTGTTCCTGTAATAACAGTTTTCATCCATTGAAAAGGCTCAAGAATTCGATTAACTATTTGTTTGTGTGCTCCCGCTTGATTCATTGAATCTGCTACGTCAACAGCATGAAAACAAGCTCTACGCCATTCGTCCATAACATAATGTTTAGCGTGAACATCTAACTCTTCTTTTGCCTGCATTCCTGCTTGATTCTTACCCCAATGAACAGGCATTGCAGGAGAAGACCTTACTAGGTCAATCACTTTCTGAATTGGAATTGCTCTTGAAGATGCAGCATTACGAGAAAGGACACGATGAGTCATCACTTCACTATGAATGAAACGGGGGTAGGTTAATTCCCATGTAATAATGTCTTTCCCTGTAACTTCAGACCTACTCCAAGCAATAATCTTAGCCTGCCACATCTTTCTCTCCCACCATTTTGAATGTCTTCTCTGGAATGGCATCTGCAATCTTTGGGCTTTGATGTCCAATCAATTTTAATACCTTCCCATCTTCCTTTCTTTTTACAACAAAATAATACTCACCTTCGTATGCCACTTCTTCAGCGTAAGCTGGAACTCCATTGTCGCTGTGCTTCTTAGCACTCCGTAGAGCAAGGTGTTCATTAGTAGTGTATTTTTGATTATTATTGTCAGCTACTAATTCTCGGGCTTGAGGTAAGTCCACGCCTACCGCTTCCAACAGAACATCTAAATAAGTTTGTAGATAGTCAACATCACAAGCCCCATCTACAACTTCTACAATATCTCTAGCAACTGCCGCATCATACTGTTCTTGTGCTTCTTCTAATACAAGCTTGGCCTGATGCTCAATTTGTTGCCAAAATCTTTCCCTATCTCCGTCAATACCTACCGGAGAATCGCCTTTAATACAATTAAACTTGATGATACTACTCTTATTAGGCAATATCGTCTCCTTCTAGGAAGGTATCAAGAACATTTGTCAATCCGTCTGTAATTTCTACAACCGCTTCCATGTCTTGTCTCTCCAAACTCACTGCGAGTACATCCCGAACAATAGCCATGTACTCTACAAAGGTTTCCAATGTGTCTTTTGCTGTAATTTCTTCCATTTCAATTCCTCATACAATGTTTGCTAGTAACGATTGTCTCTTTTCTTTCGAGAGAAGATTTACTCTACTCCGTCTCTGGATTCCCGTAACCTTGTTTCTATATCTTTGATATTTCCCAAGGTTAGTATAATGATATCCGTCCTTTTCCCATTCATCCATATCTAGAATTTCTTCAACGTAAACGTCAAAGTTGGGGAGTTTATTGTCCCAGGAAGAAAGAATGTTGTAAAGTTCTTCAGTGGCTAGAATATCATCAATATTGTAGCTCTTCATTTCTTCCCAAGCCTCAGGATTTCCCTTCAGACATTCACTCCAAAGAACGTGGCCCGGAAATTTCTGATGTTTACTCTTCTTTGTTTGTGAACAAAGATTGTCAGTCATATATTCCAGTTTATTTGAAGTGAAGCCAAACTGTTGCTTGGCAATCTCTACAGTGTCAATCTGCCTATATGTCGAGGGCTTAGGAAGTCCATTTAAAATAAACCGGGCATTAACTTTACGAGTGTCAAATTTCTTAACGTTTTGTCCAATAACAATATCAGCCTCATTTAATAGATTCCACAACTTGTGTAAAAGTAAATAATCATCTTCCATATCTACAGCTTGTGACTGATCGAAGTAAAACACTTCGTCTTCATTTAGCCACTTTGCAGCAAAACTCATAATAAACCAATCGTCTTCAATCTGGTTTAGCCCTACACCATGTTGCCACATACTCCAAATATGTGCTTTCAAAGGTGCAGTTTCAATGTCATAAACAAGGATTTTAGGGCCGCTAGAGCTTTTATTTGTTTGGAATGAGTGTTGACCTTGCCCCTCTCTGTTTAACGCCGTGGTAGACCTCTCCTGGCCCCGGAAAGCATACCGGAGATAATCATTCACTTGAGTTTTAGACATTCCAAGTGTGTCAGCAATCTTTCTTCCCGAATACCCTTGCAAGTACAATGTGTCTGCTTCTTTATGCCATGCTTGCTCTCTCATGCTGTTGTCCCTACCATTCTGCCGTGAATATATTCTTTAAAATTTTCTACTGTAGGGACTTCAATACTCACCCTACCCTCTTTATTCTCTAAGGCGTTATATTGAGCTTGCATGTGTTCTTGTAAATATTGCTTTGTTTGTCTTTTCGGGATATTAAACACCCTCTCCATTTCTCTGCTTACAGCTTCTAACCACTGCTCAGGTATCTTAATATCAATAGTTCTTACATCTTCCACTACCATTTCTCCTCAAATTTTCATAGAGACAATTTTACTGCTTCACTTTGCAAAGCCTCCTCTATCTGCTTTCTCCGCTTGGCCTGATTACTTGCTGGAATAATTCCTTTCTCCTCTAGCCACTCCTTGTCTTTCTTAGCTTTGCAAATTGCTATAGCTTTTTTAATTGCTAAAGCCTCTTCAAAAGAGATATTCTCCTTTTGCGCATACGTCTTCACTCTATGAGCGTCTTTAGAGACAAAAGCTAAATCGTCTTCTGTTACTAGAACAATTGCTTCTATGAAGGAACGTATATCATCCATACTTCTTAAAGAGTGGTTTCCCTCTAGGTGATCTACTTCTAAATCTTTTAAGGGGAGTGTAGCCCCTGTCAAAGAACAAACACCACCCCATACCTCGACCACCTTACCTCTAGGGTTGGGGTTAGGAATTTTAACCCTATTCTTTTTAATGAATTCTAGTTTAATGGGCGACCTGTTCCACAGGCTCCTACGAATCCCGCCTCGTATATAACTCATTAAAGCTGACTCGGTTTTCCACACATGCGGGTACTGCTTGAGTACCTTTTCTACTTTACTCATCTGCCCACGCTCCAATTTCCCGCAACTTCTTATCTAAAGCTTGCTCTGCATTTTCCTTCTTCCTAAAGTATCCCAAATTAAATACCCCACCTTTCCATTCAAATTCAACTGTCCATCTTTTACCGCTTGGTTGGATTGCACTAGGATATTCTCTTACAGGGCGAGGAGTGTCATTCCATTTTTCCCAATTATCCTTTTTCCATTGTTTTAGATTTTTGTCTCTACCCCTAAAATCTAATTCAAAAACATCAAGATTCCCCGGTCGAAGCTCACAGTTTTCTGTTACCTCTTTGTCTCTGTACCAATATTTCTTAGAGAAATTCCTGACAGACACAGACCGCAACGTTCGATAATAATCGTCTATTCGTGGATATTTCTTGTAACGGAAATATGTACTATCCATCCACTCTTGAGCTTTACGACGAGTGGGGAACACCCAACTTAGGCGTTCCCCTGTCTCTTTATGATACCAAGCGTAAAATAAATCCCTTCCCTTTAATCTAGACATCCTTTCATCACTTCCAATGCATTTTCATTGGTGATTACAGTACCATCTGACATCACAGACATACTCTCAACTGTGAGAGAACCTTCTCTTTCTTCGATAAGGTCTTCAGAGAGATTTAGAGAAGCGCCCACTACATCCCAAAGAAAAACAGAAAGTTCCACACCTTTTTGGGCATTCTCAAGAGTAGAAAAATAAGACTTCACTGTGTTGTTAGTGCCGGGAACATTATAGGAAAAGAGATAATGTTTACCCCCTGGTATGATATATTCTGCCTCAGGGGAAGAGTTTTCCTGCCCCCAAGTCTCCCTCACCTTTTGCATTTCTTCTACATAGGAAACACCAAGAGCGAATGCATCGAACAAGGTTGCACCATACAAACAAACATTCTCTTCAAAATACTTCCCTGCATCTTCCCAATCAATTTTCTCAGCCATAGTTTATTTCCTCCGCAATTTCTTGTTCATCTGCGTCTCCTCGTGCCATAGCCCACATAGCAAAAGAAACATCATTAGTGCGAACTTCTTCAGTAATCTCACCAACCTTGCTGGTGATAACATAATACTTATCTTGCTCTGCCATATCTCCCTCAAATAAGTTTATATTTGCTTAACACTTCTGAGGCTGTGACATAATCATTCTCATACCGCCACATTCTTGCCATATCCCAAATCTCATTAGCTACATACAGCCAATCAATTTTAATCTTGTCTCCTCTCCATCCTTCCACTTCAATTTCTTCTGGATAGAGTGTTTTGTAGGCATCTCGGATTACTTCAAAAGCCTCTACATCGGTACGGCAGTTTGCCAACACATTGAATGCACTCTTTTTGCCCCACTTCTTTGATGAAGCGCAATTGGCCCTATAATTGTCTACATCATCTCCGTAGAGCCATTGCCAATAAAAGAAAATGCGGCCTGCTCCCTTAACATCTTTCTTTTTATCGTCCCAATAGATATTTCCAAATCCTCTTCCATCCAAAATCCCTTCCTCGGGATAATTAGGATTGTAGGATAGTACAGGGTTGCCTCGTACATCTTTATCAACCCCTACAACAATATGTGAAGATTTCTGATAGGATTCCATAATCACTCGATCATCGGCTTCTTTTCCGTCATTGACTATTGTGACATTATATTTTTTAATCAAGTAATCGACAATATCTTGTTTATAAATTGGAGCCAAAGCATCTTTCCGATTACCCTTATATTCCCACAAGGTAGCTCGTTCCCACCGCCATAACGGTTTTCCCTTCCCCCCTATAAACCCCACCATTTTTGATGCTTCCAAAGCTTCAATCGGAGTTTCCACCATAGCCTTCACGGTATGGAGAACATTAGCTAGGGGTTCTGCCGCTTGTATGTCTACGATTTCAAAATCTTCAATGTTAAAAGGAGAGAGATTAGACTTTACTCTAGCTTCGTTAGTTTCTTTTAGCCATCCCCCTATTTCTTTACCCTTACCATACATTTCTGTACGATTAGAAAAAGAAAAGACATCTCCTGTTGGCTTGTGCGTAGCCTCAATAGACCTTTTTTCTCCTGCAAACCCTGCTGCATAGAGAATATAATCTAAGTCATATACAAGAACAGGATTCTTTATTTCACTGTTGCTCATTTTGTTTATTAAGTAGTGCAGTGATTACTGCTTCTTGTAAAACAAAAAGGGCTTCCACTTGCTCCGGGTTAAAATTCTCCTCTAGAAGGCTCTCTAGCATTCCTTCGTAAGACATAACCACTACGGCTGCACCGCCTTCCACTTGCTCAATATCCTTGATAAACTTCTGACGAAAACCTGTAACAATTTCGTTAATTGTTTTTGAACTCATATATTTTCCTTAGTTTTGTCCCAATACTTCCAAAACATCAGCAACAGCACCGCTGCCGATAGCTTGCATAACTATTTCATCGTCTTTTAAAGCAATTGTAGTGGGAAGTGATCGAATCCCATATTGTGAGACGGCGTTTACATCTTCATCTATATTCACTTCCTCAAATTCCACGGCCTTTTCTTTCATGTGCTTCTTTAATATCTGACATGCAGCACACCAGGGGGCTGAAAAGACAATAATCTTCAATTTATCTTGCATAAAATTTCCACCAATAAGTAAGCATATTCTCTGCTGTTGATTTGTCCAATTTCTGTATCTTTTGTAGCCTCAGAGATTCATAGTTGATATGTTCGTTGTAAGGGGCTGCTTGCAATACTGCCATTGTTCCTGCTTCATGATAAATAAGATTATCTATTTTATCGTCAATAGCAATATCGGATTTGATATAATGTTTTTCCCTTGTTGCCATAAATCCATCTACAGGGAAATATTTCTTCAAGAAACGATATTTGGACAAGGCATGAGCACCTTCTACATGAGAAGCAAAAACAATCTCCCACCCTCGCTCCTTAAAAGCTTGAATACCCTCAACCACGCCTTCCATAGGCGTTGCATCATCATAAAGAGATTCTTGCTTCCAGAAATGCATTGCCACTTTTTCATCAACCAAATTTGAAAATGGTATAGAATAGTTGTAGTGCTTTTTTACTTCGTCGTAAGTAGGCGGTACATGACCTCTCCACGTTTGGGCCTGTAGCCATTCGTACCAACTATACGATAAATCAACTACCACTCCATCCACATCACAAACAAGAATTGGACTTCTCACTCTTTTGTCTCCCCTACCTTGAGCCACCTTGCAATTTCATATTCCAAGGTACAATAATATTCTTCTTTTGTACCATTATTAAGAATATCTACAACAATGGGGCCAACATCTACGGGCAGGTAATTTCTACTATCGCCCGCAAAAGAACAGCCTTCCCTGAAAATACGTAACACTAACACATTAGAAACACCTATTTTAGAAATAATAGGTCGAAGTTCCTCAATAAAGCCGCCATCAGAGAACACATTTACGTGGTTGTGTTTAAGACATTCCACGGCGGCATTTCCAAAATATTGACTTCCATACTTAGGTTTAATCACTTCTTCCGAAACAAAAATCAATGCTTGTCTCGGAGACAATCCCCGTAACAGAACAGAAGAACTTTCTTTGTTTTCTCTTGTGTATAAATTGTTCCAATCTTCGTCTGAAACATTATAAATTGTTTTTGTAATATCAAACAATCGTTTCTTAAATTCTTGGTGTGCAAAGGGAACACCTAGAGTGGTGTTCCCTTTCGCTTGGAGATAAGATGCAGCTTCATCCTTCCCGCTTCCCGCTGGCCCATTTAAAATTACCACTCTAGTCATTTATCTCTCTTCTTACATCAAAATGGTACGTCTTCGTCGTCCACCCCATCTTCAAACGCATGTGAAGGAATATCATCATCCTCTACTCGCTCAGGGGTAGGTTCTGCCTTTTTCTTGCTAGGGGTTTTCTTCGCTGCGGTCTTCTTCACAGCCGCTGGCTTCTTTTCTTCCTTTGGTTTTGCTTGAACATATTCCAAAACAGCCGGAGAAATTTGTTCGATAGTGACACGCGCTACAGCTTCAATATCTTCAAATTCAGCAACAATTTGTGTAGCTGAAAGAACAGCTTGACCTACACGTGCTCCAATATCGTAATCACTCACTTCAGGGAACTTCTTGGAATATTCTTCCTTTAGTTTCTTAGTGAGGTCATGAAACTTCTTCGCAAGTGCAATCACTGCATCTGCATCCTCAAGAGCCTCACCGCCTAGCAAGCCAATAGCGGCGTTAATAGCATGACCTGATTCAACACCTGTCATATCCTTTTTAAATCCACCTGAAGCCTTCTGTTGGCCTTGTACAGGCGCTTGCTGTTGTGCAGCTTGCTCCATAATAATTACGTCTGAAACACGGCCCGCCCATTGTGCCTTACCTTGATACTCTCCAGCGGAGGTAATGACAACGGAAATCTTTTGTCCTCGGACAAGATCATGATAGTTTCCATCTGCATCTTTTGCTCGAAGGACATCTTTATCAGTAAGACCAACACCAATACGGTCTTCATCCACAATAATGTTAACGCTGTGTGTGGGAATCCAACTCTTACCATTCTTACCATAATCCTTCTTTTCTTTCAACTCATTGAAGAAAATGCCATTCAATGTTCCTTCAGCAACGGTTTCTGTTCCTGTACGTGTCTGAAATTCCTTAATTGCCACTAAAACTCTCCTTTAATTATTTGTCTGCCCAGGCCAATAGAAAGCCTAGAAACAGTATCACTGCCCACACTACAATTCCTGCTACACCACCCCCAATAATAAATCCTAGAATACCTTCTAGGATGGAGTGTGAAGCTAAATACCAATCTATTGTCGTAAGAATACTAGATACTACTACAATAAATGGACTACACATCACCCACAGCATAGAAAATACTGCAAGTATATTCCACCACACTTGTTTTATTGTTTTCATTACCGTACCGTCTTGATAGCGGCGTATTGTACAATCTTGTACTTCTTATTGTATGTTGTTTCCATCGTTCGCTTCACTTGTCGTGCCATTTCTCGCGTCTCTGAAATGGGGCTGTCATCTACAATTTTGCCGTTGTGGTCTACAATTTGATAGAGATAATCACTAGCTTTCATCATTTTCTCCTTTATTAAAACAACTGGTGCCTGAGGCGGGATTTGAACCCGCATTCCCTAAGGAGCAGGATTTTGAATCCTGTGTGTATACCAATTCCACCACTCAGGCTAATTTGGAGCAAGCAACGAGACTCGAACTCGTAATTCCTGAGTGGAAATCAGGAGTTTTACCAATTGAAACTATGCTTGCATTGTACTGGCGGGCCGTGCAGGAATCGAACCCACATTCACTCTTTAGAAGAGAGTTGTCTTATCCGTTAGACGAACGGCCCAAATCGGTAGGAAGGTTATGTATCCTCTGTAAGATTGTGTCCTACAGATTCAAGACTCCCTTCCAGTAGTTTTCACTAAACCGTGTAACGATCTTTCATCACGGTTTTTAGCATTACTTTAATAGGGTCAATTTCCCCTCCAAGCACAGACTGCACCACTGAAGGACTAGAACCGCTGACTAAAGC
The DNA here is from genome assembly GCA_023228645.1 of Gammaproteobacteria bacterium. GTDB lineage: Bacteria > Pseudomonadota > Gammaproteobacteria > Thiohalomonadales > Thiohalomonadaceae > JALOAT01. The sequence goes on along the minus strand of JALOAT010000012.1, from coordinate 14,781 downwards.
AACACCTTGTTTGTTTTTTGTTACCGGCACATTACCGTTATTTGTAGAGGCAACATTCCAGAACACCAGATTTGGCATTTCATATCCAGCTTCTGCGTATTTCCGTTCAAGCATTTGAAACATCGTTTCGCCTGTATTACTTGAGCACTGGTCAAATTGCATATCCGAAATAATCAACACCTTTGTCGGCATGTGCTCTACACTCACTTTCTCTCGCACAGCAGTAGCTAGCAACTTCTGGAATACAGCTTCAATGTCTGTATTCATACCCCAATCTACACGACTAAGATTATTAACCCGATCAATCAGAGTGTTACCCTTTACCTTAACAAACTGCGGATTAGCAGAGAAAGTGACAATACAATCCTTAAATACCCCTTCTAGGCGTTCACTGAAATACAAACCAAGCCCTACGCTAACATTCATGGGCATACCGTGCATACTGCCTGATACATCGCATACAGTAAGAATTCGTTCATCTACACCTTCCAAGTAATTTGGAAGGGATTTCCATTGTGCTTCGGCCTGCTTCGCATCCAAGTTGTATGCGTACCCCAGGAAAGGCTCTACAATTTGATGAGGGAAGATTGCCGAAACATTCATCTTCTTTTCACCATTAATTACAGCATCTAGATACTGGTCATACCTGTTCTCATCATGTCGCCTAAATGCTTGTCGATAAATCTTTGAAGCAATCGAAGGAACATGAGAGTATTCAATCTTATCCCACTGGCCGGAACACATTTGTTGTTCAACAACCTTAGTGAGATTAACAATCGTTTTTCTATAACCCTTAGGAGTTAGTTTCATCACTTCTCGTAGTTTTACAGCTATCGGGCCTTTACGGGGCGACCACTTAGCAGCAAGCCCATCACCATTCTTAATCCCCTCTGCAACGATTTGCAGAGCTTGAGATTCATACTCCGTATTCATCAAAGAAAACAAGTCATCCCAACGTCCCACCTCAGGAATCTTTTTAATTACAGAGACAATCAATTCTTGATAGCCCTCAGTACGACTCATTTGCATGAGAATATCTCGAAAACGTTGTCGTTCGCCTGCTCCCTCTCGAATATCTCGACTCCAGAGAAGAATTCTCACTGCGAGATTAGGATTTTCTTGGTAAGCTTTTGCAAAGACATTCCAGACATCTTCCCCTCGTGCCGTTCCAATAACGAAAAACAAATCTAAATTGGCAGATAGACTACTTTGGTATGCAGACATGCCATTCGTTGTCGTAGTGGTGTTATTGATAGCTTGGAACAGTTCGCTCATTTTCGTTTCTCCTTTGAATTTTAACAGGATGCGTTTTAACGGGTCAAATTAGCAGTTTGATGTTTAAAATTTGCTGTTAGCATCCTCAACACTGAATACATTTTACTATTTCCATTAAGTAGATAGTTGCTGTTAGTATTCAAAATTAACAGTGTGCATTACTTTACGTGCTCTTCCAATTAAGCTATCCCTGCAAGCAGGGAACGGGACTCGAACCCATACCACGGCCTTATCATTGCATTAAGTAAGTTTGCTGTTAGCACACTAAAATTAACGGGTTACATTATTTCATTTTCCAATAAGTGAATTTAAATGTTTGCTGTTAGTAACCCTTGTTCTTGCAGCGTATGAATGAAATTCTACTCTACATTTTAATCCTTGTCAACCTCTTTTTAACGTTGTTGTTAAATTCCCACATATTTGTTGTTCAGGAAACTTCCTTTCCTTTACAACTTTGGTAATTCAACGATAGTGTTACTATAGAACATCTTTTGTTAGTTGTCAAGAACAATTTGTGATTTTGTATCAATACAACACAAATATTAGTGACATCCCGCCCACGATCTTTCCACCATATAACCGGCTGTCAACTCTACATTCAAGTTGTAGTAGTGTCCTGCTTCGGTTACAGCCTTCACTGCTAACTCCCCTGGCAAGCTATAAGCCACATACCAACCCCCTTTGGGGCTAGGTTTAATGTCAGACCAAATGACATCTTGTTCATCCTTAAACGCTTGAGCTTCTTCTTCCGTTTCAAACATTTTAAATTTAACAAGAGATTTGCTCACTTCCATTTGAGCTTCATCGTGGTAAGCAATCAATTGTTGTGCAAACAGCTTGCTCTTCCAATCCTCTGTAAAGAAATCAACGGATAGTCCATGTTCCTTCAACAAACGATCATGAATCACCATAGCCCTTTTAGCACAAATAACACCTGCACTCTGAAAAAGAGAATTTAGAATGGCATGAGGAGAGCGTGTAGGAATTTTCCTTCCGTCAATCCCCAAGATGAATTTCTTGCCTCCCCGTTTCTCCCAATACTGCTTCAACTTCTCTTTCAGTTGTGCCAAAGGCTTTGCAGCTTCCCAAAAAGCCTTAAACACCACTTCACCTGTTTTAATATCTGCTCCAATTGTCTTAGCAATCTTAGCAGCTTGAGCGCCGTATGTCGCAGCATACTTAACTGATTTAGCTGGTGTCCTTGTAAACTCTCGTTTAAGAATTTCTGAAATACGTTGAGCCATCATCGTATGAACATCATAGGGTTTGTCTTGCAACAACGAGTTGCAATATTCTCGTGGCTCATTCTCATAACGAAAACAATAATGAGCTTCCTCTCGTGCTTCCAAACTATCAAAGTCATAGCCAATTTGAAAGAAGCCATCTTCCACCCCAAACAATGCTCGCATCTTCTCTCCGTAAAGAGAAGTGACACGCGGAATGTTAGCTACAAGCCTATGCTTCATGCGGCTTGTAGCAGCACCACAAGTGTCTGCTGGCGTGGGGATTCTTCCATCTTCTCTCACGGCAGCAAGATAACCTTTTTCTGCCTCTTCTTCTTCATCCCAATCTAATCCACCTCCAAGAATACTATTACGGCGATGCTTATACGTCAGATATTCCACAACGTCTTTAACGTAGGGGAAATCTTCTGCCACTCGTTCCAAGTCAGGACACAACTCTTTTTCTTGTCCTACAGTGAAACTAGGATTAGTTTGAACCCTCACTGGTTTCCCTTCCCTCGAAGATAAAAGCTTACCTCGAAGTTTTTCAGAGGATGTCTCCAAATATTCACACCTATGTTCGCAGAGAGACGATTCTAATGTTTGTTGGACATATCTATCCACCGTAGCTTCAAATTTATCTCTAGGAAGCTTCTGTTTCTTTGTATCAACAGACAAATCCTTTTCTTTCCATTCCGTAGGCGACCACCCAAGGCTTACAAGCCATTCTTTAATATGTGTGCTGTCGTCAATAGTAGCGGCTACTTCAGTAACCATTGGCTCTAGGGGAAGAGGAAGAGTACGAACCTCGCCCAAAACTTCCACAGTGTAATTGTCAACAAAACGTCCATTGTGCTTTTCAATCCACTTAATCAGATTGGCACTATGAGTTCCATCCTTCTTAAATTGAACCTTAGGGGGAATATAATCTTTCATGAAGGCTTTGGTTGCTTTCTTTTTGGGGAGAAGAGGCTCTACACGGTTTTTCCTCTCTTCCATTAAAGCATCCAATTCCCGAATAGATTCTTCTGCCAGTTCCTTGTTAAATTTAAAACCTCTATGTGACTGTCGCGTAATAATATCCGCTACGGATTTTTCCAAAGAAATAGCATCTTCCCAATTCCACCCTTCTGCCTCAGTCTTCAGATAGTGATACACCTCTAAGTTTGAAAGACAGTCATAAACGTTATAGTAGAGCATATCAGGAGCAAAATGTTTAAAACGCTCTGCCTGCGGAATATGCTTACGAAACTCCACCTTTTGAACACCTGTCTTTGAAGACAAATTATCCAGGCTATGCCCGCCGAAACGATCTGGATTCAAAGTTTTAGACAAGACTAACGTGTCAACAAAATCAACTTTGTTCCCCATCCATGAATCTTCTTCCACAGTGTAGTCCATACCGTAATACAACTTGCACGTAAGAAGGTCATAGTTAATTTGGTTATGCGCGATAATCTCACAATTCTCCATATTTTCTTCTACAAAACTAGGAAAATCTTCGAGATTATAACGAGTGTATTCTACGGGGGTATAGTTTTCTAGAACATACACATTCCCTTCCACCTCTGTTTCATACTTACGACCATCTAAAACAATGTCATCTCCGTCATAAAACGCATATACTTCTTTTGTATCCCTGTCCACAACAACAATACAATGAAGAGCAAAACTCTCCTTTAGTTTGTAAGGAGAGGCAGTGTAGTCAATAGACGACTCATCCAATAAGTTAGTAGACTCAATATCCCACACACACCCCTGCATACTTTCTCCTTTATATTAAACTTTTCTAACTTTCAAATTAGATGTTTACATTAAAAATCATCTTCTTCTGAAAGTTCTACATCCCACGTACTTTCGTTCAACTTCCAAATATCTGCATCACCTAAATACCCTGTAGGACGATTTTTCAATACCACCCATCGCACACGACCTCTATCCCTAGAAGGTAGGATTTCAGGCTCTAGTCCTAAAATTACAAACGAAAGTTGCTCTAAAGCCCCACTACCTCGTAGCGTTTCCTTTGTAACTTTAATCCAATAGGGCTTATCTTCTTCTCCGTCCTTACCCTTCTTAGGCTTAAACTGCTCTGCTGTTCCTTGCCTGTTCAGGTGACACACAACAATGATACCAACATCATGTGCTGCTGCGAAGGCAGAAAGCTCTGTCATCACAATGTCAAGTTCTTTCCGTTCATCTGTAGTTTGCTGACCGCTAATCACCATACTCAAGTGGTCAAGAATAATGAAGTCACATCCTTCTACAAGATGAAGATATTTCACCTTATTCATTAAATCTTCAATCGGCAAACTTCCGAAATGATCTAGAAGAATAACATCATTCTTTTCAATAATTTCTTGATACACCTCTTGAAGTTGTTCACGAGAAGCATATTTTAAAGGCTCTCGCTTAAATTTAAGGTAATTCACCTTCAACTTATCAGCAATAAGTCGTTGAACCGTTTCCTTTGTTTGCTCTTCAAGATAAATCATACCCAGGCGTTGACCTGCCTTTTCAATCTCGTTTGAAATGATACTAACGCCTGTTGTCTTCCCTGCCCCACTCGGGGCTGTGATAAGAGTAAGGGTACGCTTGTGAAACCCTGAAGTTTTCTCCATCAATTTTGGAAACTGAGGAACGATAATACCGTCAGGCGGGGGAGCAATAATATCCTCAAAATCAATATCACTTACGCGAACAATCTTTTCAGGGATATATTCTTCCTTTTCAAAAGACACTAACTTAGCAAGCTCATCCCACTTTCCGTCTTGCATTAAGTCTGAGGCGTCTTTATAGCCTTCAGGAGCGACAATAGTGTATAGCTTGAGTGTTCCCCCTACCAACGAGGAAAGGACGGCTTCTGCGGCCTCTACGCCTTTTAAAATGCCCTTCCTCTTCTCTGTCGGCGTACAACTATCGTTATCAAAGAAAGTAGTGAACTCTTCAAACTGCTGAACCCACTTCAAATTTTGCAAAACAGCTTCCGCTGCATTTGCTGTTCCAAGTGGAATACTAACAACAAAAGGTTCAAGTCCTTCAAACTTTGTTCCTTTCACCTTATCCTTACAAGCTTGAAACACCGATAAAGCATCCCATTGACCTTCTGTAATAATAAGATTTTTCTTCTTCCGTTGAATACTATCCGCAACATCCTGTCCAAATAGCATATTACTGATAGCTACACTACCAATAGCTTGCCAATGACCCTTCTCTTCTTTGTTCTTTGTAAGGTCTTGTTTCATGTACCCTACAATCTTTCCCTTTTTATTAAAAGAAGGGAAATAATAAGCAATAGGCGTCCTACCATCTGAAGGACTTACAGCACAGCGAACACCATAACGCTCACACGTTTCTTTTGTAATGCCCCTCTCTTCATTAGCAAGAATTGGATAGGATTGTACATCCTTCACCGTTTCTTTACTTTCAACATCTCTGCTCACTGCATCTCCTTTCCAATACCCCATGTCACACCTCTTGAGGTATAACGTGAAATAACATTTGTTTAATCTTGACCATCCGTTTCCTCCAAACCATCATCTAATATTCTTCCGTTGGAGCTAAACTGCTTAAAAAACGCTGACGCTAAATCTCCCTCAGGGACAGGTGCTGGGGCGGATTCTCGTTTAATTGCAACTTCATTTACACTCTTCCCGTTCTTGTACAAAGAAATTCCTTCTTTCGTTTCAACAGAAATTCTATTCTCTTCTGGCATAACTTTGACATTAGCCATCAATCTTCCATTTCCATCCACTATATCTACAACAAAGTCGTCTAGTGGTGGAGCATTTTGTATGTTAAACGATTCGCTCCCTTTACGCAACTTACCATACAGATTCCAAGATCGAATAACTTCACTGTTTTTGATATGCCCCACAATTGGAAAATTTTGATCTGGCCCATTTGTTGTGATTACAATAACAGGCTTCCCTTTAATAGTTTGAACTGGCTTATTAAAATCAATCATGTATCTTCCTAAAATACTGCATTGTTGTGTACTTCTGTCACTGCTCCGCAGTCGGGGCATACATGCCTATACCCCTTCCCTGGCGGGATATAGAGATGAGAAGGAAAATTGTGGTAAGGAGAATAGCAAGGATAAGCCCTTCCGGGCAAATCAAAGAACCCTCCCTTCTCTTCTTTTTCTTTCCCATAAGGCCAAGAAAAATATTGTCGATTATCAACTTGCATTTAATCCCTCGTTAATCCGTTGACGAATTACGTCGAATGTGTCTTTAGGAGTAGAATTGATTTCTTCCAAGTTGTTCTTTTGACCCAAATACTCTCCATACACCATGTCGTCCACCAATACACCGTCTTGAACAACCAACATCCCCTTAGCAGACTTCTTACTGCCGTCTCCTGTTTTGGGGTCTTTAAACAACTTGACAGGAACATCATTTACTTCGCAATATGTGGCCTTCATTGCCATGCCAAAGGTATCTCGTGTCGTATATTGATATGTGAAACTTCCTGCCCCGAACACAACATTAGATGCAGCAAAACCCATTTGCTTCATACGCTCAAGAATCTCGTGCATTCTCTGAGGGGTGATACTGTCTCCATAGATAATTCCAATATGGGAATCCAATACCATATAACCCTTTTCATTCAGTGTACCGCCAAAGGCATCCCACAAACAACGCAGCGACCCCTTCATCTCCGGTGTCAGAGAAACCACTTCATCTGAAATAATTTCATAACCGTCTGTGTAATAATACTGTTTGTCGTAACGATTCCAATCAATTACAATTTTGATGTTACGATATTCTCCGTTGATTAGAAATACACCTGAGACAATATCCTCTCCACGTTCACCGTGCGGCGTATCACACGACACTTGATCGTACAAATTCCAAGCAGCGGCTGTGGAATCGCCTACAGTAGGAATATCCAAACCGCAAATGATATCTATAGGATTACCGCTGTCAGGGCGAACAACAAATTTCCCTTCCCGAGCCATCAATTTGTCTTTTAAAGATGGCAACACCTCTGAAATTACTCCGTAATAATCATACGTATCTGAAACATACGAAAGAAAACCAGAGGGATATTTTGAAATCAAATATTCAATTGTTTTCTTTTCAGCCTCAAGTTCATCACATCCTTCTGTCACAACAAAGGATTGAATGTTGCTGGAAGTAACTGAATGCTCTGTTGCGGGAACACCACCCGCTAAAAATTCTTTTTCAATGTCCCATCCATAGTATTTACGCACCCCAACCAAAGCAGGAATGTTATCGCTCCCGCTGAAAGAAGTCAAATGGCCCATTCCAGAAAAATGTGCATCAAAAACATTAGACAAGCCACGCATCGAAAAATCATGCACCATAAATTCCATGCCCATTTTATTGTCGCATGTCTTTTCGTAATATCGGTTCAAAATCTTTTTATAATGCCGTGCGATAGTTGCTGAAGTAATCGGCTTCCAAAGCATCGCAGACAATTGTGTTTCAATGTAGTTGACAAGCCAAGCGAAATCAGGGTGAGTGTTTTCCAAAGTAAAGAACGGTACATTCACTTTACACAGAGTCCCTTCTTTCAAAGAGTGAAATTTAATTGGAAGATAGCCTAGATCGTGCAAGGCTTCTGCATGTTCCACCGTAAAAGAATTGTCGTTCAAAAACATACGAACGATGTTTGCAAACTCATCTACAACAGCTTCTTTCTTCTTAGAAAAGAATTCCTTCTCCCACACCTCATTCAGATAGGACACTGTAGCTTGTGTGCCAAATACCACTACAAAATCATCTAAGAATTCCGCTGCCGCGATCTTCTTGAAGTTTTTATTGCTTCGCGCTGTAAAATTGCTAAACAGGTAAGTCATCCCTTCAGGATATTGGTTGTGGTGTCCAAGCTTGTAGCCGTCTACCATCAGAAGTGGGTTGAACATATTTATTTCTCCTTTAAATAATCTTAAACACTACAAGGTTGTCTTTGGATTCCAACTCAGGGTGATAACTGTTTGTAGTGTACACCCTATCGTACACACTTGTCAAAACTTCCGTTCCACGAGAAAAAATTCCATGACTTACAGCAATTTCTTTACTCTTGGCTTCTTGTAGTTGCTCTGCAAGGAGAAGAAATGTCCCTCCTCCCTCACAAATATCATCTACGACAAACACATCTTCATTAGCTACGGACTCTGTTAGTCTTACATATTCTATGTCTCCTGTAGAGACATTACGTTTCTTATTAGCTACCACTACACCCTTGGCTCCCCGATCTTTAGCAAATTGTTCTGCCTTTTTCAAAGCACCTGCATCAGGGGAAATAATTATTGTATTAGCCCAATCTTTTTCAATCTGGCTAAATACAACACTTTGATGAGCATGTTGGACATTATTAAGGAGAGCCAACGTGACATCACTGTGACAATCCATGACGAACACAGAATTGAAATTGCAACTATTTACAAGATCACAAAACACTTTGATGCTCAAGGCTTCACCTGAATTACATACACGGTCTTGTCTAGAATAAGGAACATAAGGAATGAGTAGGTTGATTTTTTGTTGACCCGCACGACGAAGGGCGTCATTCAAAAGTAGCATTTGCATGATATTATCGCTATTTTGAATATGGGCAACAATAGTTGAGACATCCCGAAGAGTATCTTCATTCAGACGAACAGATACTTCTCCCGCAGGGAAGTTAAAGACTTTACAATCAGTTTTGTAAACGTAGACGTTACTCATTCCTTTTCCTTAGAAGTTGGATAGGAGGCCATCATAGTCTTTGATGATCTTCTTGTCAACTCCTTTTGGGGATATGTTGTATTTGTACATATCAAAATAGAAATGAGACAGAATGGAGGAATATTAGTAAATTTCCCTGTCGGAAAATTTTAAATAGTATATCATACTTATTTTTCTTTGTCAAGCTAATTCTTGTTTAAAAAACAATAGTTGTTGCAAAAGTACAACTTGCAAACTTTCGTTTTCACTTCTACAATTCTTCTACATTCACTTTAAAGGAATTTATATGATCTATACGTCAATGGTGCTCACCATTCTTCTTCCTAACGGGAAACTCTACGAAAAACATTTGTTCAGCAACAGAGAGCTTCACCGTTGGATATTTGCTTGTGATGTAGCAAATATTCCTGTCATCGAAATTTCTAAACGTGAAGTTTATTTTCTATAGGAAAATCTTCTATTTAGGAAAATAAAATGAAATGGTTCAGCTTGGACGACAATATTAGGGCAACAACTCCCAAATTACTTTGTGAAAGAATAACCCTATTGGGTGGACGCTCTAGTGATCTTGAGTTTGTAAAAAATGTTTTGAAACAAAACAGAATTTCTGATAAACAATTATTAGTTTTATTTAAAATGGCAGACACTTTAACCTACAGGAAAAGACGATCTGAACATTCGATGGACATGGATGAATGGCACGACTTAGGGTATAACGGACATCCCGGCCAATACGATGGAGAAGGAGGATTTTACTGATGAGAATTTATTGTTTTGATAAGAATAAGAAAACGGTTGTTAAGCTTGCAGCAGAGGATGAAGACATGCGTGTTGTCCTATTGGATTTGCTTCGTAAGGGTGTTAATGTCCGGGACGCTGTAGCAGAAGAAATGTTTAACAGTGGTCTACGAAGAGAGTCACGGCAGTTGACTCATGTTTTTATTTCTTTATAAAAAGAAAAAGCCCCAACACCAAAAGGCGTGGGGCTATAAAAACTAGGAGAGTCTTAGGGGCTTTTTAAGCCCTCTTTTGTTTATTTGATACACTTCCCTTAAAACAATATTTAAATGCCTTACAGGTTTGTTTAATTAAGATTAGAGCTACCTACTGCACTATCTTTTGGGGAGTTCCTAACTTCAAGATAAGTTCCAGTCTGCTGAGAATATCTCCACGTAGTTGCTCTTGCCCTCTACGCATATCCTGATTGTCTCTTTCGATCTGAGTGCGTAAAAGAAACATTTCATCCTTCAACTCTTGACGGCTTACTTTATCTTGATACAAGAACGCTACTCTTTCCTCAAGCCTGTCAATATCAGAATCCATCTTATTCCATCCCGCTACGCCTAGCGAAAATAACGCACCGATAATCCACACAGCAAACTTCTCTACAAATTTATTAATACGGGAGTTTACGCTGTTCGCACTCACATTACTGTCCATCTCTCATCTCCCGCTGTTTGTCGTTATACTGTTTAATTCCGTCTACTGTGATTTTATACTCCCCAACGCAGGAAGTATTTAAGGCATATCCTCTCATGAGGTCATCAACTGTTTCCCCCGGCCCAACAGGTGAACAAGGATGTTGAACAAGGGAACTAGGGATTGGGGCAGGGACTTCCACGTACTCTTTCACATAAGTCGGAAAGCATCCCGATAACATTATCATCAAGAGGAACGCTCCCACTATCTTTTCCTTCTTCATTTAATTTTCCTCTACTTTTATTTAATCCTTGAATAACATCTTGTGTCGCCTTCTGTAAAGATTTCGTGTCTTCTTTTTGAGAAGTTACTATCTCATCGTATTCTTGAGCGAGAGCCACTAGATTTTTAACACGAATTCTTTCTTCTTTTAACTGTTCACTTAGGGCAGAAAGTTCAATCTCTTGTTTGTTGATAGTGTGAGATTGATTGAGAGAACCAACGTAGAGGAATATACAAATCACTGAAAGTACAGCTATTAGTGAAACAGCAATCTTATCTTTTATATTAGAAAAAAACTTCATAGTGGCTCCTTATTCAAATCTCTTACCATCTCCGTGATTTCAGAGAAAGTGATTTCAACTTCATAAGGAACATCCCCCATGCACCATAGCATTTCTTCGGAACGCCTATCAACCAAGCCTTTCAATTTCTTTTTCTTTGCATACACCCAACGTATAAGCTGTTCACAAGCTGCTTCGTGCTGTCCAGCGTTTAATTGTCTTAGGAGTGTACTGCTACGGAGATTCCCCTCTCCCAGATTATAGGTGAAGGAAATTAGTGCTGATTTTTGGTAGGGAGATGCATAAGGCACACGAACATTTCTGTCTACAACACTTTCAAAATGTTTAACACTTTTTTCTAACATGATTAAACATTCTTGCTCTGAATAAATCATACCTTTCCGTATTGTCTTTCCGTATAAATCTCTTCCTGTTTGTCCATAACAAGCAGTAGGGACACCTACGGCGTCAATATATGCTACGTGTTCACCTTTCTTATTTTTAACGGAACCTTCCCAAGGCACAATCAAATATCCTGCTGACAAGGCCGCAGAAGCGGAAAGACCTAAAGCAACGAGCTTTTTTGTGATGAATCTTTTCATTTACGTTCCCCTAGAAGAGGGAAGGGGCCAAAGCCCCTTAATTACTCAACCGCTTCCCAAGAAAGAACGCCATCTGTTGAGACTAGATGGAAAGTTCCTGTCTCTGGTGCAGAAGGGATAGCTGCTACAGCATCAAGTGCAGCATTAATTGCTTCAAGAGCTTCGCCTGTGAGTCGGTCAGTGATAGGCTTCAACACTCGTGGGTCTACAAAAGTAGCCATTATATTCTCCTAAATTTAATTATTTATTTGTAAATTACTCTTCGTCCGTAGGCTCTTCGCCCTCGGGAGTAGAGTCAGTGAGTCCAAAAGAATTGATAGCTTCCAAAATAGGCATAGCGTTTTCTAAGGAGTTAATATCAATTTCCATTGAATCAATTTGTTCGTGAACATTACGACACCACGAGAAGCAGTGTTGCACGTGTCGAGCAACAGCTACACCAATAGCTAACCCTACTTCGCGGGAAATGTTAATCCATTGCCCTGGAGAGTATTCAAAGTCAATACTCTCCATATCCGGGTCAATCATTAAAGTGGTAGCCATACCTGTAACACGGTTTTGATCTTCAATCGTAGTACCAATGACAGAATCATTTACCATGACCCCACCTTGTTCCATTTGAATTCTTTTTGTTCTTGCTCTTTCTTTAAGTTCTTCCTTAAAAGCGGAGAAGAAGGAATCTTCGTCTACTTCTCTGATAAACTCAGGGAGAGTGTCAAAAAGCTCTTCTGCTTCGTCGGGAATAAATCCAAACACAATAGGTGCCTGTTGGGAACGAGTGTTTTGAAGATCAAAAGTAGGGATAATTCCCTCTGGAATAGTAGGCCCGTTCGCTGCGGGGGTTTCAGAGACAGGAACCCCTGTCTGCACATCTACATAAGTGAATTGTACATATTTCATAAATTTTCTCTGTCAAGTATTAAAGTTACGTGTTTATCAAAAACCTTTGTACTAAATTATAAGATTTTTCTGCTTGTTCAAAATAAGCTATAAAGCAGGGAATAGAATCTGGAGAGGTGATCGCTTTCTCAATGCATTTGTCTACAGTGTTCTTTAAAGGCACACGACGATGAGGATAGACAGTTTGGCCCACAAAGCTGACTCCTCTGTTTATCTTATGAATGAAACATTTCTTCGGATTGAACGAAAGTCCAATCGTCTTCACAAATTCATCCATTTTCGCCTTCATTTCAATGAGCGTTTCTTTGTCTTCCGCTAAGATGATACAATCATCAACATAACGGATATACTTCTTAGCTTTCAAAGTATGTTTAGCAAATTTATCTAGCTCATTCAACAAGATGTTAGCGAAGAATTGGCTCGTTAAATTGCCAATAGGCAAGCCTGTATTTTCTCCTGCTAGACATAATCTCTTTCTCTCGGGAACGAGTTCTGCTTCCCAATCTCTTGAATTGAGAGTGAAGTTTTTAGTGGGGTCACTATACAACACCAACTTAGTGATGTCTTTTAACCAACCATCCTCAATGGAAGGCTCCATTAAAGACCACAAAACATCCTTCTTTATTGATACGAAGAAGTTTGACAAGTCGCACTTCAAATACCAATAATCCTTTTCCCAATTATTTGTGAAAGATCGTATATGCTTTTCCAATCTTGTCGCACCGTATAGCGTTCCTCTGCCTGGAATACAGGCACAGCTATCAGCACTAAATCTTCTATTCCACTTCGGAGACATCCTGTTGTATATCAAATGATGTACAATTCTATCTCTAAAGTTTGCTGCCCAAATCTCCCTCACTCTAGGAATTTTAACGACGAAACATATAGATTTTCCAATCTCATAGGTTCCTGTTCTCAATTCATGATAGAGTTGTAGAAGATTTTCTTCTAAGTTCATTTCAAAATCTAAAGCAGAGTGTGTGGTTCTTTTATTACGCCGACAATCGAAGTAAGCTTCCACCAACTCTTCAAATTCAATATCGCAAGGTACGTGCTGCAAAATCAACCCTTTAAATACACCCTCAAGGGCGCAACAAATAAAACACAACCATATTTTGCGGCCCGAACATAGTTCGCATTAGTCTTGTTGTTGTTGTTCTGATTACCATTGTTGAAGTTCTGATTCCAACCATTCGACGAATGTTTGTATCCTATTACACACCAATCAGAACAACATTTAGAAGTTCCGATCAGTTGTCATTTAAGGCCGCAATTAAATGAAACATCTAATTAAAGCTTTAAACAACTTATCCGTGTCTTTCGACAGGGAGAATACCAAAATATTCAGTTATGTTTTGCTCCCGATTTTGCTAGCGTCGTATTTTACAAATCTTTGTAAATATTGTCAACTAGCAATATAATTCGAGCATAATCCTTGTCCTTCAGGATGCCCAAATCTTTCGCAACACGTAAACGCGCATTTAAATCCACTTTAGAAGGTATGTAGAAAAACTCATCTTCCTTGTTATAATACTCCTGTAAAGCTACAGAAATGTCATAACCCATCTGAATAATTGGTTCTCCTACCACTATCTTTAGTGGAAATGATGTGCGTTTAACAATATGTGTAATAGAACTTATAAAGTCAACAGCACTCTTGTACTTATCCAAGCACTTATCTTTACCTACAGAATACTTAACAAAATTACTTTTCAACATTTCCAACATAAAGGCAATAAATTGCCTAGCTAAAAAACATACAAAATATGTGAATAAAATAACGAGAGGAGCACAAAGCTCCTCTCCCCTCTAAGGCCCGAACCTCTCAAATAAACAGAGAATGCCCGAACATAACAAACATTTGCAATCAATTGCTAAAGCAATTAGATTGGAACACGCCGAACGGCCCGAACACAGAGCGCACCAGACTTGTAGCGGGTGCTCTGATAACCAAAGTGGAAGCCCTGAAGCCAACCATGCGACGAATTATATTCTGTTGAAGACCAATACCAGTTAGCCTGAAAAGCCTCTGCTGCACCTTCTTTAAACAAAGCAATAGAAGTTTGAGCCGGATTGCCCGAAGTGTAATTTCCTTGTGGGGGAA
>JALOAT010000061.1 GCA_023228645.1 Gammaproteobacteria bacterium | reverse complement strand
CTGGCCGCCCATGGTGGGCAGCACCGCATCCGGGCGCTCCTTCTCGATGATCTGGGCGATGGTCTGCCAGGTGATGGGCTCGATGTAGGTGGCGTCGGCCGTCTCCGGGTCGGTCATAATGGTGGCCGGATTGGAGTTCACCAGGATGACGCGGTAGCCTTCCTCGCGCAGCGCCTTGCACGCCTGTGCCCCCGAATAGTCGAACTCGCAGGCCTGACCGATCACGATAGGACCGGCGCCAATGATGAGAATGCTATCGATGTCAGTTCTTTTCGGCATAGTCTTGGTCAGCCACGCAAGTCGAAGAAAAAGCCCAACCACGGGGGACACGGGGAACACGGGGGAAAACATCGATTGAGCATTGATTCATCCCCGTGTACCCCGTGGTTAATTCTTTGTCTTCAATGACTAATTCTTCCTGTCGTTGATGGTTGCGACGAAGCGGTCGAACAGCGGGCCCACGTCGCACGGGCCGGGGCTGGCTTCGGGGTGGCCCTGGAAGCTGAAGGCCGGCCGGTCGGTGCGTTCTACGCCCTGCAGCGAGCCGTCGAACAGGGAACGGTGCGTGGCGCGCAGGTAGGACGGCAGGGTTTCTTCGTCCACTGCGAAGCCGTGGTTCTGGCTGGTGATCATCACGTGTCCGGCGTCGATGTCGATGACCGGATGGTTGGCGCCGTGATGGCCGAATTTCATTTTCACCGTGCGCGCACCCGAGGCCAGCGACAGCAACTGGTGACCAAGGCAGATGCCAAAAATGGGCGTATCGGTCTTGAGCAGGCGTTGGATGGCCTCGATGGCATAGTCGCAGGCGGACGGATCGCCGGGGCCGTTGGCGAGCATGATGCCGTCGGGATTCATGGCGAGCACGTCCTCGGCCGGGGTCTGCGCCGGCACGACGGTCAGTCGGCAGCCGCGATCCACGAGCATGCGCAGGATGTTGCGCTTCACACCGTAGTCGTACACCACTACGTGATGGGGCAGGTCTTCGGCCTTGCGCTCCACCAAACCCTCGCCGAGCCGCCAGCCGCCCTGGGTCCAGGTGTACGGCTGGGACGTGGTGACTTCCTTGGCGAGATCCATGCCACTCAGGCCCGGAAAGGCCCGTGCGGCGGCCACGGCCGCCTCGGCGTCAATGCGGTCGCCCGCCACCAGGCAGCCATTCTGGGCGCCCTTTTCACGCAGGATACGCGTGAGCTTGCGGGTGTCGATGCCGGCGATACCGACCACGTTCTGGCGCCGGAGATAGGCATCCAGTGCCTCCTGACTGCGGAAATTACTGGCGACCCTGGGCAGGTCGCGAATGACCAGTCCTGCCGCCTTGATGCCGTCCGCCTCCTCGTCCTCGGCATTGGTGCCCGTATTACCGATGTGGGGATAGGTCAGAGTGACGATCTGACGGGTGTATGAAGGATCGGTGAGGATCTCCTGGTACCCGGTCAGCGCGGTGTTGAACACCACCTCACCGACGGTCTGCCCCTCACTGCCGATGGACTCGCCCCAGAACAGTGTACCGTCTGCCAGAGCCAGCAAGGCCTGTTGCCGCAAGGTGACCTCCAAACTGTATACGTGCAAAGCGGGAAGAGCCCCAAGGACCCTCCCCGCTCGAAAGAAATGCTCGGCGTGAAGTGCCGTGCCAGGTTGGCCGGCTATTTTACGGATGCGGCGGGTGCCTGTCCACGCGTAACGCGGGCTGTTTTTGGGCGTTGGTCAGAAAAGCATTAACACGGGGGAAACAAGAACCGCCCGTAGAAGCCCACACCGTGGACGAATGGATTTTCCAACCGCCCGGCGGTAACCGGATGCAATTCGCCGACGGTGTCGGCTCCTACCGGGAATTCTTCCCCCGCGCTCAGTCCTTGAGGCCCAGCACGTCCTGCATGTCGAACAGGCCGCGGTCCTTGGCGGCGAGCCAGGCGGCGGCGCGCATGGCGCCCTTGGCGAAGGTCATGCGGCTGGAGGCCTTGTGGGTGATCTCGATGCGCTCGCCGATGCCCGCGAACATGACGGTGTGCTCGCCCACAATGTCGCCGGCGCGGATGGTCTCGAAGCCGATGGTCTTGCGCTCGCGCTCGCCGGTGTTGCCCTGCCGTCCGTACACGGCGCACTCCTTCAGGTCACGTCCGAGGGCGGCGGCCACCACCTCGCCCATGCGCAGGGCGGTACCCGAGGGGGCGTCCACCTTGTGGCGGTGGTGGGCCTCGATGATCTCGATGTCCACCTCCTCGCCCAGCACGCGGGCGGCGAGATCGAGCAGCTTGAGGGAGAGATTGACGCCCACGCTCATGTTGGGGGCGAAGACGATGGCGATGTCATTGGCCGCCTCGCGGATGGCCTGCTTGCCGGCGTCGTCGAAGCCCGTGGTGCCGATGACCATGGCCTTGCCGGCCTTGCGGCACAGGGCCAGGTTGTTGAGGGTGACCTCGGGACGGGTGAAATCCACCAGCACGTCGAAGGTATCGAGCACCGAGCCGAGGTTTTCGACCACCTGGACACCATTGCGGCCGATACCGGCCAGTTCACCGGCGTCGGTACCGATCATGCTGCTGCCCGGGCGCTCGATGGCGGCCCCGAGGGTGAGGCCGGCCTGCTGGCAGGCCTCGACAAGGGTTCGACCCATGCGTCCGGCGGCGCCGGTTACGGCGATTCTGGTCATGAGGGATTTCCGTAATGTTCGTTTAAACGTGCGATATGACCATGTGACGCGTTAAACGGTAAAGGGCATCCGCGCTAACGCATCACGTCCAACGGTGTCACCAACTGATATACGAAAAGCCCTGTTCCTGCAGCTCCATGAGGTCGGCCGCACCCACGTCCACCACCTGGGCGAAGGGCAGCAGGTCGTCCTCGGTCCAGCCCAGGGCCTTCATGGTGTTGTTGCAGGCGTGGAACTCCACCCCGGACTCCGCGAGCTTTGCCACCTGCTGCTGGATTTGCTCACTGACGGGGCGCTGGGGGAAATGGGCCAGGATGTGAATGCCGGGCCCGAAGCAGACCACCACCACCTGCACATCCTTGCCGTATTTGCGCACCATCTCCCCGGCCGAGAACGTCACGTGCTGCTGATAGTCGGGCTCTGCCTTGTTGAACTGGTAGACGACCTTGTGTTTCGACGCCACGGCTTTCGCCTGCGCGCCACCCGCCGCCGCCAATGCAGCCGCGCCACCGCCCGCCAGGGCGGCGCCAAGCAGGCGCCGGCGCATCGTGTCGACACCGGCCACCAGACCGGCTCGGCTCCACTTGTTCATTTGTCTCCCCCCTCTGGCAAGACGCCTCAGAGCTTCACATCTTCAAAGAATTTTTTCACCCCGTCGAGCCAGGAACGGGCACGCGGCGTGTGTTTCTCGTCACCCATGGTCTGCTCCAGCTGGTGGAACAGCTCTTTTTGCTGACTGGTGAGATTCACCGGCGTTTCCACCGTCACCTTGCAGATGAGGTCGCCCGGGGCGCCGCCGCGCACCGAGGTGACGCCCTTGCCGCGCAGGCGGAACAGCTTGCCGGTCTGGGTCTCGGCCGGGACCTTGAGCATGACGCGTCCGTCCAGGGTCGGGACTTCCAGCTCCCCCCCCAACGCGGCCGTCACGAAGCTGATGGGCACCTCGCAGTAGAGGTCGGAGCCCTCGCGCACGAAGATGGGGTGCTCACGCACGTGGATCTGCACGTACAGATCGCCCGGTGGTCCCCCGTTCTCCCCCGCCTCGCCCTCGCCGCCGAGGCGGATGCGGTCGCCGTTGTCCACGCCGGCGGGCACCTTGACGGACAAGGTCTTCTGCTGCTCGACACGGCCCTGGCCATGGCAGGCCGGGCACGGGTCGGGGATGATCTTGCCGGTGCCGCGGCAGCGCGGGCAGGTCTGCTGTACCGCGAAGAAGCCCTGCTGCATGCGCACCTGGCCATGGCCATGACAGGTGGGGCAGGTGCTGGCCGACGTCCCCTTGCGGGCCCCCGAACCGCCGCACACCTCGCAGGACACCAGGGTGGGCACGCGGATCTTCACCGTGGTGCCGTGTACGGCCTCCTCCAGCGACAGCTCCAGGTTGTAGCGCAGGTCGGCGCCACGATAGACCCGCGAGCCGCCGCGTGCACCGCCGCCACCGAAGATGTCACCGAATACGTCGCCGAAGATATCGCTGAAGCTGCCGCCGCCGAAACCGCCACCGAAGCCGCCCGCACCGGCGCCGGCTTCCACGCCTGCGTGACCGAACTGGTCGTAGGCAGCACGCTTCTGCGCGTCGGAAAGGACGTCGTAGGACTCGCGGGCTTCCTTGAACTTTTCCTCCGCTTCCTTGCTGTCCGGGTTGCGATCCGGGTGGTATTTCATCGCAAGCTTTTTAAAGGCCTTCTTGATCTCGGCCTCGGTCGCATTGCGCTGGATGCCCAGGACTTCGTAGTAATCGCGTTTTGCCATGGCTGTCTCGAGGGCGCGCTCGGCTGCGCCTGTCCCATCAACGCGACAGGCGGGATGCCCCGCCTGTCGTGGTTTTCACTCTACCCGTTCCGGCCCGTAGCCGGATGCGAACCGTTACTTCTTGTCGTCCTTGACCTCTTCGAATTCCGCATCGACCACGTCCTCCTTGGCGTCCGGTTTCGCATCGCCGGTCTCGGCGCCGGTCTGGTCATCGGGGCCCTGGGTCTGGGCATAGACGCGCTCGGCGATCTTGCCGGAGGCCTGGGCCAGGGCAGCCGTCTTGGCCTCGATGGCGTCTTTATCCTCGCCCTTCATAACCTCTTCCAGGTCGTTGATGGCGGCCTCCACCTGGTCCTTCTCGGCGGCTTCGAGCTTTTCACCCAGTTCGGTCATGGACTTGCGGGTGGCGTGGATGAGGGCATCGGCCTGGTTGCGGGCCGTGACCAGCTCGTGGAACTTCTTGTCGTCGGCGGCGTGGGCCTCGGCGTCCTTGACCATGCGGTTGATCTCGTCCTCGGACAGGCCCGAGGAGGCGCGGATGGTGATGGACTGCTGCTTGCCCGTGGCCTTGTCCTTGGCGCTCACGTGCAGGATGCCGTTGGCGTCGATGTCGAAGGTGACCTCCACCTGCGGCACGCCGCGCGGGGCGGGCGGGATGTCGCCCAGGTCGAAGCGGCCCAGGGACTTGTTCGCCGCGGCCATCTCACGCTCGCCCTGCAGCACGTGCACGGTGACCGCGGTCTGGTTGTCGTCCGCGGTGGAGAACACCTGTGAGGCCTTGGTGGGGATGGTGGTGTTCTTTTCGATGAGCTTGGTCATCACGCCGCCCAGGGTCTCGATGCCGAGGGACAGCGGGGTGACGTCGAGCAGCAGCACGTCCTTGACCTCGCCGCCCAGTACGCCGCCCTGGATGGCGGCGCCCACCGCGACCGCTTCGTCCGGGTTGACGTCCTTGCGCGGGTCCTTGCCGAAAAAGGTCCTCACGGCTTCCTGCACCTTGGGCATGCGGGTCTGACCACCGACCAGGATCACGTCGTCCACGTCCTTGGCCGACAGGCCCGCGTCCTTGAGGGCGACGCGGCAGGGTTCCAGGGTGCGCTGGATGAGCTCTTCCACCAGCGACTCAAGCTTGGCGCGCGTCACCTTCATGTTCAGGTGCTTGGGGCCGCTCGCGTCGGCGGTAATGTAGGGCAGGTTGACCTCGGTCTGCTGCGCCGAGGACAGCTCGATCTTGGCCTTTTCCGCCGCTTCCTTCAGACGCTGCATGGCCAGCGCGTCGCCGCGCAGGTCGATGCCGCTGTCCTTCTTGAACTCTTCCGCCAGATAGTCGATGACGCGTGTATCGAAGTCCTCGCCGCCCAGGAAGGTGTCGCCGTTGGTGGACAGCACCTCGAACTGGTGTTCGCCCTCGATCTCGGAGATCTCGATGATGGAGATGTCGAAGGTGCCGCCGCCCAGGTCGTACACGGCGATCTTGCGGTCGCCCGGCTGCTTGTCCATGCCGAAGGCGAGCGCCGCGGCAGTGGGCTCGTTGATGATGCGCTTGACTTCGAGGCCGGCGATCTTGCCCGCATCCTTGGTGGCTTGGCGCTGGGAGTCGTTGAAATAGGCCGGCACGGTGATGACCGCTTCAGTGACCGGCTCGCCAAGGTAGTCCTCGGCGGTCTTCTTCATCTTCTGCAGCACCTTGGCGGAAATCTCCGGCGGGGCCATTTTCTTGCCGCGGGACTCCAGCCAGGCGTCGGCATTGGGCGCCTTGACGATCTTGTAGGGCACCAGGTTGAGATCCTTCTGGACCTCCTTGTCCTCGAAGCGGCGTCCGATGAGGCGCTTGACCGCGAAGAAGGTGTTCTGCGGGTTGGTCACCGCCTGACGTTTGGCCGATTGGCCCACCAGGATGTCGTCGTCACCGGTGAAGGCGACGATGGATGGGGTGGTGCGGTCACCCTCGCTGTTCTCGATGACCCGGGGCTTGCCCCCTTCCATGATGGCGACGCAGGAGTTGGTGGTGCCGAGGTCAATGCCGATGATCTTTCCCATTATCTTCTCCAATCAAGCTATGGCCGCGCTTCACGCGGCGAAAAATTCTGATCCCGAAATAGGGTTAATCCCTTGGCTTTCAAGCCTTCGCGTCGACGTTCTGGCCGGGTTCACCATCGGGTGCGCGTGCCACGATCACCATGGCGGGGCGGATGAGGCGGTCGTTCAGGGTGTAGCCCTTTTGCATCACCGCCAGCACCGTATTGGCGGGCTGCTCCGAGGGTTGCATGGTGACCGCCTGGTGCAGGGCGGGGTCGAACGGCTGACCCACCGGATCCACCAGCTTGATGCCGTATTTCTCCATGGCGGCGGTGAGCATCTTGAGGATCAGCTCCATGCCTTCCTGGAGCTTCGCCACGCTGTCGGTGCCCTGCGCGGCGGCCAGCCCCAGCTCCAGGCTGTCGCGCACCGGCAGCAGCTCCTGCGCAAAGCGTTCAAGGCCGTACTTGTGGGCGTTCTCCACGTCGCGCTCGGCGCGCCGGCGGGTGTTTTCCAGCTCAGCCTGGGTGCGCAGCAGTTGGTCCCAATGCTGATCGGCCTTGGCCCGGGCGTCTTCCAGCTGCAGCTGGAGCTCTTCGCCGCCGGCCATGGCGGCTGGCGCCTCGGCGGCCTCCTCGGCCTGCGGTGTACTGCCGTCCACCCGGTTCTTATCGTCACTCATGATCGCGACTGTCCTTCTCCAATAAATACGAAAACAGCCCGCAGCGCCTTCGCAGGTGCCGGGAATTGGGGCACATGTGGGGTCTATCTGGTCTGATTCAAGGCCGCGCCGAGCAATCGGGCGGTGACGTCGACGATGGGGATGACCCGGTCGTAGTGCATGCGCGTGGGACCGATCACCCCGAGCACGCCGACCACGCAGCCCTCCATCGTATAGGGCGCCGTGACCACACTGCATTCGTCCAGCACGTCGTAGCCGGACTCTTCGCCGATGAAGATTTGGATACCGTTGGCCCGCAGGGACTGATCGAGCAGGTGCAGGATGTCACGCTTGCGGTTGAAGGCCTCGAACAGCTGGCGCAGCCGTTCCACATTGGACATCTCGGCATAATTCATCAGGTTCGTCTGGCCCGCCAGGACGTAATCGCCCTCGCTATCACTGGATTCGCTCGCCATCTCCAACGCCGCGATCATGAGTTGGTTCATGTGCTCACGGGTGGCCTGCATCTCTTCCACGAGCCCCTGGCGCATGGCAGCGAGATCGCGGCCGGCGAAGGCCTCGTTGAGATAGCCCGCGGCCTGCTGGAGCTCGGACTGGGTATACGGGCGCGAGGTGTGGATGATGCGGTTCTGCACCTCTTTTTCGTTGGTGACCAGGATGACCAACACCCGGTTCTGTGCCAGACCGAGGAACTCCACGTGC
The DNA here is from genome assembly GCA_023228645.1 of Gammaproteobacteria bacterium. Classification (GTDB taxonomy): domain Bacteria; phylum Pseudomonadota; class Gammaproteobacteria; order Thiohalomonadales; family Thiohalomonadaceae; genus JALOAT01. Next base: position 12,934 of record JALOAT010000061.1, on the reverse strand, counting down.
CGGCTGGCCACCTGCTCGCGCCGGGGCACCATGACCACCCCCGCCAGCGCGGTGATTTCCGACAGCATGGCCGAGGCCGTCTCGAGGATGCGCTTCGGTTCGCCCGCGGGTGCGAGCTGATGGCGCAGATTGCTGACCTCCATCTCTCCCAGATCGCGTACGGTGAGCAGGCTGTCCACGAACACCCGATAGCCGTGCGCCGTGGGCACCCGTCCCGCTGAAGTATGAGGCGATGCGACCAGCCCCATTTCTTCCAGGTCGGCCATGATGTTGCGGATGGTGGCCGGGCTCAGGTCCAGGGAAGAGTCGCGCGATACGGTGCGGGACCCGACCGGCTGCCCATCGCGGATGTAGCGTTCCACCACGAATTTGAGGAGCTGCCGGGCACGCTCGTTCAGGGCGAGGGACATGGTGGACGAATGGGTCGAGGTCTGGGTCATTCAGCTTTAGCACTCCACTGAATAGAGTGCTACCAGAAAGGCGGAATTGCAACAAAACGGCGCCGGCACAGGCGGTTGGCCAGGCCAGTCGCGACGTGATAGCTTTGTGCGCCTCGGAGGAACCAACGTCAATGGCACAGAGCTTCCAGTGTGTAGGGCTGATCGGCAAATACGCCGATCCATCGGTTGGCGATACCCTGCAAAAGCTGAGTGCATTCCTGGCGTCGCGCAACGTGGAAGTGCTGCTGGACGAATCCACGGCGAGGGTCCTGCCCGATCACGGCCTCGCCGTGGCCAGCCGCGAACAGATCGGCGAGCGCTGCGACCTGGCCATCGCCGTGGGCGGTGACGGCACCCTGCTCGCCGCCGGCCGCTCCCTGGCCCGTTATGACGTCCCCCTGCTTGGCATCAATTTGGGCCGACTCGGCTTCCTCACCGACATTTCGCCCCAGGAATTCGAGCAAAAACTCGATGAAATCCTTGCCGGCAACTACATGGTCGAGGAACGCTTCCTGCTGCACTGCAGCATCATCCGCGACGGCGAGCACATCAGCGAAAGCGAAGCCCTCAACGATGTGGTGGTGCACAAGTGGGAAGTGGCGCGCATGATCGAGATCGAGACCTGGGTGAACGGCCAGTTCGTCCAGATCCTGCGTTCCGACGGCCTCATTGTCTCCACGCCCACCGGCTCCACCGCCTACGCCCTGTCGGGCGGCGGCCCCATCATGCACGCCAATCTGGATGCCATCGTACTGGTGCCCATCTGTCCGCACACCATGAGCAACCGGCCCATCGTGGTGCGTGGTGACAGCCTCATTGAGGTGTTGGTGCGCGAGGACACCCACTCCCATGCGCAGATCACCTGCGACGGGCAGATCAACCTCGGCCTGGTCTCCGGTGACCAAATCCGCATCCGCAAGGCGGACCATCGCGTGCGCCTCATCCACCCCGCCGGACACGACCACTTCAACCTGCTGCGTGCCAAGCTCCACTGGGGCTGACCTTCAACAGAAAATCCAACGCAGAGACGCAAAAAACGCAATGGACGCAAAGGTGTTCCCTAACAAGACCTCCGCCGTTGGTGGATCCAAACAGACTTAGACGGCCATGCTCACCCATCTGCATATCAGCGATTTCGCCATCGTGGACCGGCTCGAACTGGACTTCGGCGCGGGCATGACCGTGCTCACCGGTGAGACCGGCGCGGGCAAGTCCATCCTGCTCGACGCCCTGGGCCTTTGCCTGGGCGAGCGCGCGGAATCCATCGCCGTGCGTCACGGCGCGGAGCGCGCCGAGGTGAACGCCGGCTTCGACGTCCGCGCGCTGCCGGAGGTGAACGCCTGGCTGAAAGAAAACGAGCTGGATGCCGACGGCGAGTGCGTCATCCGCCGCGTGGTCGGCAGCGACGGGCGCTCCAAGGCCTTCGTAAACGGCCGCGTGGTGCCGGTGCTGTCGCTACGCGAACTGGGCGAGCGCCTGGTGGACATCCACGGCCAGCACGCCCATCAGTCGCTGCTCAAGCGCGATGCCCAGCGCGAACTGCTCGACGGCTTCGCCGGCCTCGACGCCACGGTGGCCGAGCTGACCAAACGCTACCGGCATTGGAAGGCGCTCGAAGAGGACTACGCCCACCTGGCCACGGCGCAGAACGAACGCGAGTCACGTCTGGAACTGCTGCGTTTTCAGCTGGCCGAACTCCAGGCGCTGGACCTCAAACCCGGCGAGATCGCCCAGGTGGAAGAGGAACACCGCCGCTTGGCCAACGCCAGCCATTTGCTCGAAAGCAGCCAGACCGCCGAGCAGTTGCTGTACGAAGACGATCAGGCGGCGGTGAATCTCATGAGCCGCGCCCTCGCGGAACTGCGCGAAATGGAGCGCTTCGATGGCGGCGTCGCCGAGTGCACACAGTTGCTGGAGAGCGCCCTCATCCAGGCCCGTGAGGCGGCTTCGGAGCTGCGCCGCTATCGTGATCGCCTTGACCTCGATCCGGCACGGCTGGGTGAGTTGGAACAACGCCTCGCCGACATCCACAACCTCGCCCGCAAGCACCGCACCGACGGTGAGGAACTCATCGCCCTGGGCGAGCGTTTCGCCGCGGAGCTGGACGCCCTGGAGAACGCCGGTGCGCGCCTCGACGGCCTGGAGCGCGACATCGCCCAGGCCAAGGCCGCTTACCTTGAACTGGCGCGCCAGGCGGGCAAGAAGCGCGCGAGCGCCGCCGAGAAGCTCGGCGTGGCGGTGACCGCCAACATGCAGGAATTGGGTATGGCGGGCGGGAGATTGGAAGTGGCCGTCGAAACCCTGGACGAAGCCCAGGCCGGGGCAGCGGGACTGGAACGCATCGAACTGCTGGTGAGCGCCAATCCCGGCCAGCCGGCGCGCCCGCTCGGCAAGGTCGCCTCGGGCGGCGAGCTCTCGCGCATCAGCCTCGCCATTCAGGTGCTGACCGCCACCGGTGCCGGCATCCCCACCCTCATCTTCGACGAAGTGGACGTGGGCATCGGCGGGCGCGTGGCGGAGATGGTGGGCCGTCGGCTACGCGACCTGGGCGGCAAACGCCAGGTGCTGTGCGTCACCCACCAGCCCCAGGTGGCGGCGCTCGGCCACCATCATTTCGTGGTGAGCAAACAGACCCGCAAGGGTGTGACCACGACGCACATCGAACACGTCACGGGCGATGCGCGCGTGGAAGAAGTGGCGCGCATGCTGGGCGGCATCGAGATCACCGCCCAGACCCGCTCCCACGCCCGCGAACTCATCGAGCGCACCGCAGAGTCGTAGGCTTGACCGACACGCGTCGTCCACAAGTGAACGCCAGCGGACGAAGACAGAAAAGAAAAGCCGAACCACGGGGGACACGGGGAACACGGGGAAATCGATTTATCCGCAGAAGCTGCCTCAGGCCATAATCGCGCGGTATCCGACGGCAATCGCGGCCTGAGGCCGCTCCTACAGGTCTGTCTCTTGGTCACATTTCGCCGTTGTAGCCAGCTTCTCTTGCCCCCTCTCCCTCCGGGAGACGAGACGCAAGCTTCTGTCTCTCCTGAAAAATGATGTGACTAAGAGACAGCCTACAGGTAGGGGTAACCGTTGATGGATTTCCCCCCGTGTTCCCCGTGTCCCCCGTGGTTAATGCTCTTTGCCTTTACGCTTTCCTTTAGGTCCGCTTACGTTCATTTGCGGACACACCTTCCTGGCACTTCGGGCAGATGCCGTAGATGGTCAGGCTGTGGTCGGTGATGGTGTAGCCGAAGCGTTCCGCGATGGCGTGCTGGCGCTCCTCGATGGTGTCGTCCACGAATTCGTCCACCCGCCCGCACTTGATGCACACGATGTGATCATGATGCCGGCCCTCGTTGAGTTCATACACCGCGTGGCCGCCCTCGAAGTGATGGCGTGTCACCAAATCCGCCTGTTCGAACTGCATGAGCACGCGATAAATGGTGGCAAGCCCCACGTCTTCGCCCAGATCGAGCATGGCGCGATACACGTCCTCGGCCGACATGTGACGGTCGCGGTTCTTCTCGAGAAAATCCAGAATCTTGATGCGCGGCACCGTGGCCTTCAGGCCCACCCGGTGCAGATCTTCGTTGCCCATGTCGGCTCCATGTCATTCAACGGTTCGTTCGCGTATTATTTCGCAAAACGTCACACGTCAAAACCAAATGCAACGAATTCTCGTTTTTATGGCGCTCGCGGCCGCGCTCGCAGGTTGCAGCGCCTACCGCGTTGAGGTCCAGCAAGGAAACATCGTCTCCGAGGAGCGGCTCGCCTTGGTTAAGCCGGGCATGGAACAACAGCAGGTGCGCTTCGTACTCGGTTCACCGCTGATCGTCGATGCCTTCCATCCGGAGCGCTGGGAGTATTTCTATTCCCTGGAACAGGAAGGGGAATTGCAGGCGACCTACCGCCTGACCCTCCACTTCGAGAACGGCCGCTTGGCGCGCGTCGAGAAGCAGGGGGAACTCCCCGCCACGGAGCGCGCGGCCCTGGAGATGGTCTCACGTCGGGATGCGCCGGTCAGGAAGGACAGGTAATCACCAGGTCGGCTTGGTAGCCCGGATTACGCGCCCTTTTCTTCCAGTTCCCCACCGCCTTTTTTCATGCGCTTGCCTTCGGCACTGCGCTGCTTGCGAACCTCCTTCGGGTCCGCAATGAGCGGGCGATAGACTTCCACCCGGTCCTTCGGGCGCAGTTCCTTATCCAGTTTGCTCAGCTTGCCGAACACCCCCACCTTGGCACTGGCGATGTCGATTTCCGGGCACTTCTCCAGTAACCCCGACCGCTCGATAGCGTGGCGCAAGGTCATGCCGGCCTCAACCTCCACGGGGATGATGTACTGCCCTTCCGGACGGGCGTAAGCCACTTCCACCTGGAAGCGGCTCGCAGTCTGTTCGCTCATGATAGGCCTCGTGATTTTCCGTACACCTGCTCCGCACGACGGCGGAATGAGTCGACGAAGGTACTGGTGATTTGGCTGAACACCGGTCCGAGCGCCATACCGATGATGCGGCTGGAAAATTCGAATTCCAGATCCAGAGAGACCTTGCACGCCTTGTCTCCCAGGGCGTCAAAGCGCCAGAAGCCTTCCAGGCGCCGGAACGGGCCGTCTACCAGACGCATTTCGATCATCTTCCCCGCCTGAAGGCGGTTGCGGGTGCTGAAGGACTTGTGCAGCGCACCATGGGCGATCTCCACCGTGGCGTGCACTTCGTCTTCCGTGCGCGAGTGCACGCGCGCACCGCTGCACCAGGGCAGGAACTGCGGATAGGCATCCACGTCATCGACGAGCACGAACATCTCGCTGGCGCTGTACGGAACGATGGCACTTTTCTGGACGATGGGCATGTTCAGTTGAACCGGAGGATGCCGACCAGTTGCAGGAACACCAGGGTGATCAGCACCGGTGACACATAGCGGATGACGAAACGCCACCCACGGTAAAGGCGGGAGTCGCCAATGCCCAGTTCCTCCATGCTGGAACTGCGCCGCATGAACCAACCGGCAAATACCGCGATGAGCAAACCGCCGAGCGGCAGCATCACATTGGTGGTCGCGTAGTCTAACAGGTCGAATACCGTCTTTCCGAACAGCTGATACGGCTCACCCGACCAGACGTTGAACGAAAAGATGGTCCCAAGCCCGAGAACCCAACCGACGATGCCCGTGAACGCCGCGGCGTTCACGCGCGACACGTTATGGTTTTCCACCAGCCAGGCCACCGCCGGTTCCATTAGGGAGATCGACGAGGTCCAGGCGGCGAAGGCCAGCAGGACGAAGAACAACGTGCCGAAGAAGGTACCGCCAGGCATGTTGCCGAAGGCGATGGGCAAGGTCTGAAACACCAGTCCCGGGCCGGCACCGGGTGGCATGCCGTTGGCGAACACGATGGGAAAAATCGCGAGACCCGCGAGCAACGCCACGGACGTGTCGGCCGCGGCGATGACGAACGTGGTGCTCATGATGGAGGTCCGGCGCGACAGATAAGACCCATACACCATGATGGCGCCCATGCCGAGGCTCAGGGTGAAGAAGGAATGCCCCATGGCGATGAGCACGCCCTGCAGGCTCAGCCGCCCGAAATCAGGCGCGAACATGAAGCGCAAGCCCGCCATGAAGTGCCCGGAATTCATGGCATAGCCCACCAGCACCAGCAGGATCAGAAACAGGACCGGCATCATCCAGCGCACTGCCTTCTCGAGTCCGGCCGCCACCCCCCGGGACACCACCACCACGGTCATGACGACGAACATGGTGTGCCAGGCGAGCAGGCGCTCCGGATCCTGCACCAGTTCCGTGAACACGGTCTGCGCCGTGGTTCCGTCCATGCCATTGAACACCCCGCCCGCAGCGCGCACCACGTAGGCAAGGGCCCAGCCCGCGATAACACTGTAGAAAGACAGGATCAGGACACCGGCCACCACGCCCCACCAGCCGAGGGCCTGCCAGGCCGGCGCGACGCCTTCTTCGTGGGCCAGGAAGCGCATCGCATTGATGGGGCTGCGCCGCCCGCGCCGACCGAGCATGATCTCCGCCACCATGATGGGGACACCAATGAGTGCGATGCAGCCGAGATACACCAGCACAAATGCGCCGCCGCCGTTCTCGCCAGTGATGTACGGGAACTTCCAGATGTTGCCAAGGCCCACGGCGGAGCCGGTGGCGGCGAGAATGAAAGCCCAGCGTGACGACCATTGGCCGTGAATGTGTTCGCGGTGCTCCTGCATCGGTCTCCCCCTCGGTTTGCGGGATTTTCCGCGAAAAGACCCCTGCCCCTCAACCCGGTGCCGGGGCCTTCGCCTATAATGCCGGCCCATGGCGAAGAACAAACACGAGAAGGGCGAGTCGCGGACCATCGCCCTCAACAAGAAGGTCCGCCACGACTATTTCATCGAAGACCGTTTCGAGGCCGGCCTGGTGCTCGAAGGCTGGGAGGTGAAAAGTCTGCGTGCCGGCCGCGTCCAGCTGGTGGACAGCTACGTCATCATCAAGAACGGCGAGGCCTGGCTGCTCGGCGCCTTAATCACCCCGCTGCAAACCGCCTCCACCCACATCCACCCCGACCCGCAACGCACCCGCAAGCTGTTGCTGCACCGTGAACAACTCAGCCGCCTCATCGGCGCTGTGGAACGCAAGGGCTACACCCTGGTGGTCACGGCGCTCTATTGGAGCAAGGGCCGCGCCAAGGCCGAAGTCGCCCTGGCCAAGGGCAAGCAGGCCCACGACAAACGCGACACCGAACGCGAGCGCGACTGGCAGCGCGAGAAACAGCGGCTGCTGCGGCAGGCTTAATTCAAAAGCGTTAACACGGGGGACACGGGGAACACGGGGGCAAGACATGCGTAGGTCACGTGGCCGCCCAGCGCCTGCATGCCCTACCCGTAGGTCACGTTGCCGCGCAGCGGCTACGTGACATTGCACGGTTGGAAGAGTCACGTAGCTTCGCAACGTGACCTACGGCCCCCCGCAGGAAATGGATTTCCCCGTGTCCCCCGTGGTTCAAGCTTTTTCTCCCCCGCCGCTAGAGTTGAAACTCCCAAACAGCTACCATGTCTAAAGTTTCACCAAGGGGGCGACCTGGTTTCGACGTGGGTCGCGAAGCCTTAGGTGCATGCCGAGGTGCAGATCACCTCGTAAAACCATCTGCAAACCCATAGTTGCCAACGACGACAACTACGCTCTGGCCGCTTAAGGCCTAGCCCTCCGCCCGGGTGTGCTTGTGCGCCCGGCGTCCCGCAAGGGACACGCGGAGGTCATCTACACAAGATCGTGCCAAGGTCCTGGCCCGGGACCGGAAGCACTAAATCCAACGGGCTAGCCGTCGACACGCCCTGCCCGCCGGGCAGTCGCCGGCGAAACACAATAGACGTGGCTACGCATGTAGAGCCGAGGGTAGAGGGCTTACGGACGCGGGTTCGATTCCCGCCGCCTCCACCAACACAAAAGGCCAACCGGTTCCCGGTTGGCCTTTTTTCTTGCCCGATCACGCCGGTTCCCGCGTGTTCGCGGGGATCCCTGCGGAAGCCTGCGGACTTCGGCATCTGGCCCATGGCCCCGTCCAGGGCCACATTCCTCTCTCTCCCGGCCATTTTTCTCTCCGGCCTCGCTCTCCTGAACGCGCCCGAAGTCCGCAAAGGCCGAGAGGCAGGCGCCGATAACTCAAGGAGTCACGCGCGGACGCATCAAGCGGTTGAATTGCAGCTTTGGAAGGGGAACGAAACTGGGCGTCATTGAGCAACCCGTCTCAACGCTGGCTCCAAGGCGACCCGCAGCCGATCCACGATGGTGGACAAGGGTTCAAGAGCAAGCTCGTTCTTCTTGATGAACGCCTGCCACAGAGCCTTCCGCGAGGGATCGTGCGCGAACTCACCCGTCAGGCCGACCGGCAACTCGGCGGGCACCGCCATGCCGCGCCGCTCGAAGGTGGCCTTGAGCGCTTGGGCCAGCAGATCGGTGTCCAGGGTTTCGCGATCCAGCAACACCGACAGGTCGAGGTAATCCTTCATCCGGCTGTTGGTCATACCCAGCAGCGCGATGGCGTGGAGCTTCTCCGCGACGACGGTGTAAACGGGATAGGTGCGCAAACGAGGCGCAGGCAGGTCGGACAGCAGCACCGGATAGGTCGCATCGACGGGGCCGGGGGTCACCGCATCACCGAAGCCGATGTCGATCTGTGTCTTGCAGCGTGCCTTGGCCAACTCGCCGCTGATGAGGATGCGCGCCCCGGTGTACCCGGCGTCCTTGCGAATTTCTTCGGCGACGACCGAGGCCGGGTCGAACACGATGCCGTCGTCCACCACCACGCTGGCGATGTCGCGGAAGGTCTGGGCCACGGATTCCAGATCGCTCGCGCCGAACCCGAGCAGGTCGGCGTCACGCGTGGCCCGGTGTGGCATGTCGTACCAGAGCGTGAACAGCAGCGCGCCCTTGAGCAAAAAATGATCCGCGTGCTCGGACTGGCTCAGGCGGTAGAGGATGCGCTCCAGCGCGAAGCGCACCAGCACCTGGTTGAAGTCCACGCCCTGCGCCTTGGCGACACCCCGCAGGCGGGCGCGCACCGAGGCCGCGACATCATTCATTCAGTGGCCTCCAGATAGGGGCGCATCACGTTGGTCACGCGGCAGATCTTCGCGTAGCGCCACAGGTCGTCCGCCGTTGCCTTGCGCTTGGCACGCACGTCCTTCAGCGCCTCCAGCGCCACGTCCAGACCGATCTTGTTGCGGTGCTTGAAGCAGTCAACGACTGTTTTTGCCGCACTGTAGACTCGCAGCTTCACTCCGTCGCGCAGGTGTTCCTCGATGCCCGCCGTGTAGACCGCACCCGTCATCTGAACCATCTTGATCGGCGGGTAGTCGATGCGCGGCACGTGGCTGCCGCGCGGCATGGCAATCCAGATCTGGCGTGGCAGCTGGGTGGTCAGCTCATGAAATTGCAGCGCGGTCAGCAGGCAAAATACGGCCTGCGGTACCTTGGTGGCGACGGCCGCAAGCCCTTCGTGTTCCGACCCCGGAAGGCTGGGCAGGCGGTAGAGGCCGCGCCCGACCTTCTCTAGCAGGCCAGCGGCGATCAGGCGCGTCAGGATGACCCGGGGCGCATCGATGGCGTCCAGGTCGCTGGTGCGCAGCAGCCCTTTCTGGCGGGCCAGATCAAGGACGCGCTGGGAGTGGGTGTCGGAGAGCATGGCAGGAATATGTTCCGTTTTTTCGTCCAACGAAAACAGATGACGAAATAACGTAACAGTTCCGCGTCATCATTGCCAACAGCCCTCGCTGCGGCGCACAAGCACTGACGCAAGACTGCACGGCGATACGGCAAGGTGGTCTGCTGGCGTGAGGTCAGCCGCGTCAAAACCCTATTCGTGCGCGCTGCTCATCCCATAGGGGCGGCGGGTCCACCGCCAAGTCGAACAGCGTGACGTGACTCGGCAGCTCATCGTCCAGGATGGCCGCCACGATGTCCGGCGCCAGCGTGGTCAGGTTCACCATCCGGCTGACGTAGCTGTTGTCGATCCCCTCCCGCGTCGCGATCTCCTTCAGGGATGTTGCTTGCCCCGATTCCAGCATGGCCAGCCAGCGGTGCCCGCGCGCCAGCGCCAGCTGGAGCGGCGTCGGAGTGTCATCCCAGGGACGGGGTTGAACGGCGCCGCCATCCGGCAGGGTCACGGCCTTGCGGCTGCCGCGGCGCTTGATCCGAATCGGAACCGAGACGGCGAGACTGCCGTCGCTCGCGGGGATCACCTCGGCTTGGCCCACCTTGTCGATCAGAATTTTGCTGCGGGCTCCATCCCTGGAGCCCGTCCCTTCGGGACCAGCCTTGCGGCTGTCCAACTTCGTTCCCGACGAATTTGTCATGCCACAGCCTCCTCAGTCGTATCCCGGGCCGGCTCGGGGCGCAGTTCCAGCGCCAGCCTGTCGATGCCGTTAGGCCGGAACCGCACCTCGATGTCGTTCGGCGAGACGATCACCTTGTCGATGAGGAGCCGCACGATGCGCTGCTGCTCGGCCGGGAAGAGTTGATCCCAGATCGCATCGAGCCGGGTCATGGCAACTGCGACCTGGGCCTCGTCGAGGGAAGGATCGAGCCGCGCGGCGCGCTCGGCCACCCCGGTGACCATGTCCGGGGCGCGCAGCACGCGGCGCATCTGCTCCAGCACCGCGGCCTCGAGCTCGGCAGCCGGTAGGCGCGGCAACCCCGAGGCGCCGGCGTGCTCCTTGTTCTCTCGCGTCGGCAGGTAGTAGCGGTAGATGCGGCCGCTTTTCTTGCGCGTGAACCAGGGGGTAAGCGCGCGGCCGTCATACCCCTCGACGATCCCTTTGAGCAGGAACGGCACCCGGGCGCGGGTGTTGTTGGCACGCACCCGCGGGTTTTGGTCGAGGATCGCCCGGGCGGCATCCCATAGCCCTCGCTCGACGATGGGTGTGTGCTCGCCCGGATACCACTGGTCGCGGTGGCGGATCTCGCCCAGATAGACGCGGTTGCTGAGGATCTTGTAGACCAGGCTCTTGTCGATCAGCTTGCCCTCGCGCACCCGCCCGTCCTGGGTGGTCCAGGCCTTGCTGGTCACGCCGTCGAGACGCAGTTCCTTCACCAGCGAGGTTGAGGAGCCGAGTTCGACGAAGCGCTGGAAGATGTGGCGTACGACCTTGGCCTCGCGCTCGTTGGGCACCAGCCGCCGGTTTTCGACGTCATAGCCGAGGGGCGGCACACCACCCATCCACATCCCCTTGCGCTTGCTGGCGGCGATCTTGTCGCGGATGCGCTCGCCGGTCACTTCGCACTCGAACTGCGCGAAGGAGAGCAGGATGTTGAGCATCAGCCGCCCCATCGAGGTGGTGGTGTTAAACTGCTGGGTGACGGAAACGAAGGAAACGCCGTGGCGCTCAAACACCTCGATCATCCGCGAGAAGTCGGTAAGTGAGCGCGTGAGGCGGTCGATCTTGTAGACCACCACGATGTCGACCTTGCCCGCTTCGATGTCGGCGAGCAGCCGGCGCACTGCCGGCCGGTCCATGTTGCCGCCCGAGTAGGCCGGGTCGTCGTAGTCGTCGGCCACCGGGATCCAGCCCTCGGCGCGCTGGCTGGCGATGTAGGCATGGCCGGCGTCGCGCTGAGCGTCGATGGAGTTGTACTCCTGGTCGAGCCCCTCTTCGGTGGACTTGCGGGTGTAGACGGCGCAGCGCAGGCGCCGCTTGATAGTTTCGCTCATCGCCGGCCTCCCCGCTTCCGGGTGTTCTTCGCTTTCGGCTTCGTCGGCGCCTTGAGGCCGAAGAAGACCGGCCCCGACCAGCGTGTACCGGTGATTTCGCGGGCGATCATGGAGAGGCTCCGATAGCGTCGGCCCTCGAACTCGTACTGCCCGTCCTGGGCGACCGTCACCCGGTGCTCGATCCCTTGGTACTCACGGGTGAGCACGGTGCCTGGCATCAGGCGGATGTCGCGGTCGAGCTTGCGGACCTTGCCGCCCTCCACCAGTGCTTTGCTGCGCCGCTGGTTGCGCTCCAGCAGGTTGCGGTCGACCTTGCGGAACTCGATCTCCTGGAGCTTGTAGGCGATCCGCCGCTCCAGGAACTGGCGATTGTGGGTGGGGTTGTCGCCACCGAACAGGCGCCGCCAAAGTGCCTTGATCTCCTGCATCGAGAGATCCGAGAGTCCGGCGATCTGCGCGGTGACGCTCGGTGGGACCGGTGGGACGCTGTCTGCCTTCATGGTGCCTCCGTGTTCTCGTTGTTGACGGGGTACCTATGAAGGCGCTGGTCGCCGGGGAAGCCAAGCTCAAACTCGAAGCGCGGCGCTTTTCTAGCGACCGACCGCAAACCGAGGTTTGCGGGATTTGCGGTTTGCACCCGCCGGCCGCGACCCACTCCGAAGGCGAACAGGGTAATCCTGAAAACAATGGGGCAATGGAAGCGACTGCTTGTCCCATTTTCCCGTGTGCCCAGAAGATCACTCTGCTAGCGACAGATACTATCTGCATCAGATAACATCTCGGAACCACACCGGGGAAATTGAAGCATGCGCACAGTGATTGGCATCCGTCCGGCCAAATCCGGCCGTCGGGCAGTCGATGACGCCAACGGCCCCTCGCCCACCGTTTGGTTCGATTCCTGGCGGCAAATGGCCAGCTTGCTGTCGGACGAGAACCGCGCGCTCCTGCGCTTGATGCAAGAGCGGCAACCGCGCACTGTGCTGGAGCTGGCCGAGTGGTCAAACCGGGCGGCCAGCAACCTGTCGCGCACCCTGCGCCACCTGGAGCGCCACGGCCTGGTCAAGATGCACCGCCGTCCGGACACCCGTGCCGTGCGCCCGGAGGCACTGGCTACCGAGTTTCTGATCGTGCTGGATTGATGGCGAACAACAATGAATAGAAGCCTGCAGGAGTGCGCCGTTTGAGCCAGGAAGGCCAACTCCTCGACCAAAAATCCTTGCGGTCCGTGATCGGCAAGAGCGCCGACTGGAACGAGCTGGTCAAGGATTGCATCGCCTTCGCCAACGCG
>JALOAT010000060.1 GCA_023228645.1 Gammaproteobacteria bacterium | reverse complement strand
TAGGACCAATCGCTTACCAGGAGCACCAGCCTGTGCCAAAAATGATCCCATTGAACAAGCCTGGCCCATTACGATAGTAGAAACGTCAGGCTTGATAAATTGCATAGTATCATAGATTGCAAGGCCAGCCGTTACTACACCACCAGGAGAATTGATGTAAAGATAGATGTCCTTTTCTCGACTTTCGGCTTCTAAGAAAAGAAGCTGGGCACAAATGACCTGAGCCATATGATCCTCAACTTGGCCGTTCATAAAGATAATTCGCTCTTTGAGGAGTCGGCTATAAATGTCGTATGAACGTTCACCGCGATTGGTCTGTTCTACAACCATTGGCACAAGAGTCATATATTTCCTTTCTGTGTTAATTTCTAACTGATAATAGTATTGTCTTAAAAGCAAGTCAAGCAGTTTGGCGTTTTTTCATCTTCGCGGCCAGCACTGCCTTCATATCAATTTTAGTTGATGAATTTATTCTGTCACTCCCTAAAGGAGATCCCTTTTTAACTCTAACCACATTACAATGTGGCTTAATCATCGGTTCAAATTCAGATTCTTGTGAAAATGATCCTTGCGGATTGAACAGCGGTTTGTAGATAAACAATTCTTTCTTTGCTCTACTCACTGCGACATACAATATACGCATTTCTTCTTTTGTGTCAAGAGTATAAGTTGAAGGTATGTGACCAGATATAAAAGATGGAATATGAACCCTTGGCCATTCAAGGCCCTTAGAACCGTGAACAGTAGTAATAGTAATCATATCATCTTCATATCTTGGTTCTTTTTCGTGAATCTTTTTGTTGTCAACGGAATAATCAAGAGTAATAGTTGATAGAAACGATTCTACAGTAGAATGATCATTAGCTATTGATATTATAGATTCAAGATCCTTTTTACGGTCCTTCCAATCATCTTTCCATTCTTTTATGGTAGACCAAATTGGTTCCATATATTGGACACAAAGTTCTAGTTTTTCAGCAGGAGTTAGATCACTTTTATCAAACTCCTTTAGAGAATTGATCACGGGTTTAAAATCAAATTTCTTAGAAGGGTAATTTTCAAGCTGATCAACAACATCCTGGATTCCAACAGCATTAGCCATCAGACTGGATATTTCATTTGCTGTTTTTGCACCAAGCTTTTTAAATCTCGTCAATATTCGAAGCCAAGCGGGTTCGTGCTGTGGATTCGTTGCGATTCGGGCCAATGAGAGCAGATCCTTAACGTGGGCAGCCTCGTCAATACGCAATCCACCGACAATTTTATAAGGTATTTTACGTTTTGTAAATTCAATCTCAATAGGGCGAGCATACGCCATAGCTCTAACAATTACAGCGTTTTGAGATAACATACATTTACCTGAATTTTTGCTTTCAAGTATATTATCAGCCAATGTGACAGCCTGCGAATTAACATTTCCACATTCAACAAAGTTAGGTAAGTCATCACTACTCTTTTGAAATGAATGTAATGTTCTATTAAAACCAATACCAAGTCGCTTATCAATTGAATTTACCACATCAACAATCTCTGGTGTGGATCGATAGTTGGTATCAAGATTGATTATTTTAGATTTAGGGAAACGATTTCTAAAGCCCGTCATAGTTTCTGGGGCAGATCCACGAAAAGAATATATACTTTGGGCTGGATCACCCACAACCATAATATTGGCTTTAGATTTGTGTACCAGCCCATATACGATCTCAAGTTGGAGTTGGTTAGTATCCTGATATTCATCAACTAAGACATAGTCCCATTTGGCCCTAATTGCTGGAGCGATATCTTCATTACTCAAGAGTGCAGAAAAATATTCCAAACAATCATCATAGTCCAATAATCCACGTTCAATTTTATAATCAAAATATTTGTCACGTATAGTTTCAAGTTTTTGGGTGAGATGAACATAATTAGGAGATACTGAAAAAATAGATTCAGCAATAGTCATTCGAGTGTTAGTTGAAAAACTAATAATTCGCTGAATCATTGATGGCGATGGCCAATCCTCATCTGTGGATCCATTTCTGACTTCATTAGTCAACTGTTTGACTATTGTCTGGTTATCCTCAACATCAAGAATAGTAAATGGCTTGGTTTTACCAAACAAATGATTATTTTGATTGACTATGCGGGTAGCAAGACTGTGAAACGTGCCGCCGTCAACTTTTTCGCACAATGGGTTGATGGCTTTTGCCCGATCAAGCATCTCCTTAGCAGCCAAACGAGTAAACGTTAATAACAATACTCGTTCAGGTGCTACGCCTGAATCTACCAGTTTTGCGGTGCGACGAGTCAATACTGCCGTCTTGCCGGCGCCGGGCCCGGCCAAAACAATACAAGGCCCATCTTTGTGATCTACTGCTTCTTGTTGTTCTTTATTAAGTTTCGTCATTTATCCACTCTAATTAAAATGGGCGTGATCTGTCAATATGATTCCTATTATAGATCACGCGGTCCAAACCAATAGCAATTTCAAGAACCATCAAATCTTTCTCTACCAAACCTTTCTTGGTTTGGAATCTTGCTTTAGTTGGGAAATCAGTGCGGCGGCTGATGGAGCAAACTTCCATATATTTGTCACCGTTGAATACCTCAACATCCATCGTAATCTCACTATATGAAGGAAGACGGTCACTGGCAATCACTCGAGCACTTAGATTGCAGGCATCTGCCAACATATCCTTGATTGGATCAAGAACAGCAGTGTGATAATCATTCATAGTGTCAGCAGTGTAGATGCACTGGAATTCTTGTTGATAGAATTCCTTCAAACGCATATTCTTACTAACTTGGTCCTGCTCGCGACGGAAGCTTTTACCTGCCTGCCAGACAATAAATGGTGGCTTGTAAATTGAATGCGATTCTAAAAGATGCTTAGCATAGGCATATGAACCAGGAGTCGTTTCTGGACGAAGAACTAAATGGTTAATCTCATTATCCATACGTTCTTGCATCCACACATCTTCATTTGTGTAGTTTGGATTGATTAAACTTACTGGTGTTAGAAGTGGTGCTTCAATTTCAAGCATCTTCCAAGCTGGATTCTCCTGTTCAAGAATTCCAAATACTTTGGATGCAAAATGATCCTTCAGATAATTTCTAAGTTTGATGTCTTCTTGAGACCAGAATGGTAAGCCATTCACATTATACACCGGGATCATTTTCTTCCTTTCAATATTGATTTAAATCAATATAACATAAAGAAAAGATAAATTCAAGCGGGAAAATCTAAATGTTTAAAATGTGGTCGTGTAGCATCACGTTCGGCTTGAACTGTTGTAAAACCACACGCTATAATAATTCCTTGGATAAAACCAAACCAACGGTTAAGCTTCTCTAATGGGTAATTTTCAATATTATCCATTGTTAATTTAATAAATTCTTGCAATTCTTGCTTAGTATATGTCGTTAGTGGTAAACCACCAACTAACGACACCATCATTTCATATCGTACCAAATGGTACATTAATGCTTGTCTGTAATCCATTAATATGTGCTTTCTTGTTCTGGTGGAGATTCCGGTCCATTGTCGTTGACATTAGGATCGTTTGGTGTAACTTTTGAAACAATAGCTTCATAATCATCACTATCCAAAACATCCTTGGTAGCCATCATTTCTGACAACGCTTCAATATATTTGTGAAGTTGAATATCTTCTCCAGCATCTTCTTTTGCCCATTCCATTGAACGGAGCATTAATTCTGGAGTGATAACAAAATGTTCACTATCTTCGGCAGCTTCATTAACTGGTTTTTCATTCTTAGCAGCTTCAAAACCTTTTTTAAATGAATGATACGAATCCATTTTACCAAAAAACGCTGGACTTCTCGGTTCACCGCCATTTTTATAATGCTGATATCCTTTTTGATACCACTCATCACCTGCTTCATTTACTGATTCTTTAGTAGCACCGTAATAAGCACCTTTAGCCATTTTGATACGCTGAGCTTTTGATTTACCAGCAAATCGTTTATTCTTTGAATGGACAAAGTCGTCAATGTAAGCACCAACGCCCATTGATGGTTTAAGTTTTTCGTCAAGCTCGCCAGTTAAGGCCATTTCCATACCTTCAAGCATAAGTGCCTTTGAAGGATCTACTGATTCTTTTCTAAGTTTGGCCAAGACTACACCTGCGACGCGCTTTCCAGCTTCTTTTGAGCCATATTCCTTGGCGGCTTTATCGGCAATTTTCTTGAAATTTTTACCTGGCTTACCGAGGTCTTTGCCTGAATGAGCTGATTTAGCTGAATAGCCGCTCTTTTCGTTCAAATCTTCATCATCTTTAATGTCATCTTCAATTCTGGCCAAAATTTTAATACGCTCTTCATTATCAGCCTTTTGTAAAACAGGCACTTCATCGTTAGTGGGATCAGTTAAAACAATCTCGCCCGGCTTTACTGATTTGAGAATCAAATCCTCTTCAATCTTTTTAGTCAAAAAAGCAATTTGTTCTTTTAGTTTTTTAATTTCATTCGAGCGCATAACCAGACCCTCACTTAACTTTTTTAGCCTTTTCAATCATTCCTTGGAGGTTAGCCTGTGTATCATCGCAAACTTCGTCATCAACCATTTCATTTAATAGCTGATTGAGTCGTTTGTAGTCCATTTTTCGAATATCATCTTCTGTGATATGACATTTACAATTTTTACAAGCCATAATAGTCTCCTATTAGGAATATAACTGTCTATTTATACATAATGAAATTTATGTCAGTTTATTTTCCCATATTAATTTCGATTTTTCAAGATAAGCTTCATAGCTATCTAAAAGCGATGCTTCTGGATCTGTTTCATAAACAGAACCAGGAATGTTAAGTTGAAAATAAAATTTACGGCCTTTATCTTCAATTGCTGCACTTGATAAGTCTTTAGTATCTTTGTTATATGATATTGATGCCCAGCAGAATTCATTTTCAAAATCTAAAAAGATTGAATTCTCACCCTTTTGACAAAAATATTCAGTGCTTGTTATTTCAGCACCAAAAATTTCAATTATTTTTATAATCTGACTCATCATTAGAGCTGATCCACGATTGAATTGACGTATAAGTCAACAGTATTATTATAAATTTCCATAATAGTTTCGGATAACATTTTTGCTTGTTTTGCATCAATGGTATTAGAAATAACTCCATATTTGATACCAGCAATATGGATAATTAAACACGATGGATTATTAAAATTGCCGATAAAAATCCTAGATTTGTGAATTAGAAGATCATTATCAACAGTCCACTCACTTGTGTTGCGCTGTATAGATGTGATAAGTTTACCAATTATATCATCAGATATCATATTATGCCCCTTGAAAAAAATTTCTACGGTCAAAAAAGTTTTCTTTCCACAACTTCCTATCATTAAAATCCATACGCTGAACTTTAATTAAAATATCACCGTGACACGGTTTTGGCTTGCAAAAACATACAAGACTTTTGTCCTTAAGTTCATCAATTGAATCAATAAGTTCATCCTGTGTTTTAAGCCATTCTTCGTATAGGAAAATAACTTGAGACCGGCTACCATCAACACCTATCTTAAATGGATTACCCCATTTTGATCCCCTTCCAATATAAATGGCATCCTCCGGAATCTGATCCAAATGTTTATTAAGTATCAAGATATCCTTTTTCCTTTAAAAAATCGTCAAGCTGGTCCCGAGTTTCTTTTATATCCTTATAAAGGATTCGGTTCCGATTGAAACTATAATAATTATCATATTGAATATAAAGAAGGAATAGAAATATACCAACTAATGGTACTAAAGCTGCCCATTCAGCAGCAATGATAACTGGAATAGAAAGTAACCCGATTAGAAGGGCGGCGAAAGATGTTTGGACAATGCTTCCAAAAGTCTTAAATGTTTTAAGTGCGTCTTTACGTGCCTCTGCTTTAGTCATAGGCACTTCAATTGCATATTCAAGTTTACGATTTGGGATCAATTTACTCATCTAGCTCTCCTATGACTTGAAAAATTTGTGTCCTCGCAAGATTAATCTCACGCCTACCATCAGGAATCGAACCCTCGGACTCTAAATACCTATCTCCCCCGGAGAGTTAAAACGGCATTTAGGCTGCTTAGCACGGATAAAGGTTATATATTCCGCGAGTCTCTCCAGACTTCTTACTCGCTGGGCCGGCTGACCAGGTTTCAGACAAGCATTGGATGGGCGGAGTCGAACCTCCCACCGGACGATTCCAATATATGATAGACAATACTATGTGTCAAGCATTTTTGCCCTTGAGTCTTTTAAAGATATATTGACGTTCCGATTCCCGTGGGCCTGACTTAATGACTTGAACTAATTCCCACCCATCTTTGCCAAAGTTGTTAAGTGATGACTCGTTCATAAGTTCATTCCAAGTGCGTTCACAAATAGCATATTCCCACATATATTTCTCCCAAGAAAAATGCGGATGGTAGTTATCTACCATCCGCAGTTATATCATTTCACAAAATTTGGACTTCCTGGGCGCGCTTCCCAATAGAGATGCCGCCATCCACCAGGAATGTAGTGACTAACGCCATTCGCATCAAAAATTCGATGGCCGCCGCTCCTACTTACGTTAAGTTTTAAGGGTGATTGGATCTTAATTTGAGTATCAGCAAATTCATAAACTCGATAATCTTCACTTGAAATGTCATTCCAATTCAAGCCAGATTCATCATTAAATGTTACTTCATCAGACATAGCATATCTCCTTATAGTCTGGTTTATTGGTAAAAGCTATCAAGCCTGTAATCAGGACATACTTTTACTATTAGACTATATTATAAAAATTATACAAAGTCGATTTTAATTAAACATATCAGCTAATTCTGGATCATTTTTAGCATCCCATCGGTTTGCATTCCAAGATGCTTTTGATGAATAGTCACAATTCATCAGCATTGAATGGTCATCAACCGAAATTAAAAACTTCGAATCAGCATCGCCTCGGTCAATCATATCCTGAAACATAGTTGCTTGAACTCTGCGAGCCATATAACTATGTCGTGAATATCCATACCATTTGAGTCTTTCTTTGACTATTCTGACAGCCTCTTCAGGAGTGGGATTAATCGCCATTGGGGCTCGAAGACCGAACAAGCGTGGACGAGTTACTACTTCAATTGCTCGCTTTTCATAGGACCGTCTCTCTTGGTTCAATAGAGCGATAGAATCTTCAATATATTCTTTTATAATTTCTGAAAGCTTATCTTTTGATAATTCCATCATTGAATCTAACATTTTTCAATATCCTTTCAAAAATTGATCCGGACTGTTGCTTTTTCTGTAAGCATAAATTTAATATAAGTCTTATCTACTCGATCTGACATCCAAAATGCCTGTTCCTGTAGGGAATCGCCAATGCAAAATACTGGCTGGGCAAAAGAATCCAAAATATTATTAACCATTAATGATCCAATTAAACCACCACGCTGGCGTGGTGGTACAAATACGCCAACAGCTTGTGGCAAAAAACCAAAAGATTCCATTTGCTCCATACTTTCAGCGAAGCCGCGATCAACAATTCGTCTAGAATAATCCCAGACAATGGCTAATCCATACAAAGCATCGTGGATAGACATCGCCGCCATCTGTCTGATATATTGCCGTTCATTATTCAATAGTTTATAAAATGTATAATCCTCATTTACATATAATTTTTGAGCTATAGCCAAATTACAAATATAATTCAATTCTTCCGGCGCTTCTGGCGTTTTTACTTCAACGTTATAACCGTAATAGCTTTGCGATGTCAAAATTTTCACTCAATTATACTCCATTAGTATTGTCACTATCTTTATAGCATACTGCCAACTAGTAATCAATCAGTATCGCCAGATAATAGACGAATTACGTGAGCTGCATAAATGTCATTTGGATTAGTTACTAAGTCGTTACGAGCCATTTGAATATATGCTTGAATTTCAAAAATAGACGGCTGGCTATCAAGAAATTCATCAACTGATATTTGAGCTCGAAATTTCTCACTAATTATAGTTTGTTGATTATAAATCATATTAATAAAAGTTTTCAATTTTAAATCCACGTTCTGCGCAATATTCATTTAGCAATCTCAGGCATTCGCTGTTATATTCGTTTGGCTTATGCTGGTGCCATTCAGAAGTACATTTGTGATAAGACGCAAGCTCGTGCAATGACAATCGCTTGCTTAGAAAATTGGTGACTTCTTTCCGAGCCTTTGCTATATTTTTTGGAAGCTGTTCAATCACGACTTCTCTCCTTTGAAAGTTTTCAAATCAACACCTTTTACACTAATTGTAAGTGTGTGTCAACTAAACAATCAAGTGCGGCGTTCGTCGATGTTGATTTTTAATTTGGTTTGTGCTAAAAATTCTCTGATAGAAATCCATATACAATCAATATGGCCAGAGTCTATAATTCTAATAGAATGCAGTTCTTCCAAATCTTCCGATGTTAGAATAGATTTTAAACTTAATTCATTTCCTCGCTTTGAGATTTTAGATCTCAATTCGTGTATAAAAGTAAGTTTTTTCATCATATTAAAATATGGCTGAGACTTCAATACGTGTAAGTTGGAAGGACGTTGTATCAAAGTCATCATTTCATCAAAGAATTCATTCATATATTGCTGTCGATCAGACAACTCATCTAAACGCTGTTTATTCTCTTCGTGACTCTTTGAAATTGCCATCTTCCCACATCCTAAAAAAGAAACCTAGAGATAAAAGCGAAACAAGTTTTTCTTTCCTCTGCTCTACCGTCTGAGCTATCTCCCCATAAAAGCTGGTGGGGAGAGCTGGAATCGAACCAGCGACACGAAGGTTTTCCTATCGAAGTATCTCATTCC
This sequence comes from Gammaproteobacteria bacterium, assembly GCA_023228645.1. Taxonomy (GTDB): domain Bacteria; phylum Pseudomonadota; class Gammaproteobacteria; order Thiohalomonadales; family Thiohalomonadaceae; genus JALOAT01. The sequence continues at coordinate 11,931 of JALOAT010000060.1, read as the reverse complement.
TACGCTACTAGGTTTTGCAGGTCTTCACGGGATCGAACCGTGACTCTTATTTCCGCTTACCAGGTCCTAATAAATTAAGTGCCTGCTAATAAAGTGCTTCCATTACACTAAAGACCTAAACAAACGTTTTACTGATAAACTCCCGGTCCCTCCCGGTTTGCCGTTCTTCTCGATTGGCGTCATCAGCGAGGTGTCTTACGCCTCTAAACTAGCCCTTATTGGATCATTATAGTACAAGGACTAGTTCATTGTCAACCAAAATCATTCATCGAAATTATTTTGGCTCTTGTTTTTATTAAAAATCTTTTTATCCTGGCTGTTTCTTGCCGCGACGCCGCGGCGGCCATTCTTTGGATATTTGCGGTTTGCCCTCCAGCGGCTGCGAACGTATGGAATCGGCAGGCCTCTTTCAGCAGCCTTTCTCTGTTCCTCATATCGACCGGAAGCCCACCAAGCTCGGTACGGTTTTTCATCAAATTCAACTAAAGCATAGTCGACTTTTAAACCATAAAAATCTCGAACGATCCATTCGAAATAGTGAGCTGATTCGAAACGTGGAACATAGTCCTTTGGATATGTTTCACAAAAAGGCTTATAGCGATATGCTCGGCTAAATGATGTTTCAATCCATTCATAGCCAAATGCTCCATATTCTTTCACGAGCGCTCGAAGCTCAGAAGAATTGTTCACTTCGGTAGTATAACCGCATTTGAAAATTGCGGTAAATGGATACGTATATTTCATCTGTCATTCTCCTAGTTGTGTATCACTAGAAGATGTCAAGATTCCTATAATTCATTTTTCTTTCCCTCTGCTATATTATATACTTATTTAATTAGGGTCCTGATCAAGAAATTAGCTTAGTATAATTTATCACAGTTTCATTACAGCAAAATTTAGCTCTGGTTGGATTTGCCGTCACAACCGCCAACCAAGCTTCCTCCCAAGAATTTAAAATACTTAATAGATCCTTCCAAGCAAGATATTGGTCAGCTATTCTTCTATATTTTTCAATCTCAATTGACATATTAATGGTGTAAATCATATTAATGATTCTAATTTGATTTCCAATATGTCCAGGGCCGTCATAACGTTTAACCATTTCAAGCAGTTCAAGAATATCAGCTTCACCATTTGCGAAAAAGGTAAAAGTATTTGATATGGAATAATCTGTCATCTTTTTAATCTCTAAAACCTCTCGGCACTGGAGTGGTCCAATCATAAGATTTAAAGTTGATCACAATACACATCATAAATTTGATCAATTGAGTTCGTAATTTGACTTGTCATTTTAGCATTAAATTTTATGTCAACAATTTCATAAAAGGTTTGATCAGAATCTTGAAAAATTTTACCAATCACTGGCAATAATTCAGGGGAGCAATATGGGCCTTTAGGGATAGAAAGAATCCCGGCAGAGTAAGAATCTTCGTTTCTCTTTTTTTCTTTAAAATAATATATATGTGCCATATTTCTGTCCTTAGTTAATTGCCATTAACTATACTTTATATCATTTCAAAAGTCTATAAATAAATTTAAACTATAGAATGGTTGATTAAAATATGGAAAATTTGCCTTATCTTTACATAATTGGATGGTCTAAAATAGACAAATGGTATGTTGGATGCCAATATGGAAAAAGTGCTCATCCATCAAATTTATGGAAAACATATTTCACATCAAGTCATTATGTGAAAGAATTCCGAGCATTTAATGGCGAGCCAGATGTGATTGAAATCTTAGCTGCTGGCGGTGTTGATCAGATCATAAATTTAGAAATTAAATTTCAAGAGTGTTTTCATTGTCACAGTTCAAACCAGTGGCTTAATAAGCAAATCGGTAGAACTAATTTCTATAATGATGAACGTAGTATCGAAAAACAAAAAACTACTTATAAGAAGAACTACGCTAAAAATAATGTTGCCAAAACTAAAAGTGAAATACAAACTTCCAAGTGGAATGATCCAGTTTATCGCGAAAAGCAAGTTTTATCCATACAAGCTGCGCGATTGGGCAAAGGTCATACTGATGAAGCTAAAGCCAAAATAAGTAAGGCTAAAAAAGGATCTAAAGCTTCTGAAAAAACCAAAGAAATACTTAGACGATCAGCAATAAATCGAGCCAAGCCATCAGCTGAGTCTATTGAAAAGATAAGAGTAGCATTGACAGGTAGAACAAGACCTGACAGCGTTAAAGAAAAACTACGAAAGGCCAATCTTGGTAAAAAACTTTCAGATGAGACTAAAGAGAAATTAAGAGAAAACTATATCAGTTTCGAAGATTTTCTATTTTTTCTAAAATCTATCAATGTCAATAGTTATTCAAAATGGCAAGAATATATTAATAACAATCCACTTCCTAACAACATACCACGAAATCCGATAGTGGCATATTCAAGAAGAGGAATTAAAACATCTTGGATGGAAATTAAGAAGAAGTATCTTTAAATCCACGAGGCGTTGGAGTACCCCAATCGTGTAATCTCACCGCTTGGCGTTTGAAACCTAATGTTGAAAGGATTTCTAAAAGTGGGTGAATTATGAAGTTATGAAAACGCCAAGCATTCTTTTTCCACTTTAGGCGTCGACCTTCAAGAGCACTCGGCTTAAAAACCATAACGGTTTCAATAGCATCAAATCCATATGATTTATGTATTTCTCCCTCATATGTAGATATAGTAATATGACCTTCTTCTATGGTCGAAATATCAATATCCTTCACCCAAACTATAGGTATGATTTTTTCTCCAGCTTTGACTGAACGAATACCTGCGTAGTTAATCATCATTTTGGGCCTTGTGGGCAGCAAGCAACATTCGTTCTATCGTACCACCCCATTCGCTGGCTCCAATTGGATCACTGATGAGCATTTCTTCGTATGTAGGATACTCCCTAAGAAGTCCGTAGAAACGAAGGTCACTATCTATAACTCTGGCAGCAGCCAAGATTTGATCGTCAGATGGCCGCCATTCCTGGCTGTAAAGATCGGTATCAGTATATTTCTCAATCATACAGTATGCTCCGTAATTCCAAGAAATTCCATAACATTATCACCCAAGTTCACGCCTTGGTAATCACAGCCACGCTGAATATGATTTTCCGGAATCGCATCTACTGATGGAAGAACTTTGAACAATAAACCGCGAGATTCGAAGCCAGCAAAACGACGCATTTTCACACGATTTCCACGCTTGCCTTCAAGCAAGCCCTTACCCTTTACTTCATCCCAATATCCACGCTCTTTGAGCACATCATCTGGAATGATGGCCCCTTCTGGGACATAAACAACAAGTTCTCCAGCAGTCCATCGCGGGGTCCCATCTTCCTTCTTGTTAGCGACAACTTCGTGCTCACCAACTGTCACGATAGTAAGAGTATCGCCGTGATCACGAACCGCGCCAACAGTAGTAACTAAAACTTCCATTATTCTTCTTCCTTAATTTCTTCCGATGTAATTTCACCAGGCCGAAAACCTTGCTCAACAAACCATTCGTGCCATTTTTGAACTACTTCTTCCCATTTATCTTGCTTGATTTCATAGGAATGATATCCAAATTGAGTCCAATTTCCATCTTTATCGCCGCCAGCTGTGTAATCGTGAACGCCGTACTCTTCCATATCACTAACTTGATCAAGAAGAACACTGTCATCCCAATCCCACCAAGCGTCACTATCATAATCAAATGGTAGATTCAAGTCGAACGAAAATTCAGTTGATGGACGTTCCCATCCTTTTTCTTCAAAATCTGAATCAGAGAATTCCAAGATGAATTTCACACTGCGCTCCTATTGTTAGTGTTTCAGACACTAACATAGAAAAGTGGCAGGGTCAAGCCCCGCCACTTTTCGTTTTTTTTTCGGTTTAAAAGCTTTACTTAGCTTTCTTACCGGTTTCAGCAGGGGCATTAAGCTTTGCTGTGATACCCTCAACTACTGCGGCGCCTTCAGGAGTTTGAGCAAATGCGCTCAACATACCAGCAAGGCTGGTTCCACCGGCTGGGGTAAACACATCAGCCAATTTTCCAATGCCGCCCTGTACATCACCACTGTTGGCAATGATCTTAAGGTCAGCTTGTGACATCGCACCAGCCATTTCCTTACCGACATTTTCACCAGCTTCAACCTTACGGATCTCGATGAGATATTTCTGGTAACCTTCATTCTCACCAATTTCCTTAGCAAGAGTCAACTGGGCGTTAACTGGTGCAAGCAACAGTGCCTTTTCAGCCTCGGCCTTAGCGTTACCAAGAGCTTCAACACCTTGTGCTTCTTTCTTAGTAGCTTCCAACTTACCTTCGGCGATTTGAATCTGTGATTCTTTATCAGCCTCAGCAGCAATGACCTGAACCTTTTGGTCCTGTTCTGCCTTAACGGCAGCAACATCGCGGTTGATTTCAGCTTGCTTAACTTCGGCAACCTTGCGAACTTCCATCTGGCGTTCAGTAGTCACCTTTGCTTCAGCCTGAACTTCCTGGTTTGACTTTTCGTTAGCAATACCAACAGTCTTGTCACGCTCAGCTTCGCGAATACCAACAGTCTGTTCAGCTTCTGCCTTTGAAAGGGCAATCTGACGCTGAGCTTCGATTTCTTTTGATTCAGCAGCCTGTTTGTTGTTAGCAACTTCAATACGGCTTTCCATTTCAATAAATGACTTTTTCTTAGCCATAATATTGTGGATAACCTGTGAATCGCGAGCATCACGAATGTCCATAAATTCAATCGTCTTGACGGTTGAAACACCCCATTCAGTCAAGCCACCATCAACAACATCAGAGAACTGTTTACCAAGAGTTGCGCGGTCGCTCATAATGTGATCAAGTGTATATTGTGCAAGAACGTTACGGATAGCGCCCTGGAGGACACCTGAAAGCTGGTCACGAAGCTCATTAAAGTTCGAAACGCGCTGGGCGGCAATCTGTGAATCGCTAATGCGGAAGAACGCACGAACGTCGACTAGGAATGGCAAACGATCAACGTCGTAAGCATCATAATCTTTCAAGTTAATATCGAAAACTGATTCTGGGAACTGAGTAACAGTAACACCGAAAAAAGGAATCGAAGAAGGAATTTCGTAATACGTATTACCTTCAGTACGTCCACGGCCATATGAAACAGTCTTTTTAGACGACTGAACGATATGTACCATATTTGTTGGGACCACGCGGCGGAAAATCAAAGCAGCAAAAAATAGAATACCTACAAATGCTGCTAGGACAATGCCACCAATGGCCAAAGTCATAGTGCTAAACATTCATTTTCCTTTCAAGAAAACAATAATGAACAGCCAACCACCTTAGTTAGCTTGGTTATGATATAGCAGATACCAATTTACCTGTCAATCATAATAAGAAAGGGCGGCACAAATGCCACCCTATCAACAAACCAAAACCTATGTCTTTCGTATAGCCCCCCTTTTCACGACAAAGCTATACCAGTCCGAGAATATCAAATATATTCCGGATCTACTTTATACAGAAGACTGAAAAGGTATCTTCCATATTCAAGGCCGCAGTTTCTGCCTTCCTGCAGGCTTATCGCCTTTTTGGTCTGTTTGTACAGTCGCCAGGATTTGAACCTAGATCATTGATTAATCAATATTTTATCTTAAACTAAGACTGCATAAAGTAGAAAGTATGGAGATCACTCTCCATACTTTTCTCTCAACTTTTCATACAATGCTCGTTCTTCAGCTTCCTTTTTCGCCTTTGCTTTCTTTTTCCTGTCGGTTTCAGCCTGCAAAGCTACTCGGTGTGCTTCAATTCTAGCATTATATTCATCGTCTGTTTCTTCACGATTTGTAATGATACGAACAGTCACATCACTATAATCGTAAACAATGTCCAAATATGCGCCAGGGCCATAGCGTTCTACCATAATTCCGAGGGTATCCCCATCATCTGGATAATGAACTTCTGACCTGATCTGACGAGCTAGGACAGCTTTTGATAATCTAACCATTTTACTTCTCCTTTGTTGACAACCTACAACGTTTGGATCAGTATGGTTTTTATCAATATTCCATTTATACTAAATGGACAAAACTATGTCAACTATCAATCTTCCTTTTCAGGGAAAGGTTTATAGAAAATCTTTTCACCCAAAGTACCACCTTCGGCTGCCGAAAGCTTGTCAAAATCTTCTCGAGCAGCAAGGCCTCTCTTAGCCTGTTCATATGTGTCGTACCAATATCGAAACCCTCTCGAACGGTCTTCGGATTTTAGCCTGCGGTCGCCACCATCGTGCTTCCAGAAAAAGAAGCCTACCTTGCGGTGAATTTCATAATCACCGCACGAGCGGCGTTTAATTCGATACGTAACCATTACCTGGCTCGATTCTGATGGTTTTCATCCATACGATCAAGCTTTCGAGTAATAGCAGCTTCAATCTTGGCAGGGAAGCGAAGAATTGGAAGAATCCAAATCTCATATGCTCCTACAATAAGCCACATTGGAAATTTGGTTCGAAATGGTGGATTTGAATTTTCATATTCAATCCATTCACCCTTCGATTCGCTCCAAACAGCATTATGGGTAGAATAATAACTTTCAGTATCTGACATTAATATCTCCAATTTGTATTTGCACCGCATTTATAACTAAATAACCTAAAAAGGTCAAGTAAAATGTTTTATGTTTACGCATATTTAGATCCAAGAAAGCCAGGAAATTTTTCTTATAATGGAGAAAATTTTGATTTTGAGCCATTTTATATTGGAATGGGCAAAGGTAAACGATATCAAGCTCATTTAAAAACTGACAGCTTGAATTCTAATTGTAATCCTATAAAAAATGGAAAAATTAAACATATATTAGATTTAGGCCAGAAACCGATAATTATTAAATTAAAAGAAAATCTTTCCAAACAAGAAGCACAATTGTGGGAAATACATTTCATTAAAGTTATTGGAAGATATAATTTAAATTTAGGGCCATTGAGTAACTTAACGAATGGTGGCGAAAGCACTGCTGGAATGATTCATTCAGAATCTACCAAGCAATTATTAAGCCAACAGCGAAAAGGTAAACCAAAAACTGAAGCACAGATGGCGGCCCCACAACATCAAAAAGGGCGCACCATATCCGAAGAAACAAAGAAAAAAATTAGCAATTCATTAAAGGGACGAAAATTGTTGTCTGACGAGCAATATAAAGAAATTGCCGAAAAGCGTAAAGGCTATAAACATTCCGAAGAAACTAAAAAGCGATGGTCTTTAAAAAGAAAAGGATTGCCAAAAACGGAGGCCCAAATTAAAGCACAAGAAGCATTATCACAACGTTATATGGAAAATATTATGCCATTGGATGAATTTAAAGAATATTTCAAATCAACAAATTCAAAAACATCAAGAGAATGGTTGACATATTTTAGAAATAATGAAACCCCAACCGGAGTTTATTCAAATCCAGTCGAGGCTTACAAAAAACGCGGAATTCAAATTACTTGGAAAGAGTTGCTTGGTAAGAATTAACTTACCAAGCCACCAGTCTTAGCTTCAAGATCAAAGTTTGCTTCAATAAAATCAATAACTTCTTGAGCTGGGGTATCCTTAGAAAAGACAATATTTGGCCCGTGATTATCAAGCATCACTGCTTCCAGATTCCCAAAAGACTTTAATCCTTTTGATGTTCTTGACCCGCATTGGTGTGACCCGCATTCTGATGGCGCCTGATCCACGTGTGATAGCGAATCACGAACATTTTCCTTAGTAGGACAATGGAAATGTACAATACAGTCCAAATCTGGATGCTCGTCAAACACAATTCTCTGACTCTGACCTCCAACACTTGGCTTCGCGCCGTGCGCAATGACTTTATCGAGACCGTCGTATTCAATTCGAACCAATCCGCTTTTATCCAAATCATTATAATTTGTCTTGCGAACAGATGTCAAAACTTCGTGTTCATTCACCTTGACTGCAAAGTGACCAGCAGTTGATCCCCGGAAGGGCTTGTATGCTCCTCTTTTGATGCAGTGATTGACCACCTGTCGCAAATTGTCAGGAATTTCATTTGAATTCCAAGGAACAAGATCGCCATCAATTACCGTCGATCGGGTAAAAGTGTTTCGAGACCTGCTATTGGTCATTTCTACCAAAGTTGTAAGTGCTTTATTTCGATCAGTAGTAACGCAATAGCGAGTTTCTTCTGGAGCAACAATCATATTTCGACGATTACCTGTATCGTTCGCGAGAACCAAGTTGATAGAATTTTCTTTCAACATATTCAATGCTGCAAGATATTGCTCATCAGGTGTTGCGTTGCAGGTCGTCTTAAATCCAACAACAAAAATATCCTTGCGAGTCTTGCGAATCTTGCCAATCAACTTAGCTGCCGGCGTGAGGCGCATATGCTGTAGACCTTCTCGAGTTTTAAGTCGAGGAGCGTATTTTCCTGATGGAGTTATACAATCTTCAAGAGTGCCATCCAAGATAGATCCCTCATAATCACAAAGTGCAACATTGAAATAGATGATCTTGCAATAAGGATCCTCAATGAGCTTATCAAGCTTATATTCAACATCTTCATTGGTATCAAGAATTGAATTTGGATCAGCCATTTTTGTCAAATGCAAGAATGCATCGTCATAAAAGGTATTAATATATCGAGCAGTTTTACCAAATGCTGGTGCGCAAAGCGCCATATGGTTGCGAACGTGAAAAAAGGTTCCACCGCCAAAAATGTGAACCGACATTAACATCTTCCTTTCATACTCAGAATGAAATTAACTTCATCTTCATCCAAATCACTTTCAGGTTGAAAACTAGGAGTTTTAACCCATTTAGAATAATCTTCTTTAGACAAACCCAAAAATTCGTGGAGTTCACAAAGAATTGATTTATCATCGTGCCAGAGTGTGATCATTTGATCAAGCTGTGTTTCAGAAAGTTTCATCAATCTTCTCCATATCCAAGCATATCAAGAATTCGTTGAGCTGATTCGTTATTTCTAACTTCGCGCTCTTCTTCCAATCTTTCCTCAACCTCGTTGATTATATCATATATTTTATCAGCCAAATCTGCTGTCATATCATATCCTATAATATTTTCAACATCTTCACCAGAAATTAAAACTGTTGCTTCATTTTCATTATTATAACTGTTAAAATTGACAGTTATTGGTTTTGTTCTATGTATTACAGTATAATTGGTATATCCTTCATTGTCGATTCCGGATTCAGAAACAGACCAATCCTCATACACATCCATCAAATCTGACAGGAAATAGTATAGTTTGTCGATTGGATTGAAATCTTCTTGAGGTCCATCTTCCTCAACTGGATCATTGAAATATGATTCTAAAACTGTATCAGTATTATTTACTGATTGAGTTTTATCTGAAAAGTCGACAGTGTAGGATCCGGTATTGATTTCTTTCTTTTTACGTCCAAACATTTATTTGCCTTTCTTTCAAGTTACCATAAGCCTATAGCCAGGATTCTGTATTATGCTATCATTCGTCTCAGACATACGTCTGGCCCCGGAATTATCCACGAAGCTTATCGCTTCAGGGCTGCACCAACCCGGACCTATAACTGGGAAATTGCCAGGTCCTGTTTGGCTTGTTGGCTCAATCACGGTGGTGATTAGCGAGAACCATAGCAAAGAACGATACGTCTTACTATGGCATTCTTCGGCTTGACATACTGATCCAAGCCTACTACCTCTCCCACTCGTTTCCCACGCCAATCCTGAACTTCCTCGAGTTGCCCCGCGATAGCTCAGCTTATGGTATCTCTCTTGGGGGTTGAAAGCTTCCTGCCTACAATTAGACCCAAAACTCCCAATCCAAACAAAATTACTGAAGACGGTTCAGGAACGTCGACTGGTGGATTTCCAGTCGATCCCCCTGACGTAGAAGTTGACCACCCACCACTTGTACTACTCGACGAAGAACTTGACGAGCCAAAACCACCAGATGTGCTAATACCACCAGAAGTGCTCGAGCTCGTTGATGTACTTGAACTTGATGAAGAACTAGAACTAGTCGACGTACTTGTACTACCACTTGAGGTGGATGATATGATTACTGAACCGCCACTCGAACCACCAAAAAAGCCGCCGCCAAAGCCGCCAAACGATCCAGAAAATCCAGAAGAACCAGAACTACCACTAACAACCGTCGCCGTCGCGCCGCCACCAGCATTGACCATTTGCTGCTCTGGCAATGCTTGCGGCATAACATTTATAACCTGAGTAACTTGGGCTGATTGAACCGGTTCTGTACGACTTGGTCTATAAGTAACAACCGTGCGGTGTCGTCTAACAGTGCGTGATGGAGTATGTTTAGCCGTTTTGACAGGCTTAACAGTTTTCAAAATACCTGGGCGTTGTGCTTCAGCGACGTGAACGGCGCCGCCGCCAATAACCGCACATCCACACGCACACGCGGCAAGTTTTGCTAAAGCTGCTCTAACTGACATTATTCTCTCCTATCATTTGAGCCCCTGGTAGGGATCGAACCTACGACCTCCGCGTTCGAAGCACGGCGCTCTATCCACTGAGCTACAGAGGCATTACACGTCTATAAACGAACCAAAATTGAATGTCAACCACCCTTTTGTTTTTTCAAGAAAAGTTTTTTGATTTGGGTCATAAATTCCCCACTTTTTAATAATTTTATCAATGTTAGGTTGGTTACTTCTTTGGTATAGTAGCTTTACATATTGATCAAAATTAGCAACTGGACAAACCATCGTGCCAAAACTGCCAAGCGTAATAAACAAATAATTTCTATCCATCCATCGCTTAAAACCATCAGCATCATTAGTACCAATAACAATAGATGAAATCATAGAAATATCGAAATGATTGTTGACTTCAATAACTTTGGCTCGAAGGAACATTTAATTTTCTCGTCGTAAAATACTCACCCCAAGTAATTATTGCTGCGGTTTTCTGCCAATCATATCTTGGAAATATTGCAGTAAAATACTCATCACAAAACATAATACTTGGATGACGTCGCCATCCAAGTGGATTTCTCAACAATGAGCTTTCAGTTCTAATACCAACATATTCCGACCAATCAAAAATAGCTTCAATAACATTAGATTGCACTATGTTGCCAGAATGCCTGTTTTTAATCTTTAACCATAACGTGTTACTGTCTCTATAAGTTTCCGCTAATTCACTATGGCCTAAAAGTTCGCCATTTTTGAATTGATCTTCATATTTCTTTTTAAGATCAGCATAGCTATTCATAGCTATCAAATTCCCATTTCCTCACAATACTGATCATCAAGCCTAATATGACCATAACCGGCATCTATGATTGCTTGGCGGACACTATCAAGGCGAATTTTATCCAACCTGCATACGACATTGTGGACACCCCATTTAGTATGGCGTCCTGTGATCCGCGTATCATTAACATAAACAGCGCCACGATTGGTAATTTCTACATTAACCTTCTTCATTACGCTCTCCAACTTCTTTCCAATCACTATTAATTAGTGATTGATAAAACTCCCAATCTTCATACGGAATTAGCGCAGCTACATCTACCCCATCGCGAGTAATAATCACGTGGGCACGTTCTTTATCAACTAGATCCATAATTTCGTCAAAGCGTTCCTGAACTTCTTCTTCAGAAAACCTATACTCAACTGACATTTTCGACCTCCTTGCCTACATATCCAAAATATTCTTTGACCACGTGTTCACTAACTTGTTTGCCTTTTGGTCTATCTTGGCAAAACTTCATACCTGGTAATTTATCAACACCTTCAGGGAAATTGCCAATATAATTGCCACCAGAATCTACTCCACGGATTCTATACCAGCCGCGTTTGCCATTAAAGAAACTGGCATATACATAGAATCGCTTCTCGTTCATCGTAGTGTGTTCGCTAATTCTCGTAGGCGTTGGATTTCAGCCAACAAAAGTCGGCAATTTGATGGACTTTGACTATGGCCTTGCTTGACCCATTTGGC
>JALOAT010000059.1 GCA_023228645.1 Gammaproteobacteria bacterium | reverse complement strand
TCGAGCAGGACACCAGTCTGGAGCAGGCCAGCCGCATCATCACCGGGACCATGCCGTTGCATGCTACCCATGATTTTCTGATCACCCGTGACGGAAAATGCGTGGGCGTTGGCCGAATCATGGATTTGCTGAAGAAAATCACCGAACTGCAGATTCGCAATGCACGCTATGCCAATCCATTGACTCTGTTACCTGGAAATGTGCCTATCAACGAAGTGCTGGAGGAACTCCTGAGCAATCGTGCGGAATTCGCCGTGGCTTATTGTGACTTGGACAACTTCAAGCCATTCAACGACGCGTATGGATATGCAAAGGGTGACGAGGTGATACGCACCGTAGCGAGAATCTTGGAGGCGAACGTGAACGGCACAAAGGATTTCGTCGGTCACGTGGGCGGCGATGACTTCATCGTTGTTTTCACCAGCGAGAATGCGAACAGCCGCTGTGATGCTGCGCTTCGCCAATTCGAGCAGGAAATACCCCGAGTCTATGAAGAAGATGATCGTCTGCGGGGCGGCATCCAGTCACGGGATCGCGGCGGCAACGATAGATTTTATCCGCTGCTCACGCTGTCCATCGGCCTGGTGACGCCGGAACCGGGTGCCTGCCGTTCACACCATGAGGTGGCTGCCCTGGCCAGTGAGGCTAAACATCAGGCCAAGCGCATACCCGGTAACAGCCTGTTCGTGGACAGACGCAGGCGTCTTGGATGATGTGATGGTAGAGAGTGCGGGTGGCCGGCAGCGCGCTCAGGTTTCTTTCAGCCCAGGCAGCCATTCGGCCTGCAGCCGGGCGATGGCCTGTTCCTTGGCTTTTGCCTCCACCTCGATCCAGGGCACCTGTGAGTAGGCGCTGGGCATGACGGAAATCTCGTCGGCGTGGCCCCGATCGGTGAAGCTGTTGCGCCCGTTCGATATATGCACGAGCTGCCACGAGGGATCGGGCCAGGTGCGGGCGGCGGCGATGGTGAATTCCGCGATGCTGGGGTGCTCGTAGCTGGCCAGTTGCCGGAAGCACACGTGATGATGGGCGTCGAACACCATGGGCACGCCTGCATCCTCACAGACGGCCAGGATCTCCGCCGCGTCATAACGGCTCTCATCGTTCTCCAGCGCAATGCGTCCGCGTACCGCGGGCGGCAGGTGCGCGATGGCCTCGCGCAGCGCGGCCGCGCGGCCGCGCCTGCCGCCGTGGATCTCCAGCACGGCCCAGGGCGTGCGCGGCTGTGCCAGGGCGTCGAGGATGCGCCCGTGCATGGCGAGGATGCGCAGACTGTTCGTCACCACCGCCTCGGACTCCGAATTCAGCACCACGAATTGATCCGGGTGCATGACCAGACGCACACCCAGCGAGGCGGCGGCGCGCCCAATCGCTCCGAGTTCACCAGCGATGGCCTCCAGCAGCGGCGCACCCATGGCATCGTCGGCGAACGGGAAGATCCCTGAGGGGATGCGGTACAGCCGGATGCCCCGTTCGATGCAGAAGCGCGGCGCGCGCGCCAGTGTCGCCAGATTGGCCGCATAGATCGCGCGCAGCAGGGCCGTGCGTGCCGCGGGCGTTGCGGCCCGCAGGCGCGTGCGCGTCACGGTGCGATAGCGCAGGGCGTCGCTGCGGGTGATGCAGACCAGTCCGAGTTCGGGGCGCATGCGCCACGCCTATTACCACTTTCGCAAAGCATCGACCAGCGCACGACCCGGGACAAACCCGGAGCGCGCCTTGGCGTCGGCTGGGCCGCTGCATAGGCTTTTCGTGACAAGTGCTGCGGGAGGCGTGTCATGTTCGCCATCGTGGTGCACGGCGGTGCCGGCGTGTGTAGCGGAGTGCACGTGGAACCGGCGCTGCGCGGCGTGCGCGAGGCCGCGCGGGTCGGGCATGGCGTATTGGCCGAGGGTGGCCATGCCCTGGACGCCGCCGTGGCCGCCGTGATGGTGCTGGAGGACGATCCCGCCTTCAACGCGGGCACGGGCTCGGTGCTCAACCTGGACGGCGAGGTCGAGATGGACGCCGGCGTCATGCTCTCGGAAGGCCTGCGCACGGGCAACGTGGCCGCGCTGCGGCGGGTGAAAAATCCCGTCGCCGTGGCGCGGGCGGTGATGGAGCAGACCGATCACGTGCTGCTGGCCGGGGAGGGCGCCGGGCGTTTCGCACGCGCCTTCGGCTTTACGGATCACGACCCGATCATCGCCGAGCGTCGGGCGGGTTGGCAGCGGGCGCGTGCGGCCATGGAACGACGTGGGGATGCCTACCTGCCCCGCTTGCACGATCTGCTCGCGCGCCATCCGGAACTGCCCGCCGGCACCGTGGGCGCGGTCGCCCTGGACGGGCAGGGCCGCATCGCGGCGGCCACCTCCACGGGGGGCGTGACCCTCAAGCTGCCTGGCCGGATCGGTGACACGCCGCTGCCCGGCGCAGGCAATTACGCCACCCCGAACGCCGGCGTATCCGCCACGGGCAAAGGGGAACTCATGATGCGGTTTCTCACCGCCAAGGCCGTATGCGACGGCGCCCGCGCGGGCGACATCCAGACCGCGGTGGACGCGGTACTCGCGGCCATGGCCGAACAGATCGGGCGCGACGTAGGCATCATCGCCCTGGACAAGCGCGGCCGCGTGGGCGTCGGTCACCTCACCCCGGCCATGCCGCACGCCTGGTGCGTAGGCACCGGTGAGCCGGTCGTGCGCCTCAGTGTCCCGTAGCCCGGATGAAGCGAAGCGGAATCCGGGGATCACGGAGCATGAGCTCGCATGGCCGCGAAATCGGGGTCGCGGATCACACACGAAGCGAATGCCGGGAAGCAGGGAAGACCAGTGACGCAGCCCGTGTTGCGTCCCAGCCGGTATTTGTAACCCCTCTGCGGCCTCTGCGTCTCTGCCTTTGCGTTGGACAGTTTTTCATTAATCGGCCGTGCGGCTGGCGAGGGCGCAGACGTTCTTGCCCAGTTCCAGTTCGGAGGCCTTGCGTTCGTCGGCGCTCGTCAGGCCGGCGTTTACGCGCTTGATCTCCACGTAACCCGGCGGGAACGTGGGGAGGCTCGCAAGGATGAAGCGGGTGAACGCCGCCTCGTCGCCGGTGGCCAGCGCCAGGCCCTCGTTGCGCGTGCGAAGTTCCCTCAGCGCCGCCATGAACCGGCCCTGCGGATCGCCTTCCCGCGCATTGCTGAAGTGGGCCGGCAGCAGCACGGTTTCATCGGGCAAGGCGAGCAGACGTTGCAGCGATTGCCGGAATAACGGCGTCCACTGTTCCGGATGACCACCAAGATCGGGGCGCGCCACCGACTCGATGAAAATGCTGTCGCCGGCGAGCAGCCAGCGTTCGTTGACGAGGAAAGCGACCTCGCCGAGGGTATGGCCCGGAATGTGTAACACGCGCACATCGGCGCGTCCGATCCGGAATTGTTGTCCGTCCCTGAGGAACTCGAACCCATAGCGTGCCGGCAGCAAATCCATGGGATGGATCGCGTCGTACGGATGGAGGTGATAGGCGGTGTCTGTTTGTTTCGCGAGACCCACGCCGCCGCTCAGATGATCCGCGTGCATGTGGGTGTCGAGCACGTGGGTGACGCGTGCACCGTGACGTTGGGCCGTATCGAGATAGATGCTCACATGCCGCAGCGGATCGATCACCGCCGCCGCGCCTTCACTCACCAGTAGATGGCTCAAACAGCCGCGTGCCGGCCGGCTGATCTGCAGGATGCGCAAACCCGCTTCCTCAGCCACCGTTTCCACGTGGTAGTGATCGCCCCACGCCGCCATGCCACCGTCCAGGTTGGCGGCATCACGGCCGAGCTGCCGCAGGCCTTCGGCCACGAGGTCCGAGGTATGGCCGTGGGGGCAGACGACCAGGATCGGGATATCCGCATCGAGGCGAGGCAGAAGGGTTTGTGGGGCGCTCTTCAGCACCGCCTTCACCACGTCTTCGTCGGTGTCCAAATCAAGGAATTCGAAATAGGGAACGTTCACCGTGGGTATCGGCTCGCGGCCCTCGACGTGCCAAGCGGCGAATTCCTCCGCGGAGCGCACGTCCAGGATTTGAAACCGTGGGCCATGCAGCAGATGCTCGTAGAGCATCTCGGGACGCCAGGCGGATGTATTCATTGGGGTGGTGGCAGTTTGGTTCCAGTGATGCGGTCGAGAAATTTGCCCAGATCGTCGAAAACGGCTTCGAGGCCGTTCCAGAGATCCATGCGTTCCCAACTTTCCGCTTCCTGAAGTTTCAGTTGCGCCATGAGATCACCGGCATGACGGCGCGTTTCCGTGGCTTCCTGCCATTGCGCCTGATAGGTTTCATGCAGCTTCGGATCCGCATGCGCCATCTCGTGCTCCAGCTGCGCAATCCTGGCGTCGAGACTGTCGAGCCGTGCCTGAAGGAGTTGCATGTCGCGCGTGGGCATGGCCGGGTTCTCGCAAGCAACGGGCTATAAGAAGTATAGGAAGACGGCGATCAATCTCCGCCGCCGACGCGGATTCGTTTTATGGATGCGCGAGGTCCACCATGAACGATCA
Source organism: Gammaproteobacteria bacterium (assembly GCA_023228645.1). Lineage (GTDB taxonomy): Bacteria > Pseudomonadota > Gammaproteobacteria > Thiohalomonadales > Thiohalomonadaceae > JALOAT01. Next base: position 16,854 of record JALOAT010000059.1, on the reverse strand, counting down.
GAGACCGGCCTGGTACCGCACGCTGTCCACCCGACATGCGGGCTACATCACCGCGCTTGAGCAGCTCGGTGAGGCGACCCGCGCGGCGGGCCCCATCGAGGAGAAGACCGCGCAATTACTGCAACTGGTGGCGGCCGCAGCGGTGCGTTCGGAGGGTGCTGTGCACAGCCACGTGCGCCGGTCGCTGGATTGCGGTGCGAGCCCCGGCGAGATCCGTCATGCGCTGATTCTTGCGACCAGTCTCATCGGTTTTCCAACCGTCTCGGCCGCGCTGCGCTGGGCGGAAGACATCCTGGAAATCCAGCAGGATTTTCATCTGGTCGGGGAATAGGGAGCTTCCTCATGGCGTTCCTATACTGTGGAAGGCGCGCAGCTGGTATGGTTGATTTCCGTTCATAACGCGGGGCCACGGGCCCGGGAGGAAATCGATGGACATGGTGCTGGATGCAGTCAAGGACATGCAGGCGACGGTTTCGGCGCTGGTAGTGCCGGGCAAGGGCATTCTGGCCGCCGACGAGAGTATTCCGACCATCACCAAGCGTTTTCAGGCCGTGGGCATTCAGTCCAATCCCGATACGCGCCGCGCCTATCGCGAGCTGCTCATCGGCACGCCGCAAATCGGCGAATACCTGTCCGGTATCATCCTCTTTGAAGAGACCCTGGATCAAAAGGCGTCCGACGGCACGCCGCTGCCGGAACTGTGCGCCAAGCAGGGTATCGTGCCGGGCATCAAGGTCGACAAGGGGCTGGTGGAATTGCCGTTCACCAACGGCGACAAGGTGAGCCAGGGACTGGATGGTCTCGGCGAGCGCCTGGCCACGTACAAGCAGAAGGGTGCGCGCTTCGCCAAGTGGCGCTCGGTCTACAACATCGGCGCCGGTCATCCCACCCGCCTCGCCATCGAGGCCAATGCCGAGGTGCTGGCGCGCTATGCGGCCGAATGCCAGAACCATGGCATCGTGCCCATCGTCGAGCCGGAGGTACTCATCGACGGCGATCATTCCATCGATCAATGTGCCGAAGTGAGTGAAGTGGCCTTCCATGAAGTGTTCCATGCGCTGCATCGCCACGGTGTACGCCTGGAACTGATTGTGTTGAAACCGAACATGGTGATCGCGGGCAAGAGTCACGCGCGCAAGTCCACGCCCGAGGAAGTGGCCGACCGCACGGTCGAGGTGCTGCGTCGCACCGTACCCGGCGCCGTGCCCACCATCAACTTCCTGTCCGGCGGTCAGACCCCCGAACAGGCCAGCGCCAACCTCAATGCCATGAATGAGCGGCATCCCAAGCTGCCCTGGAATCTCAGCTTCTCCTATGCACGTGCTTTGCAGGAACCGGTGATGCAGACTTGGAAGGGCGACGCGAAGAACGTGGATGCGGCCCGCAAGGCCTTCTTCCATCGCGCCAAACTGAACGGTGCGGCGCAGAAGGGTCAGTACAAGGCGGCCATGGAAAAGGCCTGAAGACAATCATCACTCAGTGTGACTCATCCGCCTCCCTCCGGGAAATTCACCCGGAGGAGAAGGGCGGCTGAGGCTACTGTCCGGGAGACTCTGGCGCCGTTTTCAGCTCCGGCGTACGCGGCCGGTTGCTCATGTATCGGATTCCTTGGTTAAGCTTTGAATCGTTCACTGGTCGATGTGCCCGTGCAGAAAGCGAATCAGGAGGCAGGCCGATGAATCCGTTGCGGCAGCTGAGCGACTATGGGCAGAGCTGGTGGATCGATAACCTCTCGCGCGACATGCTCCGCAATGGTGAGTTGGAGCGGCGCTGGCGTCAGGACGGCCTGCGTGGCGTCACCTCCAACCCTGCCATCTTCCACAAGGCCATCGCCGCGGGTTCGGCCTACGACGAACAGATCCATCGCCTGTTCGCCGAAGGCAAGTCGGTGCACGAGGTCTACGAGGAGGTGGTCACCACCGACGTGCGCGACGCCTGCGACGTGCTGCGCCCGCTCCACGATCGCAGCGAGGGCCTGCACGGCTTCGTAAGTCTCGAGGTATCACCGCACCTGGCCTACGACGCGGAGGCCTCCATACGCGAGGCACACCATCTGCGCGCCAAGGTCGGGCGGCCCAATCTGTACATCAAGATCCCCGGCACGGAAGCCGGCATCCATGCCATCGAGACGCTGTTGTTCGATGGCGTGTCCGTCAACATCACCCTGCTGTTCGCCATCGACGTCTACGAGGCGGTCGCCGAGGCCTACCTGCGAGCCCTGGAGCGTCGCCTCGCGGAAGGACGTTCGCTGACGGAGGTGTCGTCGGTGGCGAGTTTTTTCCTCTCGCGCATCGACAACCTGGTGGACCGGGCCCTGCATGCGAAGATCCAGACGGAAAACGGCGTCGGCGCAGAGCCCCGCCCCCAGGACCTGCTCGGCAGAACGGCCATCGCCAACGCCAAGCTCGCCTACCAGCGTTTTCTGCACATCACCGACAGTGACCGCTGGCGGCGGCTCGCCGAACGCGGTGCGCGCCCGCAGCAACTCGTCTGGGCGAGCACCAGTACCAAGAACCCCAAGTACAGCGATGTGATGTACGTGGAACCGCTCATCGGCCGCAACACCGTGAACACGTTGCCGGACGTCACCCTCGCCGCGTACGCGGATCACGGCAAGGCCCGGGCGGGCACGGTGGAGGAGGGTGTCGACGAGGCGGCCGAGGTGCTTTCCGGGCTGGAACGCCTCGGCATCGATCTGGAGGGCGTGACCAATCAGTTGCAGCGCGAAGGCGTACAAAAATTCATCGAACCCTACGACGCGCTGCTCGATCTCATCGCCGCGAAACGCGGCTGAGTCCGCACCGGTGGGGCGGTCCGCAGAGGGACGGGACATCGATCGCACGCGCTTCGATGCGGTGCTGTTCCTGCTCGAAGGGGTGTTGGTGGACAGTGATGCGCTGCTTGTGTCGGTGTGGCGCCAAGCCTTCGACGAATTTCAGGCGGCCCGCCTCGCCACAGCAACAACGATGGACCCCGGCCTTCGGCAAAACGAGGCGCAAACCTCGCACGCCGCCGCTGCCACTCCGACTGCACCGTTCGATGCGGCGCGCGATTACCCCATGCAGATACGCGGTTACCCCTTCGACCTGGTGGCCGGACGCCTGCTCGCGGCCAGACAGATCACCGTACCGCCTGGCGGTGCGCGTGACCGGCCGGAAGCCTTGAGCACGTGGGGGCTGGCACGCCGGGCCGAGCGGATTCTCGCGGCGCGGCTGCGCGCGGGTGTGGCGGTACGTGACGCCGCAGTGCGGCTTGCCAAGACCTTGCACCGCTGCGGTTTCCGCGTCGGGCTGGTGAGCCGGGAGGCGCAGGCCACTGCCTTGCTGCAAGCCGCAGGGCTTTTGGGGTTGTTCGATGCGCGGGTGGATGGGCGTGATGTGCAGCGCTTTCGCCTGGGCCCCTGGCCTGCGCCCGAGCCGTGGCGTGATGCGCTGCGCCGCCTCGAGGTGCCGGTGCGCCGCAGCGCGGCCCTGGTCAGCGGCCCGGCCGAAGCGGCGGCCGCACGGCAGGCGGGCATCGCTGCGGTGTGGAATGTGGGCGATAGGGCGGCGCTGGGTGGCGCGCCCGACGTCATCGATGCCTTCACGGTGGTGTTGCCGTCCGCCCCCGCACGGGGCGCGGCCGCCGCGCCGCTGCCCTCCGCCTTGGAGCACATGGACGCCGTCGTCCCGGCCGGCGGCCCGGTGGCGTTGTTCCTGGATTTCGACGGCACCCTCACCGGCATCACCGGGACGCCGGGGGAGGCGATGCTGGCGGACTATGTGCGCGATATGCTGGCGGCCATCGCGCGCTGTATCCCGGTGGCGATCGTGAGCGGGCGGGATCGGGAGAATTTGCAGGCGCGGGTGCAGCTGCCGATGCTGTACTACGCCGGCAGCCACGGCTTCGACATCGCCGGACCCGACGGGCTGCGCTACGAGCACCCGGACGCGCTGGCCTGTGTCGCCAGCCTCGACGCCGCCGAGACCTACCTGCACGGCCGCCTCGACCGGGTGCCGGGTGCCCTGGTGGAGCGCAAGCGCTTCGCGCTGGCGACCCATTACCGCAAGGTGGAACCTGCGGCGGTGCCACGCGTTGAGGAGGCGGTGGCCGCGGTGCTTGCGGCACATCCTGACCTGCGACCGAGCCGCGGCAAGAAGGTCATCGAACTCCTGCCCGCGGTGGACTGGCACAAGGGCCGGGCGGTCGACTGGCTGCTCGCCCGTATGGGACCCGCGGCCTGGCCCATCTACGTGGGCGATGATCAGACCGATGAGGAGGCGCTGGCGCTGCTCAAAGAACGCGGCAGCGGCATCGTCGTCCAGGACACGCCCGCGGCCACGGCCGCGCGGTACCGACTCGCGAGCCCGGACGAGGTGGCAAAATTCCTCGCCCTGCTCGCGGCACGGCTAGGCGAGGCACAGTCATGAGCAATCACACATCCGGTGGCGGGCATCATCCCCGCCATGCGCATCACACGGGCGACGGGCGCATCCAGGTCAAACGTGTCTACGACGGCGTGTCCGCCGCCGATGGTCGGCGCGTGCTGGTGGACCGAATCTGGCCGCGCGGCGTGCGCAAGGAGGCGCTGCAGCTGGACGACTGGCGCAAAGACCTGGCACCCAGCCCGGGGTTGCGCGCCTGGTTCGCCCATGATCCGGCCCGCTGGGAGGAGTTCCGTCGGCGCTATTTCGCCGAACTGGATGCACGCGCCGACAACCTCGCGGACCTGCGCGCCCTCGTGCGCCGTGGTCGGATCACCCTGCTGTATGCTGCGCGCGATACGGAGCACAACAACGCTGTGGCCCTGCGCGATTACCTGTCGCGCCCGTAGCAGCCCGCCCCCGTGTAAAGGTTCCAAGTTCCCACGTAGCCGGGGTGAAGCGGAGCGGAACCCGGGGTTTGGGGCGGGCTCGGACACCGCGGTGCGTCGCTCTTGAACACGGCATCCAGCTACGCGCTACGGGTGGGTCTCGAACCCTTGTAGGCGCCGACACCGTCGGCGAACGCGGTTTCGCTGCGCGTCGGCGGTTGGAGGCATTCGCCCACGGTGTGGGCGCCTACAAGGCAACCGCACCATCTGGCGCGGTTGCCTGATCCCGGTCGCCGGCTATGGTTTGTTCCGGACCCATTGGTTCGCGAGGCCCGCGTGTTTCGTTTCTTCCGAAAAAGAAAGGAACCCCGCACCGAGACGCCGCCACGGGGCGGCCTGTTCGCAGCCGCCGTGCCCGAACCGCGCGCCGGCCGCACTGCGACGACCGTGCTGGCGGCGCACCTGGCGGGCTGCGACGGCGAACCGAACGCAGAGGAGCGGGAGGGTTTCGTACGCCTGTTCCGCCTCTCCCCCGAGGCGCGCCCGGAACAGGCCGCGCTGTTCGCGCGCTACCACAAGGACAAGCAGGCCTTTCGGCCCTTTGCCGTACAACTGCTCCAGCTGCATGGCCGGGGCAGTGCGGCGCTCGAAGACCTCATCGAGCGTCTTTACCGGCTGGCCCTGGTCGACGGCAGTCCCACCTCGCAGGAGAGCGCCTTCCTCGACGACCTGTGTGAGGTGTTCGGTCTGCCCGGCTATTGGCGGAGTGTGGATGCACAACAGGCCCGGGAGGACGACCCCTATCGCGTGCTCGGCATCCCGCGCGATGCCAGCGACCGTGACGTACGCACCGCCTTTCGACGCCTGACGCGGCAGCATCACCCGGATGCGGTAATGGCGCGCGGCGGCGCACCCGACGAAGCGGCGCCCATGGCGGCCATCAACGCCGCCTACCGCCGCGTCATGCGCGGGCGTCGTGGCGGGCAGTGACTCAGTTCTGTGCCGCGCGCGCGGCGGCCACCCGATTGCCGCCGTGACTGCGGGCATGGGCGAGGGCGCCCAGGGCGCGCTGGGTGAAGGCGTCGAGCGGTTCGCCCGGTGAATATTCGGTGACGCCGAAGCTGCCGGAGATGAGGCCACTACCGTCGTAGCGGTATTCGGCCATCAGGCGCCGCAGTTTCACGGCGAATCCGGTGGTCTCGTGCAGGTCGAGCGCCGGCGCGAGAGCGGCGAAGCGCGGGCCGTTCCAATGCGCCAGCACGTCACTCACGCGCACGTTGCGCTCCAACAGGTTGGCGATATGACGCAGCATGTCATTGCTGCCCTCCGTGCCGAGCCGGCGCGACAGCTCGGAAAAATTGTCCAGCTCGAAGATCACCAACCCCAGCGCGCCGCCGTGCCGCGTCACCCGGGCCGCGGCGGCGCGCTGCTGACGCTCGAACTCCGGCCACGTGTAGAGGCCCGTGAGCGCATCCACTGATTGGCGAGATGTGGGTGAATGTTCCATGGTGTTCCCCTTGAGGGTGGAGTTTAGTCGCCGCCCACCGAGCGGCCTGCCACCCTGTTGTCACGCACTCGGGCGGGCCGGCCTACACTGCGCTCATGGCAAGACCGTCGCGGCGCGAAAGCATGTTCCCCGGCCGCCCGCACTCTATGGCTCGATGGTGCGCGACACCGTGACCACGCTCATCGCCCTGGTCGCGGACGCCCTGGCGCGGCAGCCCGATCGCGAGGCGGTGATCGCCTTCACCCGCGATGACTGCGTGCGCTGGACGCGGTCGCGGTTGTGGCAAGCGGCCGAGGCGCATGCCCAGGTCCTGCTGGCCAACGGCGTGCGCAATGGTGAACGGGTGGCGCTCCAGGGCGACATGCGGCCGGGATGGATCGCAGCGCTGCTCGGCACCCTGCGCGTGGGCGCCTGCATCGTGCCCATCGACGCGCAGTTCAGTGGCGACACCCTGGCGCACGTGCTGCGCGATTGTGGGGCACACTGTGCATGGACCGATGCGGCGCACGCCGCCGGGCTACCCGCCTCGGTGACGGCATTACTCATGGAGGAAGCGCCGCCGGCGCCGGTGTCCCTGCCACCGCTGCCGCAGGATGCCGAAGTGGCGGCTGCCGTCCTCTATACCTCCGGCACCACGGGTTTTCCCAAGGGCGTGCCGCTCACGCACCGCAACCTGGCCTTTCAGGTGGAGAGCCTCGCCGCCATGGGCTTGGTGCAGGGTGAAGACCGCGCCCTGCTGCCCCTGCCAGCGCACCATGTCTATCCCTTTGCGCTCGGCATTTTCGCACCGCTGATCCTGGGGTTGCCGCTGATCATCCCGGCGGCGCTCACCGGACCGCAGATCGCGCGTGCGCTGCGTGAGAGCGAGGCGTCGGTGATCATCGGCGTGCCGAGGCTCTATGGCGCCTTGTTCGAAGCGCTGGAGGCGCGCCTCGCGGCGACAGGACGCTGGGCACCGCTGCTGTTCCGCACCTGCCTGGCCGCCGCCGGAGGCGTGCGCCGCGCCACCGGCTTCAACGCCGGGCGTCGATTGTTCGCGCCGCTGCACCGGCGCATCGCCCCACGGCTGCGCGTCGCCGCCTGCGGCGGCGCGGCCCTGGATGCGGCGCTCGCGCGCTGTCTTGAGGCCCTCGGTTGGGACCTGGCCATCGGCTACGGCCTCACCGAGACCTCGCCGCTGCTGACCATCGACCGGACGCCCGTGCGCCACGGCAGCGTGGGGCGCCCGCTCGCAGGCGTGGAAATCCGCGTGCGTGACAGCGAGATCCAGGCGCGCGGACCGGGCGTATTCAGCGGCTACCTGAATCTGCCGGAAAAAAATGCCGAGACCTTCACCGGGGACGGCTGGTTCCGCACCGGCGATCGCGGCAGCGTGGATGCCGATGGCTATCTGTTCGTGCAGGGCCGACTGTCCGAGATCATCGTCACCGCCGGCGGTGTGAACGTGCAGCCCGAGGAAGTGGAGGCGGCGTTCGAAACCAGTGCGTTCATCCGTGAGGCGGCGCTGCTGCCGGGCGATAAAGGGCTCGCGCTCCTGGTGGTGCCGGAGGTTGCCGAGGCGGTGCGCGCCGGGCGCGAGGTCGAGGAGGCGGTGCGCACCGCAGTGTCCGGGATCGCGCGAGGCCTGGCCAGCTACCAGCGCCCGTCCGCCCTGGCATTGACCCACGAGCCGTTGCCGCGCACGCGCCTCGGCAAACTGCAGCGCCACCGCCTGCATGAACGTTTCGAACTGGCGCGCCGCGCCGGGCCGCAGACACGCGCACGGCCCTTGCCGCCGGAACAATGGGCGAGCGCCGATCGCGGGCTGCTGGATGCGGAGGCCGCACGGGTCGCGTGGTCGTGGCTGACGGCGCGCTATCCCGACCGGCGCCTCACGCCCGATACACACCTGGAACTGGAACTGGGCATTGATTCACTCGGCTGGATCGACCTGACCCTTGAGCTCGGCACGCGTGCGGGCGTGGAACTGGATGACGCGGTCATTGCCCGCACGGAACGGGTACGCGATCTGCTGAACGCCGCGGCGGATGCACAGGGCGCCGGCGAGGAGGGCGGATGGCTGGCCCACCCGGAGCGGATACTGGGCGAGCAGGGGCAGCGCTATCTCACCCCTTTGCCTGTGCCGCTGGAACGGCTTGCCCGCGCGCTCACCGGCCTGAACGGCGCACTCATGCGCGGGCTGTTTCGCGTGCGCGCCCGCGGCTTGGAACATCTGCCGCCTCGTGGACCTTACCTGCTGGTGCCCAACCACGGTAGCGTGCTCGATCCCTTCGCCTTGTCCGCGGTGATCCCCCGCGGCATTGCGCGTGAGGTGCATTGGGCCGGCATCACCGACATGGCTTTTTCCAATCCGATAGTGCGCGGCTTCAGCCGACTGGCGCACGTGCTGCCGGTCGACCCGCGCCGCGGTGCCGTGTCGAGCCTGGCCCTTGCTACGGCGGTGCTGGATGCGGGCAAGCCGCTGGTGTGGTTTCCCGAGGGCCAGCGTTCACCCGACGGCCGTTTGTTGCCGTTCAAGCGCGGCATAGGCGTGGTGCTCGAACATCGCAAGGTGTTTGTGGTCCCCGTGGTCATACGCGGCGCCAACGATGCCATGCCGCCGGGCCGACGCGTGCCACGGCGCAGCGAAATCACCGTGGACGTGGGCGAGCCCGTCATGCCCGACGAGCTTGCTGCACAGGGCAACGGCATGCGCAGCGACGAACGCATCACAGACGGCTTGCATGCGCGGTTATGGGCGATGTGCAAGGGGGAACATGCGTCGAACGAAACCCCGTAGGGGCCCCTGGACGTGGCGATTTATCAACGCTGAAAGATGGACACGGCCCGTCGAAGGCACTGCGCGCCAAGGTAACCTACGGGGCAATCCGTTGTGCGACCTTCCGGCCCACGCGTCTGCCCACGCCCGTACCCCAGAGCCTGCCCCACAGGCGCGGGATACCGCCGAGCACGAAACCACCCACCACGGCCACAAGGATGGCATCCATGGGTTGGCGGCGCACCCACGGGACGAGGCCGATTTCCCGGGCGATGATGCGCAAACGCGCCTTGGCTTCCTGCGGTGTTATTGATTCAGTCTCTTTGCGGCCCATGCGATCAATCCCGCAACCAGCAACGTCACCAGGCCGGTGGCGAGTGCGGCGGCGTCGGCGGGCAGGTGCCGGGCGGAATACAGGTAGAGACTCCATACCCAGAAGGCAAGACCGGCAAACGCAAACAGCACTGCAGCGACCACGAGCGCCAGCGCGCCCGCGAAGCGGGCGACGGACTGCCGCATCGCCCTTGCCTCCGCCTCGAAGAGGTCGGCAAGGGCGATGACGAACTCGGCCAGCGTATTCAGCGGCGGGCCCCCAGGTCCATCAGCTTGGCGATCAGGAAACCGACGCCCACGGCCGTGGCGATGCTGCCGATCGGGTGCTGACCGATGGTCTCCTCCATGTCGTCCATGGCCTTGCCGCTGCGTTCGCGCGCCTCCTGGAGCTTGCGACGAACCTGATCACGGGTGGCATTGATGCGTTCCTGCATTTGCGCTTTCATGTCGGTCACCCTTTCACTTGACGTTCCGCGAATCGCGTTCGTGAGATCCGCCACGTCCGATCGAAGATGGGAAATGTCGGATTTCAGGGATTCGAGTTCTTCTTCGAACGGTCTATCGGCCATAGCGCTCTCCTTGTTGTCGCGATGCCTTGCTGCGTGAAGAATCCTAGGCCACACCAGCGCCCCGCGCTACGCGGCACGATTCCAGCGTGGGCTTGCCGGACAGGGGGCGATGAGCATGCTGCGTTTGCTCCCAACCATCGCCCGCCAATCTGTCCACGACCCGTTTTGCCCCGCATGAAATTGACGCCGCACCCGCTGATGTATTGAGAATGCCTGCTGAAAATGCGGAGCGTCCCTCACGTATTCAATGGGGTCCTGCATGAGGAAATCGTAGTCGCTTATCCGCGCGGAAAATTCCTGTCGGAGTGGCCACAGAAAAAGACGATAAGGAAACGCTGATTTAATCGGCGTTTCCCGCGGCACATGGATGTGCCGCCATTTTCTTCCACACAAGCGGTTGTTGTGAAGGCGAGCAAAAACCACGCTTTTTGCTCGCCGTGCGCTGAGAAAGCCAGGATGGCTTTATTCAGCGCTTCCATAAGCGCCGCGACGCAAACCGGCGGCGGTCAATCAGGAAATCACGCAGGCCGCCCCCGCGCACCCGGTCCATAGTTCTATGAACTTCGGGAGAACCGCGATGAACCGCACTGCCACCGCGCCGATCGATCTGGCGTCGCTTACGCTCATGGCGCAGAAGCTGCGCCGACACGCCGTCGAGATGACCACCGCCGCGGGTTCCGGGCATCCCACCTCGGCGCTGTCCTGCGCCGACATCGTAAGCACGCTGTTTTTTCACCAGATGCGCTGGGACCCGGGCGATCCGCACGCGCGCGACGTGGACAGCTTCGTCCTGTCGAAGGGCCACGCGGCGCCGATCCTGTGGGCCGCCCTTTGGGAAGCAGGGGCGATCACCGAGGACCTGCGCTCGCTGCGACGTATCGACAGCACGCTGGAAGGCCACCCGACGCCGCGCAACCCGTGGGTAAGGGTCGCCACGGGCTCCCTTGGCCAAGGTCTGGCGGCATCCAACGGTATGGCGTTGGCCAACCGGTTGGATGGCATCGATGCCTACGTGTACTGCCTGATGGGTGATGGCGAATGCTCGGAAGGCTCCGTATGGGAGGCGGCGCAGTTCGCGCAACTGCACGGGCTTTCCAATGTGATTGCCATCGTGGATGTGAACGGCCTTGCCCAAAGCGGCCCGGCGCCTTACGGACACGACACCGGGGTGTTCGCCACGCGCTTCCGCGCCTTCGGCTGGAACGCCATCGAGATCGACGGCCACGACATGGCCGCGATCATCGACGCCCTGGAAAAGGCCACCCAACACGGCCCCACGGCCATCATCGCGCGAACCGTAAAGGGCAAGGGCGTGTCGTTCCTGGAGGCGCGGGATGACCTGCACGGAAAACCACTGAAGCCGGAGCAGAGTGCCCAGGCCTTGGCGGAATTGCAGGGCGACGATATCCGCCTGCACGTGGCGCCGCAGCGACTTGGCGCGCACCCCCGGCCATCGGCAACGGGCGTGAGCATCGCTTGCGACTATCGACCCGGCCAATCGATGGCGACGCGCGAGGCCTTCGGACACGCGCTGCGCAAGCTCGGCGACCAGCACCCGCGCCTGGTGGTCCTCGACGGCGACGTGGGCAATTCCACGCGCACCGATCTGTTCGCCGCGGCCCACCCTGAGCGCTTCTTCCAGAGTTCCATCGCCGAACAGGCCATGAGCGGCGCCGCACTCGGTCTCGCGACCGGCGGCTTCGTGCCCTGCGCGGCCACCTTCGCCTGCTTTCTCTCGCGCGCCTACGACTTCATCCGCATGGCGGGGCACAGCCGGCCGGAGCACCTCGTCTTTTGCGGCAGCCACGCGGGGGTGTCCATCGGCGAGGACGGCCCGTCACAGATGGGCCTCGAAGACATCGCCATGTTCCGCGCCCTGGCGGACAGCGCGGTGCTGTACCCCTGCGACGCGGTGAGCGCGGAGCACTTGACCGCCTGCGCGCTGGACACACCGGGGATCGTCTACCTGCGTACCACCCGCGGCAAGACGCCGGTGCTGTACGCCAACGATGAATCCTTCGTGGTGGGCGGCAGCAAGGTGCTGCGTCGCTCGGCACAGGACCGCGCCACCCTGGTGGCGGCGGGCATCACTGTACACGAGGCGCTCGCCGCCGCCGAGGCGCTTGAGGTATGCGGCGTGGCGGTGCGCGTCATCGACGCCTATTCCGTGAAACCCCTCGACGAGGCCACCTTGCGCGAGGCGGCGCGGGACACCGGGCTCGTCATCACGGTGGAAGACCATTGGCGCGCCGGCGGCCTCGGCGAGGCCGTCGCCACGCTGGTGTGCGGCGAGGCCGCGGTGCACGTGCTGGCGGTTAGCGATGAACCGCGTTCAGGCAAACCGGACGAGCTGCTGGAATTTCACGGCATCGGTCGCGAAGCCATCGCGCGTACCGTGAAGGCACTGGTGGATTGACGGCGCATCCCCGTAGGAGCCCACCCCGTGGGCGAATGCCTTCCAACCGCCTGGCGGTTAAGAAAACCACGTTCGCCGACGGTGTCGGCTCCTACGATGGGGGCTGCAAGTGATGCGGGATTGCACTCAGCCGATGCGTGTCTGCACCCGCGGCGGATGCTCCAGGGTGCGGTGCAAGGTGCACGAGGCCGCGGCGCGCCGGGCGGCCTCCTGGCGCGTCTGCGGCAGACCGGGCCAATCGATGTCCATGGCGATCTCGTCGATGCGCCCGTCATCGGCGGCATACGACCAGCGCATGCGGATACCGATGGCGTCCGGCGCCACAGCGATGGTCTCGCCGTAGGCATAGAGCACAGAAAACGCGCACAACGCCAGTGAGGTGGCGAACATCTGGATGGCACTGTAGGCCGCATCCGGGTCGTGACTGTGTACGGTCATCTCGGGCGCGAGAAAGTCCGAGATTTCCAGGTCCTCCTCGGAATGCATGAGGATATGCATGATTCCAATGCCTAGTTCACCACCATGACTTCGGCAACTCCGGATCCGCTGCGGGCCTTCGCGCTGGAACCGGGCGACGGCCTCACCCAGGCCGCGCAGCTGGCGGAGCGGCTCGGCATCGGCCTGCTGCGCGAGGCGCCGCCGCATCCGCTCAACCGCACCATGGAGCGCGTGCTTGCGCAAACGTCGGGCGCGCTTTCACTGCACCCTGGAGTCGCCGTATGGCCCACGGCGAACGGCACCGGGCGGCGCGTTCGCATCACGCGCCTGCATCTCGATGGGCTTGCGGTGCTGGCGGTGGCGCCGCTCCGGCGGGGCACACCACTGCCCGCCGGCGGCGTGCATCCCTTCCTGCGCCTGGACCGCCACGGCCGCATCGAATTCGCCAACCCGCCGGGACGGGAACTCATCGACTATGCCGGTGCGCCCGCGCTGGAAGTGCGCCTGCGCACGGCCGTGCCCGAGGCCATCGCCCGCGGCGAATGGTCGGTGGACGTAACGCTCGGGCCGCGCCTGTTCAGCTTTGTGCTCGTCAGCGTGGACGATGACAGCCTGCATGCCTACGGTCGCGAGGTCAGCGAACGCCGTTTCGTCGAGGCGGCGCTGCGCGCCAGCGAGGCGCGGCTGAGCGCACTCATCGAGGCGGCGCCCGATGCCATCGTCATCACCACCCGCGAGGGCAGGATCGAGTACGTGAATCCCCTGGCGGAGCGCATGTTCGGCTTCGGTCGCGGCGAACTCATCGGCCGCGGCATTGCGCGGCTGATCCCGCAATGGTTCGATGCGCCGCCCCTGCGCGCCGTGCTCGATGGCGCAGTCGCGCCAGGTGCCGCCGCCAATCTCCACGACGAGGCGCTGACCGCCAGGCGCAAGGACGACAGCCGTTTTCCCGTCGAGGTGAGCGCCAGCGCTATGGCGCAGAACGGCCGGCACTACATCACCGCCATCGTGCGCGACGTCGCCGAACGTGAACGGGCGGCCCGCGAGATCCGCCAGCTCAACGAACACCTGGCCCGGCACGTGGAACGGCTCACGTCCTTGAACCGCGATCTGGAGTCCTTCAGCTATACGGTCTCCCACGACCTGCGCGCGCCGCTGCGCAGCATCGACGGCTTCAGCGCCCTGTTGGTGGAGGACTACGCGGACAAGCTCGACGAGCAAGGGTGCGACTGGCTGCAACGCATTCACCTCGCCGCCACGCGCATGTCCGACCTCATCGACGGCCTGCTGCGGCTCTCGCGCATCACCCGCGCCGACCTGGTGCGCGAGCCCGTGGACCTGTCGGCCCTGGCCACGTCCATCGCCGAGACACTGCGCGCCTCGGCGCCGGCCCGCGCCGTGACCTTTCACATCGCCCCCGATCTGCATTGCCAGGCGGACCGCGCCATGGCGACCGTGCTGCTGGAAAACCTGCTCGGCAACGCCTGGAAATTCACCGCGGCATGCGCCAGGGCGCAGATCCACGTTGCCCGCGCGCGGACAAAGGGCCGTGAGGTATTCGTGGTGAGCGACAACGGCGCCGGCTTCGACATGCGCTATGCGGGCAAACTGTTCAAGCCCTTCGAACGGCTGCACGGCCGTGACTACCCCGGCACCGGCATCGGCCTTGCGACGGTGCAACGCATCGTGCAGCGCCACGGCGGGGAGATCTGGGTGGAAAGCAAGGAAGGCGAGGGCACCCGTTTTTACTTCACGTTGTAGGAACAACCTCAGGCCGCGATTCCCGTGTCATTTCCGCAGGTGGGAGCGATCTTCCGCTCGCGATTCTGCCGTTGCGACGACCAACGTTAGGTCACATTGGCGCGCAGCGCCTACGTGACACAACACCGCACGAACATGTCACGTAGCTTCGCAACGTGACCTACGGGAAGGCGGCTTGCCGCAATCTCGGTTCCAGACCGAAACCTTCCCATCCTCGCCATTTTGTTCAATCGCTGGTAAACCCGTGATGACGGCGGTCTACAGCCGCGCCAACTGCCTGTCATGCACACGCCCTAACAATACTTGCGCCGCGATGGCGCCGCACATGGCCAGGAACATGTCCCACTGGGTATCCCACACATCGCCCTGGGTGGCCAGGAAGGCATCGCCTTCCGCGCCCGCCAGCAGCGACACCCACCACTCCATGAACTCGTAGCACGCGCTGATGGCGAGACACACGCAGGTCACCAGGAAGAACAGCCACTTACCGGGCACCAGCGGCGAGCGGCGGATGAGGATCTCGCGGGCAATGATGGCCGGGATGAAACCCTGCGCCAGGTGGCCGAAGCGGTCGTAGTGATTGCGGCTCAGGTCGAACAGCTCCTGCACCCAATAACCCACCGGCACCTGCGCATAGGTGTAGTGCGCACCGATCAGCACGATGGCCATGTGCAGCGCAATCAGCCGGTAGGTGAGGGGCGTGAGGGGAAAACGCCGGTGCGTCGCCACCAGCAGCGGCACGGCAATGAGCACCGGCACCACCTCAAGAAGCCAGGTCAGCCGGTCGAAGGGTGTGATGCCGGAGACGACGAACCCCGCCAGCACAGCAAACAGCAGCAACGGATTTTCCCAGCGCATGCGACCCCTCGATGGCCTCGTTACCTTCCCGTAGGAGCGGCCTCAGGCCGCGATCTTCCAGTGCACACGACGCGCGCAATCAGACCTTGCCGGCACCTCGCCTGGCCGCAGGCGGCTCGACCACCACGCGCTTCCTGCCCATGGCCTCGCCCGCCGCCTCGCGAATGACCTTGGCGATGGCGGCAAAGGCCGCCTGACGATAACTGCCCTTGCGATACAAAAGGCCCACCCGGCGCGTCGGCGCGGGTTCGGCGAAGGGCAGGTAGCGGATGCCTGCTTCCTCGCCCGCGGCCAGTTGCGGCATCAGGGTGATGCCGATGCCCTCGGCCACCATCTGCCGCACGGTCTCCAGGCTGGTGCCGCGAAAGCCGCGGAATTCACTGGCGCCCGCGAGCATGCACACGTCCAGGGCCTGGCCGCGCAGGCAGTGGCCTTCTTCCAGCAACAGCACGTCCTGTCCGTGCAGGTGATCGAGCGTGACTTTCTTGCGCGCGGCCAGCGGGTGGTTGGCCGGTACCGCCAGCAGGAAGGGCTCATCGTAGAGGTTCTGTTCGGCGAATTCCTGCGTCTCCACGGGCAGGGCGAGGATGAGCAGATCCAGCTCGCCGCGGTGCAGGCGTTCGAGCAGCACGGCGGTCTGCTGTTCGTGCAGGAACAATTGCAGGTGCGGATGGCGTGCGCGCAGGCGCGCCATGAACAGCGGCAACAGGTAGGGGGCGATGGTCGGGATCACGCCTACCTGCAAGCGCCCTTGCAAGGGGTCGCGAAAGGCCGCGGCCAGTTCCTTGATGGCGCGCGCCTCGGCCAACACCCGGCGCGCCTGGGCCGCCACCTCACGACCGGCCTCGGTCATGCGCACCTGCCGGCCGTTGCGTTCCACCAGTTGGACGCCGAGGGTGTCTTCCAGCTTCCTCACCTGGCCGCTCAGGGTGGGCTGGCTCACGCAGCAGCGCTCGGCGGCGCGGTGAAAATGCTGCTCTTCATCCAAGGCCACCACGTATTCCAGATCACGCAGGTTCATCGCAGGTCGTTGATTGGGTTTCGTCGGGATGGTAAACGAAAATGCCGACAGGGAGCATCGAAGGAGGCGGCGAACGGGGAGATGAGGGAACCCTCGCCCGACCGCCCCGGAAAGAGGCGGCCACCACCAGGCGAGGGTCCAAGAGAGCGCCCCTCCGGGCGAACGTGAGGGCGCTCAGCGAAGCGCGACCAGGATTTCTAGGATCCCTCGTCGCCTCTCTCCAGTCCGGCGAGGCGGATCTCGCGGAACAGGTGGTTGGTGATCATGATGCGCTGGCGGCGTAGATCGAGCTCAGGTTCGATCTGCTGCTCTTCCTGAACAGCCGCGGTGGGAACTTCGCTCTCCACGTCGGAGACCAGTGACAAGATCCCCAGTGCGAGTACAAATGCCACGGTTTCCAT
>JALOAT010000058.1 GCA_023228645.1 Gammaproteobacteria bacterium | reverse complement strand
CGGCGCCGTGGGCAACTACAACGCCCATTTGTCCGCCTATCCGGAGCTGGACTGGGAGCGCATCGCCAGGGAATTCGTGGAGAGCCTGGGCCTCGACTGGAACCCGTACACCACGCAGATCGAACCGCACGATTACATCGCCGAATACTTCCATGCGGTGCAGCGCTTCAACACCGTGCTTCAGGATTTCGACAAGGACGTGTGGGCGTACATCTCGGTGGGCTATTTCAAGCAGAAGACCGTGGCCGGCGAAGTGGGCTCGTCCACCATGCCGCACAAGGTCAATCCCATCGACTTCGAGAACTCCGAGGGCAATTTGGGCGTGGCCAACGCGCTCATGGACCACATGGCCGCCAAGCTGCCCATCTCCCGCTGGCAGCGCGACCTCACCGACTCCACCGTGCTGCGCAACATGGGTGTGGGCATCGCCTACTCGCTCATCGCCTACCAGTCCAGCATGAAGGGTATCGGCAAGCTGGAAGTGAACCCGGCCGCGTTGGCTGCCGATCTCGATCAGAACTGGGAAGTGCTCGCCGAGCCCATCCAGACCGTCATGCGCCGCTACGGCATCGAGAAGCCCTACGAGAAGCTCAAGGAACTGACCCGCGGTAAGCGCGTGGACGGCTCCGCCCTGCGCGCGTTCATCGACACCCTGGCAATCCCCGAGAGCGAAAAAACGCGCCTGAAGGAAATGACCCCCGCCACCTACATCGGCAATGCGGTGGCGCAGGCGAAGCGCATTTGAGAGAGGAACCACGGAGGGCACGGAAGCCACGGAGAAGAATCCATGCTTTCTTCGTTGGTCATCCGTGCGTCCTACGATCTTCGATCTAGCCGTAGGTCACGTTGGCGCGTAGCGCCTACGTGACATCTTCACAGTATTTGAAGGATGCGCTACGCGCGAAGATTGTTTTGACGGGGGATTCCGTCCCCCTACGCCGGGTTCCTTTTCTTTGCGCGGCCAAAGAAAAGGAACCAAAAGAAAGGCCGCCCGAATGCCGCGCCGCCCCTTCGGGGCGGTCCCCTGCGCTCCTCGCCCGAATCGGGGGTCCACGACGGGGCATCCTGCCCCGACGTGGACGGCGTGCCATCCATGGCGCGCCCCCTGCGGGCCTCATCCGATTCGGACTGCGGTGCTCGGCGCTGCATACGGGACCTCAAGAACGCTCGCTTCGCGCCAGGAAGAAGTCGGTTGGGGTTGAGTTCGGGATCGTCACGCCGCCTGTTCAAATAACCACGCGGCCGAAACGAAGCGTCCCCTCTCCCCCCGGGAGACGAGTGCATGGATGCGCGAGGTAGAGCAACGCAGGGCGCGGTTGCCGAGGGACAGGGAGAGGGGATCGAAGTTCGCCATGGCGATGACCACCCGCCGTCGGTTCACGTTGGCGCGTCAGCGCCTACGTGACAGCCACGGCCCGAAGACGTCACGTAGCTTCGCAACGTGACCTACGGCGCACAAGCTCACCCGCCTTTTTCCCGCCGCTCCCGCGCCTCCAACGCGGCCTTCTTTTGCACATACTCCTCCCGCGAGATATCCCCCTCGAAATACGCCTCATCCAGCTTCCTCATCTCCGGTGAGCGGACCCGCGGCGGGCGGCTGAAGGCGCGCCAAGCGGTGCTGACGCTACCCAGGAGCAGCGCGACGGCGAGAACGAGAAACAACCAACCCAATGAGCCCATCTGATATCCTCGGCGCGTTTCTATTTTTTTGGGACGAACCGTCCCGCACGCGGGTACGCCTAGTATGACACTCCCCACGCCCCCCTCCCTGTTCGGCGGCCTCACCATCGAGGAATTCCTGCGCGACTACTGGCACAAGAAACCCCTGCTGGTGCGCCAGGCCTTTCCCGGCTACCGCTGCCCGGTCACGCCCGAGGAACTGGCGGGCCTGGCCTGTGAGGACGGGGTGGAGTCGCGCATCATCATGGAAAAGGACGGCGCACGCCCCTGGCAGGCGGAGCACGGTCCGTTTCCCGAGGAGCGCTTCACGCGCCTGCCCGCCACCCACTGGACCGTGCTGGTGCAGGAGATGAACAAGCACGTGCCCGAGTTTGCCCTGTTGCAGGACCACTTCGCCTTCATCCCCTGGTGGCGGCTGGACGACGTGATGGTGAGTTACGCGCCCGCACACGGCACCGTGGGACCGCACGCCGACAACTACGACGTGTTCCTCATCCAGGGCCTCGGCCATCGGCGCTGGCAGATCAACCGCCGCGCACCGGGCCCGGACGACCTCATCCCGGATCTCGACCTGCGCATCATGAAGCACTGGGAGACCGAACAGGAGTGGGTACTCGAACCGGGCGACATGCTCTACCTGCCGCCGGGCGTGGCCCACTACGGCGTGGCCCTGGACGACTGCATCACCGTGTCGGTGGGTTTCCGCGCGCCCAACGTGAAGGGCATGCTCATCGACTTCGCCGAACGCTTCATCGAGGCCGCGGATCCGGAACGCTTCTATGCCGATGCCGACCTGGACCCGCAGGCCGACCCGGGCGAGATCAGCGCCGCGGCGCGCGCGCGCATCCGCGCCATCATCCGCGCCATCGACCTCTCGGATGAAACCATCGATCGCTGGTTCGGCCGCTTCGTCACCGAGGCCAAGCCCGGTCACGACGTGCCGCTGCCCGAACGGGAACTGAATGGCGGCTCACTGAAGCAGCGCCTCGCCCGCGAAGGCCTGCTCATCCGCAGCGAGTACTGCCGCATGGCCCACTTCACCGCCCCGGACGGCTCGCTGCTGCTCTACGTGGACGGCGAGGAACTGCGCCTCGACACGGCGCTTGCGCCGCTGGTGCGCCAGCTGTGCTCGGCGCGCGAATTCGCAGCCCGTGACCTCGCGCCGTGGCTCGACGGCGCCGCCCTGGAACTGCTCGCCGACTTGCACAACCGCGGCGCACTCTATTTCCCGGAGGACTGACGCCGTGTGCAACCCGGTCACGGTAAGCGTATGCGAATGGAACGATGCCACCGCCCAGGCGGCCCTGCGCGCCGTGCGCGGCGAGGTGTTCAAGCGCGAGCAGGGTGTGCCCGACGAACTGGAATGGGATGACCTGGACGCAGTCGCCGTGCACGTGCTGGCCCGCGATGCCTTCGGCAACGCCATCGGCTGCGGCCGCCTGCTGCCGGACGGCCACATCGGCCGCGTCGCCGTGCTGCGTCACTGGCGCGGCAAGGGTGTGGGCACGGAGATCATGCAGGTGTTGATCGCCGTTGCCCGTGAACACGGCCATACGGAACTCCACCTGAACGCCCAGACCCAGGCGGTGCCGTTCTACACGCGTCTCGGATTCAGCTTGGAAGGGGAGGAATTCCTGGATGCAGGAATCCCCCATCGCCACATGCACCGTCACCTGTGACCCCGGGGGTAACGCGGAGGACGCGGAGGCGCAGAGGACGCGGAGGAATGCGAGGTAAAGCAGTACGCATGTAGGAGCCCACACCGTGGGCGAATGCCTTTTCTAACCGTAGGTGCGCAGCGAAACCGTATTCGCCGACAGTGTCGGCTCCTACAACGGGTTCATCAAACCGCCACGCTTCCACACCCGATAATCCTCCGCGTCCTCTGCGTTAAACCCCCACCCAGCCGCGAACAGGTGGATACGTTAGAATCAGCCCCGGAGGTCCCCCATGCCCGAGCTGACAACCCGCATCCTTGGCGAGACGGACGAGCCCTTGCACCTGCGCACGGCGACCGAGCACCGTGCGGTGGTGCTGGCCATGGCCTCGCAGGCGGGGCGCAGTCTGTGCATCTACACCCGCGCTCTGGATCCCGCCGTGTACGACAGCGCCGAGCTGGCCGAGGCCATTTCCCGGCAGGTGCGCAACAGTCGCCATGCACAGGTGCGCATCCTGGTGCGCGACACCGCGCGCGCGGTCCGCGAGGGCCACGCCCTGCTGCGACTGGCGCAACAGATCCCCAGCAAGGTGCAGGTGCGGGTGCCCGGCGCCGATCACCAGGACGACGGCCAGGCCTTCGTGGTCGCCGACGGCAGCGGTTTCATCCGCCGCCCGGTGGCCGAGCTGTACGCGGGCGAGGCCAACTTCCACGCCCCCTTCGCGGCACGCAAACTGCTGCAATACTTTGACGAAACCTGGGAGCGTGCCAGCCCCGACCCCGATGTACGGCGCCTGTTCCTATGAAAAAGCTACTCGCGATTTTTCTTGCCCTTGCCGGCACCGCCACGCTCGCCGCACCGGAGACGCGGACTGTCGAACTGCAATACCGCCCGGCCGAGGACGTGGCCGCCATCGTGCGTCCGCTCGCCGGTGACGCCGCACTGATTCCCGCGGGTGACGCCATCATCCTGCGCGGCGAAGCGGCGGTGCTGGATGCGCTGGAAGGCGCCATCAAGCGCCTGGACGTGGCGCCGCGCTCGTTGCGCCTGACGGTACGTCAGGGCGGCCGTGCGGCACGGCTCGCCGAGGACATCGCAGCCGCGCCCGCCACGCGCCTGTACGGCACGCGGGACCGCCAGTCACCCGAGCGCGTACAAACCCTGCAGGTACTGGAGGGCGGCTGGGCGCGCATCGCCACGGGCCGCGCCATTCCGCACGTGAACCAGTCCATCGCCATCGGGCCGGGTGGCGCCGTGGTGCAGCAGAACACCGAATACAAGGATGTGGACAGCGGCTTCGAGGTGCGCCCACGGGTGGTGGGCGATACGGTGCACCTGGCCATTCGCGCCTATCAGGGCGGCGTGTCTCGCCACGGCGGCGGGGTCATCGACACCCAGACGGTGGAGACCACCGTACAAGGCGCGCTGGGCACGTGGATCACGCTCGGCGCCCAGGACAGCGAACGCCGCCAATCAGGCCGTGGCACGGTGTATTCAACCCGCTCGCGCGCCGTGGACGCGCGCAGCATCCAAATCAAAGTCGAACTCGTACCCTGACATGAGCGTGCATTACCGCCTGGTCCCCGAACCCACCGCACACCTGTTCCACGTCACCCTCACCATCACCGACCCGGACCCCGCCGGGCAGGTGGTGTCATTGCCCGCGTGGATCCCGGGCAGCTACATGATCCGCGACTTCGCCAAGAACATCGTGCGCATCCACGCCGAGGCGCAAGGTCCGGTTAAGCTCGAAAAGCGCGACAAACACACCTGGCAGGCGGCGCCGTGCGCCGGGCCGCTCACCCTTCGCTACGAGGTGTACGCCTGGGACCTCTCCGTGCGCGGCGCGCACCTGGACGCCACCCACGGCTATTTCAACGGCACCAGCGTGTTCCTGCGCGTACACGGACAGGATCACGCGCCCTGCACCGTCGACCTCGTCGCCCCCGCGGGCGAGGACTGCGCGCGTTGGCATGTGGCCACCACCCTGCCGCGCGATGGTGCGCCCGAGCACGGCTTCGGCCGTTACGGCGCCGCCGATTACGACGAACTCATCGACCACCCGGTGGAAATGGGCGAGTTCACCCTGGTGGTGTTCGAGGCCGCCGGCGTGACCCACGAGGTGGCCATCACCGGGCGCCACCGCACCGACACCGCGCGGCTGGCGGCCGATCTGCAGAAGGTGTGCGCATGGCACATCGACCTGTTCGGCCGGCCCGCGCCCATGGCGCGCTACCTGTTCCAGGTGATGGCCGTGGGCGACGGCTACGGCGGCCTGGAACACCGCAGCTCCACCAGCCTGCTGTGCAGCCGCAACGACCTGCCGCGGATCGAGCAAGAGGACATGCCCGAGGAATACCGCACCTTCCTCGGCCTGTGCAGCCACGAGTATTTCCACACCTGGAACGTGAAGCGCATCAAGCCCGCCGCCTTCGTGCCCTACGACCTCGGCCGCGAGGTGTACACGCCGCTGCTGTGGGCCTTCGAGGGCATCACCTCCTACTACGACGACCTCGCCCTGGTGCGCAGCGGACTCATCACGCCCAAGGACTACCTGGAGCTGCTCGGCCAGACCATCACCCGCGTATTGCGCTCGCCCGGCCGCTTCAAGCAGTCGGTGGCCGACTCCAGCTTCGATGCCTGGACCAAGTTCTACAAGGCCGACGAGAACGCGCCCAACGCCGTCATCAGCTACTACGTGAAAGGCGCCGTCATCGCCCTCGCCCTGGACCTGATGCTGCGCGAGCGCAGCGAAGGCGCGCGCTCCCTGGATGACGTGATGCGCCTGCTCTGGGAACGCCACGGCCGCACCGGCGTGGGTGTTACCGAGAGTGACCTGGAGAACATCGTCGCCGAGGTGGCGCAGGACGATCTGCGCGGCTTCTTCGATGCCTGCGTGCGCGGCACCGACGACCCGGACCTGGCGGCGCTGCTCGCCCCCCTGGGCGTGGAATTCCACCTGCGCCCTGCCGAATCCCAGGGCGACAAGGGCGGCAAGCCCGCCAAGGAGGAGGCCGCCCTCGCCCGCCGCATCACCCTCGGGGCGCGCACCGCCGAGGACGGCCTGGGTGCACGGCTCGTCAACGTCTACGAAGGCGGCGCAGCCCAACAGGCCGGGTTATCGCCGGGGGACGTGGTGGTCGCCCTGGACGGCCTGCGCGTGACCCACGGCAATTTGGAAAAACTGCTGGGATCGTATCGGGACGGCGACACCGCCGACGTGCACGCCTTCCGCCGTGACGAACTGGTCCACGCCCAGGTGTGCCTGCAAGCGCCGCCGGCGGACACCTGCTGGCTCTCGCTCAAGGACGACGTGGACGACATCATCCGCGCGCGCCGCGCCGCGTGGCTCGGTACCTGAAACCAAGAAGAGCCACGGAGCCAATGTCTCCTATGTGACAACGCGGAGCACGCGGAGACGCGGAGGACGCGGAGAAAGGTCCATGAAGTGCATCACTCCCCTACGGCTGCCGTGTCCCATATGTCACGTAGGCGCTATACGCCAACGTGACGGTTTCATCTTCTCCGTGGCCTCTGTGGTCAATCTCGGGGCGTGACGGAACCACCGGCGGGTCTACGCTTTGCGCAGGGAGAGCATCCATGCGCGAAAACCCGCTCTATCGTGTGCGCTGGTCCGGCGTCAACTGCATCGGCGAGGTGCGCGACAAGCTTGCGCGCTACGGTCGCGCCGAGATCCAGTTGCCGCCTGATTATCACCACGCCCTGTACCGACGCTTTCACGACGGCGGTACCGCGACCGCGCAACTGCTGCAAGTCAGCGACGGCGCCGATCTGATGCACCGCATCCTAGGTGTAAAGGGCCTGGAGGACCTCGCGCGCGTGGAAGACCTGGTGCGCGAGACCGGTGCCCACGTGGAACTGGTCAGCCCGGTACCGCTCATCACCCTGCATGTCGAGTCCGCGCCTTCTTGAACCATGCCCGAGCTACCGGACGTGGAGGTGTTCCGTCGCTATCTCGAACAACACGCGCGCGGGCATCGCATCCGCGATGTGCATGTACTCAATCCCGAATTGCTGGAAGGCGTCGACGCCCGGCACTTCCGCGAACGCATTCGCGGCCACACGGTGAGCGGGACGCACCGCCACGGCAAATACCTGTTCATGGACTTGGGCGATGACCTGCACGTGGTGCTGCACTTCGGCATGTCCGGATATCTTCGGAAGTTGGCGACCGGTGAGACGCCCTCGCGCCATACCCGCGTGCTGTTCGATCTGGACGACGGCGCGCTGGCCTATGTGGTGCCGCGCAAGCTGGCGCGCATCGGGTTGGTGTCCAGCCGCGCGGATTTGATCGCGGCCAAGGGGTTGGGTTTGGATGCGTTGGACAAGCGCCTGGACCTCGACACCTTTCACCGTTTGCTCACCGGCCGTGGCACGCTCAAGTGCGCGCTCATGAACCAATCGCTCATCGCCGGCGTCGGCAACGTGTATTCCGACGAGATCCTGTTCCATGCCCGTCTCGATCCCCGCCGCGCCCTCGCCACCCTGGACGAGCGCGAATGGCATCGGCTCTATCAGTCCATGCAGCAGGTACTCAAGGAGGCCATCAGTCGTGGCGCTGAACCCGAGCGCCTGCCGCAGGGATGGCTGTTGCGCCACCGGCGCGCCGGTCAGCGCTGCGAGTGCGGCGGCAATACCGCACACCTGAGCCTGTGCGGGCGGTCGGCCTATTTCTGTCCGGCGTGCCAGCATTGAACTAAAACCAGAATCCAACACAGCGACGCAGAGGCACGGAGATCACAGAGGGAACGGCATGCGGCCTATGCCTTCGGCCCTTGTCCCTCTGCGTTCTCTGTGTCTCTGTGCCTCTGTGTTGGGTGGTTGTCTCTCAGCTGATGGCGGAAGGCGGGCATGGCCCACCCCATGGCCATTGTGTTGGGCTGTTGGCTCACTCACCTGCTAGCCTTTCCGCATCGGATCCGGATCGAATCGAGGACAGCCATGGCCGGCGCGAGCAACACCTTGCACGAATCCGAAAGCGTTTTGTCGTCGCAGACCCGCGACGTGCACCGCGCGCTCGTATCCATCCAGGAAGAGTTCGAAGCGGTGGATTGGTACCGCCAGCGCGCGGAGGCCGCCGCTGACCAAGAGCTGCGCGATATCCTGCTGCACAACATGCGCGAAGAGATTGAGCATGCCAGCATGCTGCTCGAATGGCTGCGACGCCACGAGCCCCATGCGGACCTGATGTTCCGCACCTATTTGTTCACCGACAAGCCCGTCACCGCCATCGAAGAGGAAGCGGAACAGGTGTCGGCCAGCGCACCGGTTCCCCCTCTCACCGTCGGGACCATGAAGGGAGGCTGACGTGGACTACCTCAATCGCGCAGCCGCCGGCCTGGGTGAAGACATCTGGAGCCGCATCGACGAAACCGCCGTGAGCGCTGCCCGCGACCTGCTCACCGGAAGGCGGTTCCTGCCGGTGGAGGGCCCCTACGGCCTCGGCCTGACTGCCATCGAAGTCGGTGAAGACGGCTATTGCCGCGAGCCGGGCCCCGGCGAGGCGGGCGCGGTGATCAGCCGCGCGATTTCCATGCCCATGCTGCGGCGCAGCTTTCAGCTCAGCCTCCGGCGCATCGAGGGATTTCGCCACCTGGGCCAGCCGTTACACCTCACCGCGGTGTTCGACGCCGCACAGGCCGTCGCACGCCGCGAAGAGGAATTCATCTACTACGGTCGTGACGACTTCCACCTGCCGGGGTTGCTCACGGTCGACGGCAAGGCGCTGCACCGCATCGGCGACTGGAGCCACACCGAACAGGCGCTAAACGACGTGCTTGCGGCCGTAAACAAGCTGGACGGCAACGGATTCCACGGGCCCTACGCCCTGGCCCTTGCGCCCGTGCTCTACAACAGCCTGTTCCAGCGCTACGAGGACACCGAGCTGCTGCAACTGGAGCACCTGCGCAGCCTGTGCGAGCTCGGCGTGTATAAGGCGCCCGTCAAGGGCGGTGCACTGGTGGATTCACGCGTCGGCCGCATCATCATCGGCCAGGATCTGATGGCCGGTTACGCCCGCCAGGACGGCATCCATCACGAGCTGTATTTGTCCGAAAGTCTCGTGATGCTCGTGGAACGTCCGGGCGCCGTCTGCCTGCTGGAAGCGTGACGTCGTTCGGCTGTTGTAGCCCGGATGCAGCGTAGCGGAATCCGGGATCACCAACTGTCAACATTACATTCCCCGGATCCGCTACGCTTCATCCGGCGACGTAACGGAGGATGTCATGGCCAAACTCTGCTTCGACATACCGGTAGTGAGTCAGTGTGCCGTATCTGACTGTGTTTACAACATCAACAAGGGCTGTCACGCCAATGCGATAACGGTCGGCGAAGGCAGCGCCCCGGATTGCGACACCTACATGGGCGCATCGAGCCACACGCGCAAGACACAGGTACAGGCCGGTGTCGGTGCCTGCAA
Source organism: Gammaproteobacteria bacterium (assembly GCA_023228645.1). Lineage (GTDB taxonomy): Bacteria > Pseudomonadota > Gammaproteobacteria > Thiohalomonadales > Thiohalomonadaceae > JALOAT01. The sequence goes on along the minus strand of JALOAT010000058.1, from coordinate 11,615 downwards.
AGTCACAAGCTGCACGTTCAACGACGACTTCGAGTGCAGCGCGAAAGGCATCGAAGTGGGCTACCAGAACACCAACGTGCACTGCCTGACCTTCCACCCGCGCTGAACCAAGACCCAACGCACCGCCGCCGTCTGTCACTGGCGCACAGCGCCTACGAGACAGCGCGGCGGCGACATCTCACCAATCCATGTCACGTAGCTTCGCAACGTGACCTACGAATAATATTGGGATAAATCACGAACCCAGCACGACGTAGGTCACGTTGGCGCGCAGCGCCTACGTGACAGCGCGCATGACATCTCACCGAAGATGTCACGTAGCTTCGCACGTGACCTGCAATAAAACTTGGTGAGAGAGCATTCTCTGTGTTCTCTGCGCCCTCTGCGTTGAATGATTTTTCTATCGCGTTTGATTTCACGGTGTCCCGAAGTCCCGCAGCAGGTCCTTCAAGGTCACCACGCCGGCGAGGCGGTGGCCGTCGGTCACCACCAGGCGGCTGTTACCGGTGCGCAGCATCAGCGACAGCGCCTGTGCCGCGGCGGAGTCGGCGGTCACGGTGGTCTCCGGGTCGCAGCTGCGCGAGATATCGCGCACCCGGGCGCGCTCCCAGGTCTCGGTGGGCAAGCCCTTCAGTTGCGAGGTGTTCACGCAACCGAGCAGCTCGTCCTGGCCATCCGCCACCACCGGATAGAGCTTATGGTGGTACTTGTATACGTACTGTTCGAGCAGGTCGCGCAGCGTGGTGTCGGGATTCACGGTCACCGGCCGCTCGCTCATGAAGCGGCTTACCGGCGCGCCGCCCATGCGCTCGCGCAGCACCAGTTGCTTGTACGAGTTGTCCGCGGCAACACGCAGGAACAGGCCGATGAGGATCCACCACAAGCCACTCACCGGATAGCCGCTCAGGGCCGTGACCACGCCGATGACGATCAGCCCGATGCCGAATCCGCGCCCCAGCATTGCGGCAATGTAGGTGGCCTTGTGGATGTCGCGACGCCAGGCCCACAGGCCGGCGCGCAACATGCGCCCGCCGTCCAGCGGATAAGCGGGCAGCAGGTTGAAGATCGCCAACACCAGGTTGAGGTAGGCCAGGTAGAACATCAGCGCGATGAGCCAGTTGGGCCAGCCCTGCGCGCTGCCCGCGGACTCCAGGCCGCCGAACAGCCCGGCCAGGGCGAAGCTGGAGAGCGGACCGGCCACGGCCATGAGGAACTCCGCCTTGGGCGCCGGCGGCTCGTCCGTCATCTCGGCCACGCCGCCGAACAAAAACAGGCTGATGCCACCGATGGGCAATCCGAAGCGGCGCGCCACCAGGGAATGGGAAAACTCGTGGATGACGATGGACAGCACCAGGCCGATGACGCCGGCCAGGCCGAGCAGCCAATAACTGCCCACGCGCATGCCCGGCGCATACACCGGGAACAGGCCCTGGGCGAGACTCCACGCCACCAACAGGGCCAGGAAGATCCAGCTCGGGTCGACGCGCACCTCGAACCCGAGCAACCGGAACAGCCTGAATCCGCGCCCGAACATACACAAAAGCTAGCTCATCACGGCGCCCCGCCCGCAAGCTGCATCAGCGGCGCAGGCAACACGCCCAACCACACGATGGCCGCGAACAACGCTACCAGCACGCCGCCCGCCATGCTCGCGACGGGCCTGTCGCGCTCCGCGGCGCGGGTGGCGAACAGGGTAACCAGCACGCGCAGATAAAAATACAGACCGACGCTGCTGCCGATCACCAGTGCCGCGAGCAGCCACCACAGCGCCGCCTGCACGCCCGCGGCGAACACGTAGAACTTGGCCACGAAACCCGCGGTGAGGGGAATGCCCGCCAGGGACACCAGCGCCACGGCCAGCACCGCCGCGGGTACGGGACAGCGCCAGAACAGGCCGTGATAGGCGCGCACCTGCACCACCTCATGGCCGGGCGTTCCCTCTGACAGCAGCGCCACCACGCCGAAGGCGGCCAGCAGCATGAGCACGTACGCGGTCGCATAGAACGCCACCGCCTCGCCCGCCAAGGGACCGCCCGCGACCAGCGGCAGGCTCAGGTAGCCCAGATGGGAAATGGAGGAATAGGCGAGCAGGCGCTTGAGGTTTTCCTGGGCCAGGGCGAGCAGATTGCCCACCAGCATGGAGGCGCCGGCCAGCATGGCGAGCACCAGCGCCACGGGCGCCAGGGACCACGCCTCCGTGGTCTCGAGAAACCGCAGCAGCCACGCCGCGGCGGCAATCTTCGACACCGAGGCGATGAAGGCGCTCACCGGTGCGGAGGCCCCCTCGTACACGTCGGGCGTCCACATGTGCAGCGGCACCAAAGACATCTTGAAGCCCAATCCCACCACGACCAGCACCACGCCGCCGAGCAGATAAGGCGACCAGGGCTCCGTCATGGGCAACGGCGCCAGCTGCAAGGAGCCGGTCTCGGCGTAGAGGAGCGCAAGACCGAGCAACAGGAAACCCGACGACAGGGTGGCGAGCACCATGTACTTCACGCCCGCCTCCAGCGCGCGTTCCCGCTCGGCCTCGTAGGCGAGCAGGCCGAACAGGCTCAGGCTCAGCAGTTCCAGTCCCACGAACATCACGGCTACATGCACCGCCGCCGCCAGGGTGAGCGCGCCGGTGGTGGCCAGCAACAGCAGCACATAGAACTCGCGGTGATGCCTCTCCCCGCGCACCGGGCGCGCACGCAGGAAACCGAAGCCGAGCGCGACCACCGCCAGTGCTGCGCCGAGCAACAGCGGCCAGAAGAACGCCGCGCGCCCGTCGAACGCCAGGAGTCCCATGGAAACGAGCGGCACGCGCGGGCGCAGCGCGATCACGGCGACCAGGCCACCGAGTAACCCCGCCGTGGCGATGGTGGCCAGGAGCCCGTGCCGCGGCACGAAACTGCCCAGCAGCAGCACCGCCATGGCGGCCACGGCCGGCAGCATGATGGGCAACAACGCGAGCAGCTCCGCGGCCTGCATCTACACAGCCCAACGCAAAGGCGCAGAGATGCAGAGGAAAGAAAACGTACTGCGTTTAATCCTTGCCAAAACGTTCAGCCTCCTGCCGTTACACAAACTGCCGCAAAAAACTTCCCTCTTTGCGTTCTCTGCGCCCTCTGCGCCTCTGCGTTGAATTTTTCTTCCAGGACCACATCACCCTCCCGCCAAAGCTTGCAAGGGGTGCGCCGTCAGGTCGAAGACCGGCTGCGGTGCCAGGCCGAGCCACAGCAGGCCCACCGCCATGAGCGCGAGCACGCCGCTTTCGCGCCGCCCCAGGTCGCGAAGCCGGTGTTCGCCCGGCGGGCCGTGGAAGGCGCGCTGGATGAGGCTGAGCGCATACACCGCCGACAGCACCATGCCCAGGGCGGCCACCGCGGCGATGATCGCGTTGGCCTGAAACGCCCCGAGCAGGGACAGGAATTCGCCGATGAAGGTGCCGAGCCCGGGCAGGCCGAAGGCGGCGATGGCGAAGAACATGCCGAAGGCCGCGAGGCGCGGCACCCTTGCGGTGAGCCCGCCCATGGCGCTCAGCGCGCGGCTGTGCACACGCTCCTGCAACGCGCCCGCAATCACGAACAGCGCGCCGGTGGCGAGCCCGTGGGCCAGCATCTGCATCACCGCGCCCTGCCAGGCCACCCTGTTCCATGCGAACACCGCCAGCAGCACGAAACCCATGTGGCTCACACTGGTGTAGGCCACCAGGCGTTTCACGTCGTCCTGGGCGAACGCCAGCACCGCGCCGTAGAGCACGCCCGCGGCGCCGAGCGCCATGAGCGCGGGCGCCACCGCCTGGGCGGTTTCCGGGAACAGCGGCAGCACGAAGCGCAGCAGCCCGTAGGCCCCGGTCTTGAGCAGCACGCCCGCCAGCAGCACGCTCGCCGCCGTGGGTGCCTGGGTGTGCGCATCAGGCAGCCAGGTGTGCAACGGCAGCGCGGGCAGTTTCACCAGGAAGGCGGCGAGAAAGCCCGCCGCGATCCACCGCGCGGCGGGCGCGCGCGCGCCGTCGAGCAGCGCGAGGTAATCGAAGCGGGGGCCGCCTGGTGCGGAGAACGCCAGTGCCACCACCGCAGTGAGCAACAACAGTCCACTGGCCTGGGTGAAAAGAAAGAACTTGAAACCGGCACGCTGGCGTTGCTCATGGCCCCACAGGGCGATGAGGAAATACATGGGCACCAGCATCACCTCCCAGCAGACGAAGAACAGGAACAGGTCGAGGGCGGCGAACACGCCCACCATGCCGGCCAGGCTCCACAGCAGGTTGAATTGAAAAAATCCCGGCCGCTCACGCACGCGCCAGGCCACCAGCACGGCGACGGCGCCGAGCAGCAGCGCGAGCAGCACCAGCGGCAGGGATAGGCCGTCCACACCTACGTGCAGTTCGATGCCGAAGTGCGGAATCCAGGGCACGCGCCAGTGCGCACGCCATTCACTTGAGTCGCCGAACAGTGTGAATACGGTGCCGAGCGCGATCACGATCGCGGCGAGGGCCACACGCTGCGGCACACCTCGGCCGAGACGCTCCAGCCACCAGGCCAGCAACCCGCCCAACAGCAGCACGGCGATGATGAACACCAGGGTCATGTCATCACCATGGCCAGCAACACCGCGGTACCGGCGACGAGCACCAGCGCATAGCGACGCAGGCGGCCATCCTGGGTGGCGCTCAACACCTGCCACAGGAAGTGCGCCAGGTGTGCCGCGGCCATGAAGGGTCGATCGAAGGGATCATCCGCCAGGCGCTGCGCCAAACGTCGATAAGGCCCGCGCACCCACGCCCCGTAGAACCGATCGAAGCCCGTGTCTTGCACGGACGCGAGGCGCGGCGGTGCGGATGCCGGCCGCCGATGCAGCGCGTACCAGGCGAACGCGATGCCGAGCAGCGGCGCCAGGGCAGCCAACAGCGCCGGTAGAAACGCTGTTTCCGTTGCTGGCAGTGTTGCACCGCTCGCCGGCGCGAGGAGCGCACCGAAAGGCGGCGCCAGCCAACCCGCCCCCAACGTCGGCAGCACGAGGAGCGCCACCGGCAGGTGCATGCGCCAACCGGTGGCGCCCGTCGCCGGTGTCACCGGCGCACCGAGGAAACCGATGATGAAAGCGCGCGTGATGTAGGCGGCGGTCAGCACCGCGCCCACCCAGGCGACGGCCCACAGGGCGCCACCGCCGCGCTGCCACAGCGCCGCGAGGATCAGCTCCTTGCTGAAAAATCCCGCACTGATGAAAGGCACCGCCGCCAGGGACGCGCCGCCCGCCAGGAATCCCCAGAAGGCCCATGGCGCGCGCTGTTGCAGCCCGCCCATGCGCCGCAAATCCTGTTCGTGGCCGAGGGCCAGGATGGCGACGCCCGCGGCGAGAAACAGCAAGGCCTTGAAGAAGGCATGCACGAACAGATGGAACATGGCCGCGGTGACCGCGCCCACGCCGAGGGCCATGAACATGAAACCCAGTTGGCTCACCGTGGACCAGGCCAGCACGCGCTTGATGTCGTTTTGCACCAGGGCATGCAGGCCCGCGAGCAACAGCGTGATCGCACCGAGCCAGGCGAGGAAGGCGAGCACCGGCGGCGCGAGGGCGAACAACGGGTGCAGGCGCGCGATGAGGTACACGCCGGCCGTCACCATGGTGGCCGCGTGCAGGAGCGCGCTGACCGGTGTGGGACCGGCCATGGCGCTCGGCAGCCAGGTGTGCAGGGGAAGCTGCGCCGATTTGCCGATGGCGCCGAAGGCCAGCAGCAGCGCGGCGGTGATGGGCAGCGCCGTGCCCGGTGGCCAGGACTCGGCGGCCTGCCCAAGCAGCGTCGGCATGGCCGTGCTGCCGAGGCTGGAAAAAAGCAGCAGCAGGCCGATCACCAGGGGCACATCGCCGGCCATGGTCATGATCAGCGCCTTGCGCGCGGCGGCGCCGTTGGCCGGGTCGCGATACCAAAAGCCGATGAGCAGGTAGGAGCAGAGCCCGACCAGTTCCCAGCCCACGAACAGCAGCAGCAGGTCGTCGGCGAGCACCAGCACCAGCATGGCGGCGACGAACAGGTTCAGCCAGGCGAAGTAGCGCCCATAGCCCTCTTCACCGGCCATGTACGCGCTCGAATAGAGGTGGACCAGAAAGCCAATGCCGGTGATCACCGCGACCATCACCAGCGACAAGCCATCGAGGCGCAGCGCCACCGCAGGGGAAAGCTCGCCCGCCGTGAACCACGACCACAGCACCTGCACCCGCGCGCCCGGTGCCGCGAGGTAGTCCGCTCCCATGATCGCCGCCAGCACCGCGGAGGCCGCGACCGTGGCGCAGGCCAGGCGCGCGATCCACGTCTCCGGCCAACGTCGTCCCATCAGGGCGAGCACCAGCGCCCCCGCGAGCGGCAGGGCCGGCACCAGCCACAGCAGTACGGCGGGCTCGTCCATGAAGTGATCCGAGCGCCCGGCGCGGCGCATCCGTGTTGCGTCAGTCCCGCAACTGCCTCATTGCATCGACGTCCAGCGTGCCGTAATGCCGCTCCAGACGCAGCATCAGCGCCAGCGCCGTGGCGGTCTCCGCACCGGACACGCTGAGAATGAGCAGGAACATCACCTGACCGTCGGGCTGCGCCCAATGGGCGCCCGCTGCGATGAACGCGAGGCCGGCGCCGTTGAATACCAGCTCCACCGACACCAGCATGAACATCAGGTTACGCCGCGCCAGCACACCCGCCATGCCGATCACGATCAGCGCGGCCGCCAGCGTCAGCACCACGGGCGTCGCCGTCACCGGCGCTCTCCGATGCCGCCCTGGCCCACGTGCCACACCACCACGAGTCCTGCCAGCAACAGCAGCGAGGCCAGCTCCACCACGATCAGGTAAGGCCCGAACAGGGCCATGCCCACCTGTTTGGCATCGACCACGCCACCCGCACCCGCCGCGTCGCCGTGCATGACGATGAGCACCAGTTCGGCGAACAGCAGCAGGCCGATCATGCCCGGGCCGAGCCAGCTCCCGGGGGGCTGCCAGTGTCGCTCGCGCGCCTCGGCGGCAGGTCCCAGGTTGAGCATCATCACCACGAACACGAACAGCACGGTGATCGCGCCCGCATAGATGATCACCTGCAACACGGCGGCGAACGGGGCGCCGAGCGACGCGAAGATCACGGCCACACCCAATAGCGCGATGATGAGATAGAGCAACGCGTGCACCGCGTTGGCGCGCGTCACCGCCAACACGGCGGCGATGAGCGTGAGGGCCGCCGCAAACATGAAGTCCGTTTCCATGGCGTCCTCCCGCTCAGGGCAGCAGGCTGCGCACATCCACCGGCGGGGCCTCGTTACGCGCCTCGCCGCGGGCCTTTCCGTCCACCGCCACGCCGGCGACACGGAAAAAATTGTAGCCGGGATACTTGCCCTGTCCGTCGATGAGCAGATGCTCCTTTTCGTAGACCAGGTTTTCCCGGCGGTACTCGCACATCTCGAAATCGGTGGTGAGCTGGATGGCGTAGGTGGGGCAGGCCTCCTCGCAAAAGCCGCAGAAGATGCAGCGTGAGAAGTTGATGCGAAAGAACGCGGGATAACGCCGTCCGCCCGGGTCTTCGGTGGCCTGCAGGGCGATGCAGTCCACCGGGCAGGCCACGGCGCACAGGTAACAGGCCACGCAGCGCTCGGCGCCGTCCGGGTCCCGGGACAGGATGATGCGCCCGCGCCAGCGCGGCGCGATGCGCGGCTTCTCCTCGGGATACTGTTGAGTCTCACGGCGGCGCACTGCATGGACGAAAACAACCCACAGGGTGGCCACCGCATTGACCATGGCGCGCAGTGCGCCGAGCAGCGAGGAACTGCCGCGGGGGTGTTGCATGTCAGCGCCAGGCCACCACGGCCCCGGTGATCAGCAGGTTGACGATGGACAGCGGCAACATGAGTTTCCAGCCGAAGGCCATGAGCTGGTCGTAGCGCGGCCGCGGCAACCCCGCACGCATGAGGATGAACAGCACCATCACCGCGAAGGCCTTGATGGCGAACCATGCCAGCGGCGGCAGCCACGGCCCGTGCCAGCCGCCCAGGAACAGCGTCACGGTCATGGCGGAGATCAGCAGCATGCCGAGGTATTCGCCCACGTAGAACAGGCCGAACTTCAGGCCCGAATACTCCGTGTGATAACCGGCGATCAACTCCGTCTCGGCGAGCGGCAGATCGAAGGGCAGCCGGTGCGCCTCCACGGTGCCGGCCATGAGGAACAGCACGAAGCCGATGAACTGCGGCACCACGAACCACAGCCCGCGCTGGGCCTCGACGATGTCCGTGAGATTGAAGGAGCCGGCCTGCACCACCACGCCGAGCACCGAAAGCCCCAGGAACACCTCGTAACTGATCACCTGGGCCGAGGCGCGCAGGCTGCCCAGCAGGGCATATTTATTGTTCGAGGCCCAGCCCGCGAAGATGGCGCTGTACACGCCGAGCGCCGACATGGCAATGAAGAACAGCAGGCCGAGCGACAGGCCGCTCACCACCACGCCCGGCGCGAACGGCACCACGGCGAAGGCCATCAAGGTGGTAGCCACCACCAGGGTGGGCGCCACCACGAACAACACCCGATCGGCGAAGGGCGGCGTCCAGTCGTCCTTGGTGAAGATCTTCACCGCGTCGGCCACCACCTGCAGCAACCCGAACGGGCCGACGCGATTGGGGCCGTAGCGGTCCTGCCACAGCGCGAGCAGCCGGCGCTCCAGCCAGATGCTCATGGCGGCCAAAGTAAGCACCACCGCCAACACGGCCACCGACAGCCCGAGCGTGGCGACCAGCTCGCTCATGTGGCCTCCAGGCGCACCGGCGCGGGCAGTGAAAGGCCGCGCAGCGGGCCGATGCCGATAGGCAGCCCGACCACGCCGTCGGCGAGTGCATCGATGCGCACCGGCAGCGCATGGCGCGCGCCAGCCACCTCGACCACGGCGCTATCGCCTTCCGCACAGCCGTACTGCGCCGCCACACGCGCGTTCATGACCACGTAGGGCGCGGGCGCCAGCATCGCCACGGCCGGGGCACGGGCGGACAACTCCTCGCTGCCGAACAGGTGATGCACCGCCACCGCGAGCAGCGCCTCGGCGGGCGTATTGTCCGTTGCGTGCAACTTCATCTTTACAGCGGCACGGCCGTCGAATAGCAGCACGCCGGTATCGCCCGATGGTTTCAGCCCTGCCAGCTCGCGCTGCATGAACATACCGACCTGCGGCGAGTTCCAGCCCGGCCGCCAGTAGCGGGGCTCCAGCCCGGCGGGCGCGGCGCGCTGGTCGCCTTCCATGGAGAACACCAGCGGCGAGTCGCCGTCGCGGGGCGGCGGCGGTTCGAACACACTGCGATGGGCACTCATGGCCGTGCGCCCGCTGTAACGCTGCGACTGGCGGGGAATCGCCTGCTTCGCTGCATTGAACGAGCTGCGCAATGCAGCGAACACGGGCAGCGACGCCGCGAGATGGTCGGTCACCGCCGCGAGGTTTTCAAGCGCCATGCTTCGACCCAGCACCTCACCCAAGGCCGTCAACCAGCGCCAGCTCGCACGCGCCTCGCCGGCCGGCGGCATGGCGGCGTGGCGCCGCTGTGCACGTCCTTCGTAATTCACCAGCGTGCCGGTGTCTTCGGCAAAACTCCCGGTCGGCAGCACCACGTCGGCGAGGCGCGTAGTGTCATGGGCGAGCATGTCAATAGCGACGATCTGCGCCGCCCATGCCCGCGCCTCTGCCAGCTGCGCCGCGCCCACGCGGCGGGTGAGGTCGTTTTCCACCACCACCAGGGTGTCCGCCCCGCCCTCGCCCAACCGCGCCAGCAACGCCTCCACGCTCGGGCCCTCGAACAATGCCGCGCCCAGGGTGTTGCACTCGGGCAGCGCGCACACGAATCCCGCCTCGGGACAGCGCTGCGCCAACGCGCGGGCCAGCTCCGCCGCCGCCGCGAGCACCTCGGCGCTGCCCTGGGCGATGCCCGTGACCACGGCCGGCCGCCGCGCACCACCCAGTAGCGCGGCCAGTTCCTTGGCGCGCCCGTCGCTTCCGGCAGTGGGCCTCTCCAGCTGTTTGGCAGTGGCGCGTGTCAGCGCCGCGATCTCACGGGGCGCGAGACGCAGGGCCTGCGTGGCTGCGCCGTCCAGCATCCCCGGCACCGGCGTGATCACCACGAGGGGACTCTGCACACCGGGCGTCGCGTCGCGCACCGAGACATCCTGCCAGCGCGGGATGTCCAACCCGTCGGCGCCCGCGAGCGCCGCACTGCGGCGCGCCTGCAGAAGTGAGAGCGCCAAGCGCGGCGCGGTCTGCATCATGTCCTCGCCGAGCACGACCACCGCATCGGCCTGCGCCAGCCCCGCCAGGCTCAACCGCCGCGCCGGCGGCGCTTGCAGCAGCGCGACCGCCTGGCGCGCGAGCTGCAACTCCGCCGCGGAAAAACCGGGGCTGAAGTTCTCCGCACCGACCAGTGTGCGCAAGACGTGGTTGGCTTCCAGGCTCGCGCGCGGCGAGCCGATGCCGAGCAGCCGCGCACCGCGCGCAGCGGCCAGTGCCTCCTCCGCCGCCAGCCGCCGCTGTGCATCGCCGCGCCCCAGCCGTGGAGTGGTGAGCCGTTCCGGGGCGTTGGCGTGTTCGTAACCGAAGCGGCCGCGGTCGCACAAAAACCAGCCGTTCACTTCGGGATGATGGCGATTGCCGATGCGCCGCACCGTCCCATAGCGCTCACCCACGAAGGTGTTGCAGCCGGTGCCACAGTGCACACACAGCGAAGGCGCCGATTGCAGGTCCCACTTGCGCGTGTAGTGCCGCGCCAGGGTCTTGTCCGTGAACACGCCGGTGGGACACACCTCCACCAGGTTGCCGGCGAACGGACTCTCCAGCACACCATCCTGCGCCCGACCGAAGTACACCCGGTTGCGTGTGGCGAAGGCGTCCAGATCGGTGCCGCCCGCATAATCGCGATAGAAGCGCACACAGCGATAACAGGCGATGCAACGATTCATCTCATGGGCAACGAAGGGCCCGAGGTCTTGGTTGCGGTGCGTGCGCTTATGGAAGCGGTAGCGGCGATAGACGTGACCTGTCATCACGGTCATGTCCTGCAGATGACACTCGCCGCCCTCGTCGCACACCGGGCAGTCATGGGGATGATTGGTCATGAGCCATTCGATGACGCTGCGGCGGAACGCCTGCGCCTCGGCATCCTCTATAGAGAATCGTGCGCCATCCTGAACCGGCGTCATGCACGCCATCACCAGCCGACCCTTGTGATCATCGGCGTCCTTGTACTGCTTCACGGCGCACTGACGGCACGCGCCCGCCGAGCCGAGCGCCGGGTGCCAGCAGAAGTACGGGATGTCGACACCCACCGCGAGCATCGCCGCCAGCAGGTTATCGCCGTCATCGATCTCGAATTCGCGGCCGTCGATGGTGATGTGTGCCATGCGCAGTAAGCGTAGGCGCTAGTAGGCACTCGTAGCTCGGGTGTCGCGAAGCGTGTGTTGGGTTCGGCGCATCTGAGGAAGAGCTGCGTCCAATTTTGTAGAAACTATGAGCAAGAAGGGCCGCCAGAGTACCCTCCCAACCGAATCATCACAAACGGGAGAGAGAAATGACTCAGGCGACCCAAGTGGAAGAAGTTAACGCGAAAAGCGTGGTGCTGTACATG
>JALOAT010000057.1 GCA_023228645.1 Gammaproteobacteria bacterium | reverse complement strand
CAAGGAGTATTTCGCCAACTACCGCTTGCACCATTCGGACGTCACCTTCGATCTCCGGGCGAACCAGGCCGAGGTGCACCAGAACGGCGCCGATCCCTGGCGCGTGACCCTGGTGGACACGGGCGAAACCACCCTGACCGGCGGCCGTTTGAAACGCGTCGCCGACTACGTCGGCAAAGGCACGTTTTGCTGCACCTACGGCGACGGGCTCGCCGATGTGAACATCAGCGAGGCCATCGCCTTCCACCGCAGCCAGCGCGCCCTGGCCACGCTCACCGCCACCCAGCCGCCGGGGCGGTTCGGGGCCTTCACCCTGGAGGCGAACAACAGCCGCATCCTCTCCTTCAAGGAAAAACCCGACGGTGACGGGGCCTGGATCAACGGCGGATTCTTCGTCTTGGAACCGGAAGTCCTGGAGTACATCGACGGCGACGACACCAGTTGGGAGCGGGAGCCGCTCGAACGGCTGGCCAACGACAACATGCTCGCAGCCTTCAAACACGAAGGCTTCTGGCATCCCATGGATACCCTGCGCGACAAGTTCACCCTGGAACAGCTCTGGAACAGCGGCAAGGCCCCCTGGAAGGTCTGGTAGGCATGGGCAATCCCGATTTCCTGGTCGTCGGCGGGGGTGTCATCGGACTCAATGTTGCGATGGAACTCAAACGCCGCCATGGCGATTGCACGGTGCGACTGCTGGAAAAAGAGGCGCACTGCGGCGAGCACGCCAGTGGCCGCAACAGCGGCGTACTGCACGCCGGTTTCTATTACACCGCCGACAGCCTCAAGGCGCGCTTCACTCGCGAAGGCAACCGCCTGCTGGCGGAATACTGCGAGCGGAAGGGGCTGCCCATCAACCGCTGCGGCAAGCTGGTGGTGGCGCGCGACGAGGCCGAGGACCGCGTGCTGGACGAACTGCTGTGCCGGGCACGCCACAACGGCATCGAGTTGGTGGAGGTGGACGCGAAGACGGCCCGCGAGATCGAGCCGCGCGCCGTCACCTGGCGGCGCGCGCTGTTTTCACCGAATACGGCTTCCGTGGTGCCGACCGCCGTCATGGCGGCCCTTGAAGGGGACGCCCGCCGCCTGGGCGTGGCGATCGAACGCGGCACCGCCTATGTGCGCCGGGACGGCGATCGGGTCATCACCAGCCGCGGCCCCATGGCCGCCGGTTACGTGGTCAATGCGGCCGGGCTGTACGCCGACAGCGTCGCCCGCGACTTCGGCTTCAGCGAGCAGTACCGCATCCTGCCGTTCAAGGGGCTTTACCTGAAAGGCAATGCCGGTGCCGCGGGCTTTCGCACCAACATCTACCCAGTGCCCGATCTCAAGCAGCCGTTCCTCGGCGTGCATGTCACCCTGGTGGCGGACGGCGGCATCAAGCTCGGCCCCACCGCCTTGCCGGCCTTATGGCGCGAACAGTACCGCGGCCTGAAAAATTTCCGGTTCGGCGAGCTTCTGGACATCTCGCTGCGCGGCCTTGGTCTGTTCATCAACTCGGACTTCGATTTCAAGCGGCTCTCCATCACCGAGATCCGCAAGCGCACGCGACGGCACATGGTCGCCCTGGCGACCAGCCTGGCCAAGGGCATCCGCGAGAGCGACTTCCGGCACTGGGCGCCGGCGGGGATCCGCGCGCAACTGCTCGATATGAAGAAACGCAAACTGGAGATGGACTTCGTGCTGCAAGGCGATCACCGTTCGATGCACATCCTGAACGCCGTATCGCCCGGCTGGACGTGTTCCATCCCGTTCTCCAATTACATCTGCGACGAGATCACAAGGAGCCTATCGTGAGGGATGTTCGAAAGATCCTGGTCACCGGAAACATGGGCTACATCGGCCCCACGGTCGTGCGCCGTCTGCGCGACACTTGGCCGGCCGCCACCATCATGGGGCTGGACAATGGCTACTTCGCCCATTGCCTGACCGGCGGGGACTTCCTTCCGGAAACCGGCTGCAATATGCAGTACTTCGCCGACGTGCGTCATGTCGGGGCGGAGGTGATGCAGGGTGTGGACGCGGTGATCCACCTCGCCGCCATCTCCAATGATCCCATGGGCAACGCCTTCGAGCAGGTGACCCGCGAGGTCAATTACGAGGCCAGCGCGCGCCTCGCGAATATGGCCAAGGCGGCCGGCGTGCGCGCCTTCGTATTCGCCTCCAGTTGCAGTGTTTACGGCTACGCGGAAGGGGAGGCGCGCTCGGAGCAGTCGGAACTGAATCCGCTCACCGCCTATGCCCGCTCCAAGATCGCTACCGAACAAAACATCCGGGAGCTCGCGGACGAGAACTTCGTGATCACCAGCCTGCGCTTTCCGACCGCCTGCGGCATGAGCGAGCGGCTGCGCCTCGACCTGGTGCTCAACGACTTCGTGGCCTCGGCCATCGCTACGGGCACCATCAAGATCCTGAGCGACGGCACGCCGTGGCGCCCGCTCATCGACATCAAGGACATGGCCCGTGCCATGGAGTGGGCGGTGGACCGCGAACCCGCCAACGGCGGCGCGTTCCTGGCCGTGAACGTGGGCCGCAACGAATGGAATTTTCAGATCCGCGACCTGGCCTTGGCGGTGCAGGCGCAGATCCCGGGCGTCGCCATCGTGATCAATCCGGACGCGCCACCCGACAAGCGTTCCTATCGGGTGGACTTCAGCCTGTACCAGCGCCTTGCGGCGGATCACCTGCCGCAGGTGCCCATCGAACAATCCATCGGCGAGCTCAAGGCGGGGCTCGAACAGATGGGTTTCAACAATGGCAATTTCCGCAACTCGCAATACATGCGCCTGCGTGTGCTCGCCGACCTGCGGGCGCGGGGGCGCCTGGACGAGGCGCTCAACTGGCGCCTGGAAAACAGGCTCGCGGTTTGAGGCCTCACCGCCCGGCATCCGCCGGGCTGCTTCCTGGGGCGCGCGTCACGGACACCCGCGCGCCGTCCACCTTTGCGAGGGACTGCCATGCGTTTTACCGAAACCGAACTGCCCGGCGCGTTCATCATCGACATCCAGCCGCTGGAAGACGAGCGGGGCTTTTTCGCCCGCGGATTTTGCGAGCGCGAGTTGGCAGAACACGGCCTGATACCGCGGGTGGTGCAGGCGAACATCTCCTTCAACCGGCGCAAGGGCACCTTGCGCGGCATGCACTATCAGGTGGCCCCCCATGAAGAGGCCAAGCTGGTGCGCTGCACCCGCGGGGCGCTCTACGACGTGATCGTCGACCTCCGCCCAGAGTCGCCCACGTATTTGCAGTGGACGGGCGTGGAGCTCACTGCCGACAACCATCGGGCCCTGTTCGTACCACAAGGTTTTGCGCACGGTTTCCAAACCTTGCAGGACAACACGGAGGCGTTCTACCAGGTGTCCGAGTTCTACACGCCCACGGCGGAACGCGGCCTGCGCCACGACGATCCTGCCATCGGCATTCACTGGCCCCTGGCCGTCGCGTCCATCTCCGCCAAGGACACGGCCTGGCCGGACGTGCAGGTGCCGCAGCGCGTCGCGCGTGCGTGAATCCTGCCAATTCGCTTGCCTGCACACGCCGTCTCCGCCCGGGCCGTCTCTTGGTCACATTTCGCGGTCGCAACCGGCAGCAGAATTCGTCATTCCGGCGCAGGCCGGAATCCATCTTCGTACCGGGAATGACCTGGCTTTCGCCGGGTTGAAGTGCGAAGTGACGACGGTGTGAGAGCTGTAGGTCACGTTGGCGCGCCAGCGCCTACGTGACAAGCCGCGGCCTGAAGAATGTCACGTAGCTGCGCAACGTGACCTACGCAACAGGCAGCAGAACTCCCGGGGAAGAGGGAGTGTGCGGGAGACAGACCAATACTCAGGGAGAGTGAGCATGATCCTGGTCGACAAGGCCCTTGAACAGCGGCAGCAGGCCGGTAACCCGATCCGTGTGGCCATGGTGGGGGCCGGTTTCATGGCGCGCGGTATCGCCCTGCAGATCGAAACGGCCGTGCCGGGGATGACCGTGGTGGCCATTTCCAACCGCTCCGTGGACGGCGCGCGGCGTGCCTACAGCGAGGCGGGCGTGAACGCCGTGACGGAGGTGGCCAGCGTGGCGCAACTGGAACAGGCCATCGCCAGCGGCAAACGCGCGGTTACTGACGACCCGTTCCTGTTGTGCGAAGCGGCGCAGGTGGACGCGATCATCGAGGTGACCGGCACCGTCGAGTTCGCCGCCGCGGTGGTGATGCGGGCCATCGCCCGCGGCAAGCACGTCATCGCCATGAACGCCGAACTGGACGGCACCCTGGGTCCCATCCTCAAGACCTACGCGGACCGGGCGGGCGTGGTGTTCACCAACGCCGACGGCGATCAGCCGGGCGTCATCATGAATCTGTATCGCTTCGCCAAGGGCATCGGCGTGAAGCCGGTGCTGTGCGGCAACATCAAGGGGCTGCACGACCCTTATCGCAACCCCACCACCCAGGAGGCCTTTGCAAAACACTGGAGGCAAAAGCCAAACATGGTGACCTCCTTCGCCGACGGCACGAAGATCTCGTTTGAACAGGCGATCGTCGCCAACGCGACCGGCATGCGCGTTGCCAAGCGTGGCATGCACGGGCCGACCGTGCCCGCAGGCACGCCGATCCGTGAAGCCGTGCACTGGTATCCGCTCGATGACCTGCTGGGGGGGCCCGGCGTGGTGGATTACGTGGTGGGCGCCGAGCCGGGACCCGGCGTCTTCGTGTTGGGCACCTGCGACCATCCGGTGCAGCAGCATTACCTCAATCTCTACAAACTGGGGGAGGGGCCGCTGTACTGCTTCTACACCCCCTACCACCTCTGCCACTTCGAGGTGCCCAACACCGTGGCACGGGCCGTGCTGTTTCACGATGCGGCCATCGCGCCGCTCGGCGCACCCACCGTGGACGTGGTTGCCGCTGCGAAGATCGACCTCGCCGCGGGCGCCGTGCTCGACGGCCTGGGTGAATACATGACCTACGGCCTGGCGGAAAACAGCGATGTCGCGCGTGAGCAGCAGCTCCTGCCCATCGGGCTGGCAGTCGGCTGTCGCCTGAAACGGGCGGTGAGCAGGGACACGGCGCTCACCTATGCGGACGTGGAGATCCCGCCGGGCCGGTTGTGCGACCAGCTGCGCCGGGAGCAGGACGAGTATTTCGCCCAGGCCACTCCGCATATGCCGCGCAAGGCGGCCGGCGCTTGACCACGCCGGCCGCACCCGATTTCCCACGCACAGGACGCTCCATGGAACAGGCCATCGACAGCCCCGCCGGCACTGCGGCTCGGGGCATGGAAGTGATTCGTATCCAGGCGGAAAAGGACTGCCTGAGCAGTGCGCTGCGTGAATTGTGGCGTTACCGCGAGTTGCTCTATTTCCTCACCTGGCGCGACATCAAGGTCCGCTACAAGCAGACCCTGCTCGGCTTCAGCTGGGCGATCCTGCAGCCGCTCATTGCCATGCTGATCTTTTCGCTGTTTTTCGGCCGCCTGGCAAAGATGCCCTCCGACGGGCTGCCGTATCCACTGTTCAGTTTTGCGGCCCTGGTGCCGTGGACCTTTTTCTCCACCGGCGTCGGCAAGGCTTCCAACGTGCTGGTGGGTTCCCAGAACCTGCTGAGGAAGGTGTATTTCCCGCGCCTGGCCATGCCCATTGCGTCGATCCTCGCGGGCGTCGTCGATTTTGCGCTGGCGTTTTCCGTGCTGCTGGTGATGATGGTGTGGTACGGCATCATGCCCACGTTGAACGTGTTGTGGCTGCCGCTGCTGTTCCTGCTCGCCTTCTGCACCGCCCTGGGGATCTCCCTGTGGCTGTCCGCCATGAACGTGCGCTATCGCGACGTGCGTTACATCACGCCGTTTTTAGTGCAGGCCTGGATGTTCATGACACCGGTGGTCTATCCGGCCACCCTCATCGAGAATCCGCTGGTCCGCGCTGCCTATGCCCTGAACCCCATGGTGGGCGTGGTGGAGGGATTCCGCTGGGCGTTGCTCGGCATGAATACCGCCCCCGGACCGATGATCGCCGTCTCCGCCTGCGCGGCATTGCTGATGCTGGTGAGCGGTGTCGCCTACTTCCGTCGCATGGAACGCGACTTCGCTGACGTGGTATGAGCCGCCCGACCGCAAGGAAACGGCCATGAAGGTGGTGCACCTGTGGAAGAGCGACGCGGCGCGCGGCGGGGGCGGGGGCGCGGTGGCCATGGCGCGCCTGCACATGGGATTGCGGGCGGCCGGCGTCGATTCACGCATCCTCTGCGAGCTGCCGGCGGGCGAACTGCCGGGCGTGCACAAGCTGCCGGGGCCGCGCAAGTGGGAACGGCGCCTGCAAGCGGTCACCCGAGCGCTCGGCTTGAACGACGTGCACCGCATCAGCTCGTTCCGGATGCACCGTCACCCCGAGATCCGCAGCGCGGACGTGGTCACGGTGCACGGCACGCATCATGGTTTTTTCAACTATCTGGCGCTGCCGCGCCTCGGCAATGCGCGGCCGACGGTGTTCGTGCTCCACGACATGTGGGCGATGACCGGCCATTGCGGCTTTGCCTATACCTGCGAGCGCTGGCGCAGCGGTTGCGGGGCCTGCCCGGCCCTCGATACCGCGCCGGCAGTGAGCCGCGACAACACGCATCTGGAATGGCGGCTCAAACGCTGGGTGTGGCGCCAGGCGCCGTTCACGGTGGTAAGCCCCAGTTCCGGGTTGGCGTCGCTGGCGCGGCAGGGCACGCTCGCCCATCTGCCCGTTCATCACATATCGCACGGAATCGATACCGAGCTGTACCGTCCCCTGGACACCACCGCCTGCCGGCGGCTGCTCAACATCGCGCCTGATCGCAAGGTGATCATGTTCAGCTCGGTGAATGTCGCTGACAAGCGCAAAGGCGGCGACCTGCTGGTGGACGCACTGAAACGTCTGCCCGACGACCTGCGGCGGCGCTGTCTGCTGCTCACCATGGGTCAGGGCGGGACCGGCTTTGCGCGCAACACCGGCATGGAGTGCATGGATTTCGGTTATGTGAACAACGAGCGCATGAAGGTGTTGCTCTATTCGGCTGCCGATGTGTTCGTGCTGCCGTCGCTGGGCGAGGCGTTCGGGCTGGTGCTGTTGGAGAGCATGGCCTGTGGTACGCCGGTGGTGGCGTTCGACGTGGACGGCGTGACCGACCTGGTACGCGATGGCCACACCGGTTACCGGGTCCCTGTGGGCGATACCGCCGGCCTCGCGGAACGTCTCACCGTCCTGCTCGAAGAGGATGCACAGCGGGAGGCACTGGGCAGGCAGTGCAAGCATATCGTGGACCGGGACTTCAGACTGGAGCGACAGGTGCAAAGCTATCTGGACCTTTACCGACAACTGGACGCGGCTCCTGCGGGCACAGCATTGCCAACCGAGGTTAAAGGGGGAATGAATGGCTGAAACCGCAATCCGCATGGAAGGCCTTGGCAAGCGTTTCCACATCGCCAAGGTGCAACGCAAGAACAGGCCGATGCGAGCCCTGCTGACCGAAGGGCTCGCTGCGCCTTTTCGCCGCATCGGCCGTGCATTGCACGGTGGAACGGCACCCGATGCGGATGAGACGTTCTGGGCCTTTCGTGACATTTCCTTGGAGATCCGCCGCGGCGAAGTGGTGGGTATCGTCGGCCGCAACGGCGCGGGAAAGACCACGCTCCTCAAGATCCTCTCCCGCATCAGCCGGCCCACCGAGGGCTATGCGGACATTCACGGGCGAATCGGCTCGCTGCTCGAAGTCGGGACAGGTTTTCATCCCGAGTTGAGCGGCCGGGAGAACATCTATTTGAATGGAGCGATCCTCGGCATGCGTCGCCAGGAGATCACACAGAAACTGGACGAGATCATCGAGTTTTCCGAGATCGGTCGTTTCATAGATACGCCCATCAAGCACTATTCCAGCGGCATGACCATGCGCCTGGCGTTCTCGGTAGCCGCGCACCTCGAACCGGAGATCATGATCGTCGACGAGGTGCTGGCGGTCGGTGATGCAAGCTTCCAGCGCAAATGTCTCGGCAAGATGGACGAGGTCTCCAGCCAAGGACGTACGGTGTTGTTCGTGAGCCACAACATGGGCGCCGTAACCCAGCTCTGTACCCGCGCCGTGTGGCTCAAGGACGGTCGCCTGCACATGGACGGCGTTACCGACGAGGTGATCAGTGCCTATCTGTCCGAGGGATCCGAAAGCCACGGCAGCTGGAGCAATTCGGCCGCACCGGATTCCGGTGTGGAGACCTGGCTCGCGGAGGCGCGCCTGCTGGACAGGACGGGGCAGCCGGCGAGCAGCCCGGCCTTCGGGGATCCGTTCAAAATCGCCATCGGCTATCACATCAACCAGCCCATGCGCGGCATGTCCATTCTCATCAAGCTGGTGGACGCCCGGGGCGACGTGGTGTTCGAGACCACCGACGTGGACGACAGTCCGCTCCAACTGCAGGTGCGCGAACCGGGGGCCTACGTCTCCACGTGTGATATGCCCGCCCACCTGTTGAAGCCCGGCCGTTATCACGTGACGCTCATGGCCTATGTGCATGGGGTGAAGATCGTCCACGTCGCCGAGAGCGCGCTCACCTTCGACGTGACCGCACGGGGCTACCGCATGCATGCGCCGCGCATCGGGGCGGTCACACCCGTGCTGCGCTGGGACGTGCGTCCCGCCGGGAAGACCAGCGACGTGCCGGGGGCCGGCAAACGGCGCCGACTGCGTCATGTCGGCTGAGGCGGCGAGGGCGATGTGCAGCGAGCCCCTGGTCAGCTTCGTCACGCCGGTCTACAACGGTGCCCGCTACATCGGCGAGTGCATCGAGAGCGTTCTCGCTCAGGAATACGCCAACTGGGAGTACGTCATTCTCGACAATCACAGCGACGACGGCAGCGCTGCGATCATCGAGCGCTATGCCCGCCGCGAACCACGCATCCGTGTGCACCGCAACGGGAGCGTGCTGCCCATCATGGCGAACTGGAACGCTGCACTCGCACGCATCTCTCCAGCGAGCCGCTACTGCAAGGTGGTGCACGCGGACGATCGCCTGTTTGCCCGCTGTACCCGGGCGATGGTGGAGAGTGCGGAGCGCTTTCCGTCGGCAGGTCTGATCGGCGCCTACAGCCTGTGGGGCAACTGGGTCGTCGGTGACGGCCTTGCGCCTGCCGAGACCTGCATAACGGGGCATGAGATGGCCCGACGGGCCTTGCTCGGACAGGTGTATCCGTTCATCTCCCCCTCGGCGCTGCTGATCCGTGCCGATCTCGTCCGGCGCAAGGGCGGGTTTTATGCGGGGGCGGGGTTGCACGCGGACGTGGCCGCCTGTTACGAGGCCTTGCGTGCTCACGACTTCGGGTTCGTGCATGAGGTGCTGACCTTCATCGGCCGTCATGACGATTCTGTCACGGCGACCGAGGCCGCCCCTATGGAGCGCATCCGCCTGTCGAACATGGCGCTGCTGACCACGTACGGTCCGCTGTTCCTCACCCCAGGGGAATACCGGGCGCGCTTCGGCGAGGTCTGGCGGCGATATCTGTGCTTCCTGGCGCGCAGCGCCCTGGAAGGGAGGCCCGCTGCGTTCTGGGCATTCCACCGCCAGGAGGTGCAGGCCCTGGGCCTTCCGTTGAACAGGATGCGTCTGTTGCGGGCGGTGCTGCGCGAGCTGGCTCACCGGCCGGTGGCGAGCTTGAAACGGTTCTGGCATTCCCGTGCCGGCACGGGCGCCCGACGCAATCGCAAAACCGAGGTCACGCTCGGTACGGGGTAGGTATGCAGACAGCTGTTGCGCTGATCATTTTCAATCGACCGGAGGCGACGGCACGACTGGTGTCGAGCCTGGCCAAGGCCAAACCGCGCCGCCTGTTCGTCATCGCCGACGGACCAAGGGATGGGCGCGCGGAGGATGCGGAGAAGTGCGCCGCCACGCGCGCCGTCATCGATCGTATCGACTGGGATTGCGAGCTCGTCAAGGACTACTCGCCGGTCAATCTCGGCTGCGGCAAGCGACCCCACACCGGCATCAGCCGGCTGTTCGAGCAGACCGATCGGGCCGTCATCCTCGAAGACGACTGCGTTCCCGATCCGACCGCTTTCCCGTTCTTCGAGGAGCTGCTGGAGCGCTACAGGGATGACGAACGGGTGATGCACATCTCCGGGCGCAGCGTATTCCCGGATGGGCGTGAAGGGCCGTACAGCTACTATTTCACCCGTTCCCTGTCGTGCTGGGGCTGGGCCACGTGGGCGCGTGCCTGGCGCCGCTACGACTACCGCATCGCCGCCTGGCCGGAACTGCGCGACAGCCCCTGGCTCGAGGACGTGCTCGGCGATCGCCGCGCGGTGCCTTTTTTCCGTCGACTGTTCGACAACTGCCATGCCCATGCGGACCACATCAGCTATTGGGATCAGCAGTGGAATTTCGCCTGTTGGGCCAACAGCGGGCTGGGCATCCGTCCCTACGTGAACCTGATTGCGAACACCGGCTTCGGGGGCGGGGCGACACACGATGTGCAATCGACGCGATTGCGGCAGCACTACGCCATTCCCGCCCGTCCCATCGGCCTGCCGCTACGCCATCCGCCGCGCGTACTGCGCGACGTGGCGGCCGATCGTTATGCCATCGATGCCCACTT
The DNA here is from genome assembly GCA_023228645.1 of Gammaproteobacteria bacterium. Taxonomy (GTDB): domain Bacteria; phylum Pseudomonadota; class Gammaproteobacteria; order Thiohalomonadales; family Thiohalomonadaceae; genus JALOAT01. Next base: position 11,139 of record JALOAT010000057.1, on the reverse strand, counting down.
CACGGCCATGGCGCCTGAACTGGCACGACAACGGGCGCGCAGATTCCTGCGCTTCGTGCAGAACCGTGCGCGCCGTCTGCTCACCGGGCGGGTCCGGGGCGGTCCTGCAGCACACGGTGGGGGCTGACTCGCATGCACGGGAGCAACCGGCGCGTGACTGTGAGAGGAGAACCGCGCTGGCACAGACGCTGGGCGCGTCTCTGGATGCGCCAGGCGCACCGCCAGGGTGTCGGTCGCGCGGCCAGCTGGCTGGCCGGCCTGTTCCTGCCGCCCTTGTATGGCCGGGTGCCGTTGGCAGGTATGAATCCTCGCGGTTACCTTTCGCCGCGCGCCCACCTTTTCCACCCCGGCCTGTCCCTGGGCAGGCACTGCTTCATCGGGGACCGGGTGCTCTTCTACCGTGATAGCGGCGGTGCGGACGTCACCTTGGGCGATGGCGTACACATCCACCAGGACACCGTCGTCCAGACCGGCCAGGGAGGGCGGATCAGCATTGGCGACGGCACGCACATTCAATCGCGCTGTCAGCTGTCGGCCTACCTCGGCGCACTCACCATCGGCGCCCGGGTCGAGATTGCGCCCAACTGCGCGTTCTATTCCTACAACCACGGCATGGACGGCACGACGTCGATCCGTGAGCAACCGCTTGTAAGCTCCGGCGGGATCAGCGTGGGCGACGAGGCCTGGATCGGCTTCGGCGCGATACTGCTGGACGGCGCACGCATCGGGCGCGGCGCCGTGATTGGCGCAGGCGCCGTGGTAGTGGGCGAGGTTCCCGCCTGTGCCGTCGCCATCGGCGTCCCCGCCCGGATCGTGGGCATGCGCGGCGAGTTGCCGACTCGCAGCTCAGCGGATGAGCGCGCAGTGGGCTGACTGTCGGCACAAGGACCGTAACATGAAAATCCTGATGATCGCGCCGACGCCGATGCTGCCACCCACGTCGGGAAACCGCGCGCGCATCCTGAGCCTGGTGGAAAGCCTGGCCGGCCTCGGGCACGAGGTGCATTTTATGCACGTGCAGCGGGAAACCGGCGATACCCCGGCCATGCATGCGGCGTTCGATGGGCGTTATTACCCGGTCGGTTACACTGCGCCGCGCAACCGCTACCGGCAGATGCTACGCCGGCTGGCACGCCGGCTGGGCCTCGATTACGGCTACCGGCTTGCTATCGACGACTGGTACGACCCCGCCATCGACGCCCACGTGCACAAGCTCCTCACCGCCATCCAGCCCGATGCGGTAATGGTCGAATACGTGTACCTGTCGCGGGTTCTGCAACAGGTCCCGGCCACGGTGCTCAAGCTCATCGATACCCACGATGCCTTCGGCAACCGTCATCGGCGTTACCGAAACCGCGGCAGGACGGCGGCCTGGTTTTCCACGGCGCCTGCGGAAGAGGCGAGGGGACTCGAACGCGCGGACGTGGTCATCGCCATCCAGCGCAACGAGGCGGACTATTTCCGCACCCTCGTGCGCCGACCGGTGATCACCGTCGGCCATGTGGTGAAGCTCGATGGGGCGGCGGCGCCCGTGGCGAGCCGTCGCGTGCTTCTGGTGGGCTCCGACAATCCCATCAACGTGGATTCGTTTCGGCATTTCATGCAGCGCGTGGTGCCGCTGATCCGTGCCCGCGTTCCGGACACGGAGATCGCCGTGGCCGGAACCCTTTGCCGTGCGGTGACGGCGGCGGGCGTCACCCTGCTTGGCGAGCTGGACGACCTCGCTCCGACCTACCGCAGCGCGCGCGTGGTGGTGAATCCGGTGTTGTTCGGCACCGGCCTGAAGGTCAAGTGCGTGGAGGCGCTCGGCTACGGCAAGCCGCTCGTGACCACGCGCTGCGGGGCGGACGGACTCGAACGGGCCGTACCGCACGCCCTGCTCATGGCCGATGCGCCCGCTGATTTCGCCAGCGCCGTCGCCTTGCTGCTAAGCGACGATGTCGTTGCCGCGGGGATGGCGCGGGCCGCGCGGCGCTTCGCCGCGGACTGGAACCACGAATGCCTGAAGGAACTCGCCGCGTGCCTGCGCACGTCCGGTGCACGCCCCGCGCCGGTGGTGGCGGCGCCGGGGTGAACCCATGGGAAACCTGCACATGCCACAGATCACGGTGAAGCCGGAGGATGTTCACGCCACGGCAGCCACGCGCCCTGTGCTTGAGGGGATCGCAAGCATGATGGCGGGGGCGGTTTCCGGCGTGGCGGCACCACAGGTGAACATCATTGCCCTGAAGATGCCGCACCATGCAGGACGGTCCGGTTACGATCGGCTGCTTGACTACGTGGCGGCTAACCCGATCATCGGTAGCCGCGACCCGACGCTGACGCAGAGGGCTGCTCTGCGATTGCTGCGCCCGCTGTTGCGTGGTTCAGGCTCTACGTGGTACCAGCGCCAGAACCTGCTTGCGGAAATGCAGGCGACGCGCGCATGGGCACGGCAGGGCGGCCAAGTGTTCCATTTCCTGTACGGTGAAAACTCGTTCCGGTACCTTGGCGCGCTCAAACGGCTATCGCGGCGCCACGCCGTGGTCGCCACGTATCACACGCCCGAGTGGCGGCTTCGCGAGCTGGTGCAGCGTACCGATCACATGCATTCGCTCGATGCAGCCGTGGTGGTATCCACGGTTCAGCGGTCATTTTTCGAACGTCTGCTCGGCGCGGAACGTACGTTCTACATCCCGCACGGCATCGACACGGAGTTTTACGTGCCCAGTGCGCGGGACCCGGATGAAAAGGTGGTCCGGTGCATCGTGGTGGGGCGGCACCTGCGCGATTTCGAAACGCTGGTCGCCGCCGCAGCCCTGTGGCGAACACGCACGCCGGCAATCCGCTTGGTGGTGGTCACCCAACCCGAAAACCATCACCACTTTTCCGGGCTGTCGAACGTGGAAGTGCACTCCGGGGTATCGGACCATGGCTTGCGGGCGCTCTACCAGGGGGCCGACATGCTTCTGCTCCCGCTGCTGGATTGCACCGCCAACAATGCGCTTCTGGAGGGCATGGCGTGCGGGCTCCCCGTCGTTGCCACCGATCTGCCCGCCGTGCGGGATTACATCGACGAAACCTGTGGCGTGTTGGCGCCCCGCCAGGACGCCCGAGCACTGGCGGCGGCGGTGACGACACTCGCCTCGGAGCCCGCGCTACGGCAGGCCATGGGTTCAGCGAGTCGCCGACGCGCCATGACCTTCGCTTGGCCGTGCGTCGCCGACGCCTTCCGCACCCTCTATCGGCGGCTGGGCGCAGCGTTGCCTGGCGCCGGTCCATAGGTCTGCACACAACATGAACAGAAGACTTCGCGAACAGACCATCAACCTGGCACAACGCGCAGCGCGGTTCGCCATCGACAAAGGTCTGCTGAACGGTCAGCGAGGTTATCGTCCTTTCGTTATTCTCGGGCGCGGACGGACCGGATCGAACTTCCTTGCCAGCCTGCTGCGCTCACATGGGCACGTGGTAACGTTTGGTGAGCTCTTCAACCAGGCGCGCCCGAACCACATCCTTTGGGAATTCCCAGGTTACCGTTCCTCGCCGGCGGATTGCGCACTGCGGCGTACAGATGCCGTGGCATTCATCGAGCGGCGTGTGTTCGGACCCCACCCTCCTCGTGTAAGCGCCGTCGGTTTCAAGCTGTTCTACTATCATGCCCGCGAGGATGCTTGCCAGCTGATATGGCCTTACCTTAAGGCACGACAGGAAGTTCACGTCGTCCACCTCACACGCCAAAACCTGTTGCGTACCTTCGTATCAGAGAAGGTTGCCAAGCAGACCCGGCTCTGGTCCATCCGCGATGATACGCAGGCCCATCGCAACGTGTCGGTGGAGTTGGACCATGCCGAGCTTGAACAGGCGTTCAGCACGACACGAGCGCAGGAGCGGGCCTGTGTGGACTACTTTGTGGGCCACCCTAAACTCGAGTTGACTTACGAAGCGCTTGCGACCGACACGGCGCATGAAATGGAACGCGTGCAGACGTTCCTTGGCGTGACACCGCGCCCGCTGTTCGCTAAGACCCGCAAGCAGGCGCGCATGCCCCTCGCGCACATGGTCACGAACTATCCAGGTCTGAAAGAGCGGTTCGCCGGCACGCCATGGGGCACTTTTTTCGACGAGTGAGCCACGGCAGGTGATTCAAAAACCAGGGAAGGACATCGTTTGAACATCGTCCTGTATGTGAACAGCTTCCTGCCCCGGATCGGTGGCCGGGAACTGGTGGTGTTTCATCTGGCGCGGGCCCTCGACGGCCTCGGTCATGAGGTGCGGGTCGTGGGACCCGCGGCGTGGCGTGAGAACCGCAAGCTGGCGTTTCCCTTTCCGGTGCACCGTCAGCCCGCCATCGGCAGCATGCAGACCTGGCGCCGGTATGCGGTGGAGGGCCGCACCCGCGCCGGACTCAAGGGCGTGCTCCAGGAGCAGTTCAAATTCGCGCAACTCGTGATGGACCTGAAACGCTGGGGATGCGACGTCATCCACGCCCACAACACCTACCCGACCGGCTACATCGCCACCCGTGTGCGGCGCTTCATGGACGTGCCGGTGGTGGTCACACCCCATGGCGAGGACGTGCACACGGTGCCGGAGATCGGCTTCGGACTGCACCTCAACCCCCTCCTGGCCACGCGCATCAAACACGCGCTGGCGCGGGCCGATGCCATTACCGCCATCAGCGTCGGCGTGGAAAATTCGCTGCGCACCGCAGGCGCTGATGCGCAGAAGATCCACCTCATTCCCAACGGTGTCGACGCAGGGCGGTTCTCGTCCACGTCCAACACGGACGACGGCCTCGGCCTGCCCGCGCGAGCGAAGGTCATCACCACCATCGGCAACTACCACCCGCGCAAGGGCCATGAGTACCTGGTACGCGCCATGAGTGTCCTAGCGGCCGAGCAGCCCGATGCGCATCTCGTCATCGTCGGCCGCGGTACCGAGGCGCTGGCACCGATGATCCGGCAGATGCAACTTTCGGATCGCATCCTCCTCGCCGGCGCACTTCCGGTGCCCCTTCCGGGCAGCGCCGCAGAAAAGGACGACCGCCTGGCCGCGCTGCTGCGGCGCAGCGCCGTGTACGTTTCGGCCGGCATCGGCGAGGGTGCGGAGGGGCTGTCGCTCGCCATTCTCGAAGCCATGGCAGCGGGCTTACCGGTGGTGGCGACCCGCATCTCGGGCAATCGCGACATCGTGGTGGATGGGCAAAACGGCCTGCTGGTACCGCCGGGCGATCCGGCCGCGCTCGCCCATGCCCTCCATCTACTGCTTGCGGATGAACCGTGCCGCCAGCGCTGCGGGGCCCAGGCGCGCGCCGCCGCCATGAAGCTCGACTGGCGGGAGGTGGCCGGGCAATACCTGGCACTCTACGAGCAACTTGCCGAGCGGCGCCGTCAGCTGGCGCCGCAAGTGCGATGAGCCGTAAGCGAGGCGACGCCGTGAGCGATACCCGCTATGTCTACATCTGCTCGGCCGGCCACTCCGGTTCGACGCTGCTTGATTTGCTGCTGGGTTCGCATTCGCGTATCGCCTCGCTCGGCGAGATATCACATCTGCCAAAGAATCTCGCTCTGGATACCCGCTGCACCTGCGGGGCGCCGGTGCGGCAGTGTGCGGTGTGGCGAGAGGTGACGCGGCGGCTGGATGCGGTGCTCGGCACGCGCATCGATGTCGATCCCTACAGCCTGCATCTGGGTTACCCGCTGGCCGTGGACGTGGTTGATCGAGGGCACCAGACGCGCGGCTATCTGTTGCGCCGCAAGCTCGTCCTGGCACTGGCCTGGCTGAAGTATCGTCATGGTGTGGCGATTCCTGAGGCGCTGCTGAGCGGGTTCGAGACGGGCATCGACAACAACCTGGTGCTTTATGACACGGTGCGCGACGTGCTGGGGGTGGACACGGTGGTGGATTCCTCCAAGTCTTATCTGAAGGCCGTGGCGATCTATCGCAAGCGGCCGCAGCACGTGCGCATCATCCTGCTCAGTCGTGATGGACGCGGCATCATGTTTTCCCATCGCAAACGCCGCAGCTCACCACTGGCGGGCGTGCACCTGTGGAAGCGTTACTACGAGCGCGCGCTGCCTTTGCTGCATGCCAATGTGCCGGCACAGGCGTGGCTGCACGTGCGCTACGAGGACCTCGCCGCCGCCCCGGACGCGGAGCTGCGAAAGATCTGCGCCGGGCTGGGTCTGGCGTTCGAGCCCGCCATGCTGGATTTCCAAGCCCACCAGCACCACATCACCAACGGCAACAACATGCGCTTCACGGCAGGCGCCACCATTGCCCCTGATACCCAGTGGCAGAACGGCCTGTCGAGTCGCGAGCTGTGGGAATTCGAACGCCTGGCCGGGAGCCTGAACCGCTGGCTTGGACACACCTGAACAAAGCCCATGGACAAAAAACTTTCGGTAGCGCACGCGCGTTTTCCGTGGCTGGGCGGACGACGGGCGACCGTGCGTGACTGGCGCCGTTTCGGTCACAAAGTGCGAATGCGCGGCTGCGACCTGCTGCGGGAATTGCCGGCATTTTGCAACGCCGTGCTGATCTCGGGCTGCCAGCGCTCCGGCGGTACCATCCTGGCGCGCATCATCAGCAGCAGTGAAGGCATGGTGCGGTTTGCCGCCGGTGAGGATGAGGAACTGGCAGCGGCCGAGATCCTCGCCGGCGTGCGCCCCACTACCGCCCCAGGGCGGTATTGCTTCCAGACCACCTACCTCAATGAATGCTACGGCGAATACCTGCACTACGCCGGCGGCTATCGCCTGATCTGGCTGGTACGCAATCCGTACTCGGTGGTGTACTCCATGCTCCGCAACTGGAGTCGTTTCGCACTCGACGAACTGTTCGCTGCCTGTGGCGCACCGCTGCTGGATCCGAAACCTCGGGCGCGCTATCGGCGGTTCGGTGGCATCGCGGTTTCGCGGCTCGACAAGGCGTGCCTTTCCTACGTAGGCAAGCAGCGTCAGGTGATCGAACTGGCGCCGCGGCTCGGCGACGCCCTGCATGTGATTGACTACGACGCACTGGTGGGTGCACCGGACCGAACGCTGACGGAGATCTACGATTTCATTGGGCTGAATTACCGATCGTCCTATGCCGATGCGCTCAGTCGACGCAGCCTCGCCAAGGCCGCTGCGCTTTCTCCGGCAGTGCGCGCCCGCGTCGAACAGCTCTGCATGCCGGCGTACAGCGAGACGACGGCATTGGCACGGCAGGCTGGCACTGAACGAACCGGGCAGCGGCGGGCGGCGGGATGACCAACGCCCCACACAACGATCACACGCCGCATTATTTGTTCATGGCATCCGATAAATTTCCGCCCTTCCGTGTGGACGTGGCGGTGCTGTTCGGCAAGGAGATGAGCGGACGCGGCCATCGCATCGACTGGCTGCTGCAATCGGAGCACCCCCAGGCCAGCCGCCGGCGCCTGCCCTGGGCGAACGGCACGGCGGTGGTCGGCCCCTCCGCACGCGGTCATGGGGTGTTCGCCAAGGCGCTGCGTCACATGCAGGGCGGCTTGCTGGGCCTGCACGCCTTCCGCATGGCAAGACAGGGCGCCTATCAGTTCATACAGGTCAAGGACCAGTTCGTCGGCGGTATCCTCGGCCTCGTGGCGGCGCGCCTGTATGGCAAGGCGTTCGTCTATTGGTTGTCCTATCCGTTTCCGGAGTCACAGATCTTCCGCGCCCGCACCGGAGCGACCCGCTATCCGCGGTGGTATTTGTTGCGTGGCACGGTGTTCAAATGGCTGCTCTATCGCGTCATCCTGCCCCGCGCCGATCTCGTCTTCGTGCAAAGCGAGCAAATGCGCAAGGACGTGGCGGCGGAGGGCATCCCGGCCGCGCGGATTGTCGCGGTGCCCATGGGTGTCGCCCCCGAGGTGCTGGAGCGTGCGGCCGGATTGCGACCACCGCAGGACCTGCGGCCCGGGCCGAAGCTCCTTTATCTCGGCACCATGCTGCGGGTGCGGCGCATCGATTTCGTCATTCGCGTGTTCGCGCGCGTCGTCCATGCCGTGCCGGACGCGGTGTTGTACATGGTCGGCGGCAGCGATGACGCGGAAGACATGGCCCAGCTGCACCGGGAAGCGGAACGCCTGGGCGTGCACCACCGGGTGGTGTTCACGGGCAACCTGCCCCAGGCGGAGGTATTCCGCTACGTGTGCGGGGCGGATGTCTGCCTGTCGCCGTTTTTTCCCACACCCATCCTTAATTCCACGTCGCCGACGAAACTCATCGAGTACTTGGCCCACGGCAAGCCGGTGGTGGCCAATGACCATCCCGAACAGCGCCAGGTCATCGCCGAAAGCGGCGGCGGGCTGTGCGTACCCTACGACGAGGAGGCGTTCGCACAGGCGGCGATCACGCTGCTGCGTGACCCGCAGCGGTCCCGCGTGATGGGCGAGCAGGGGCGGCGCTATGTCATGGAGCATCGCAGTTATCCGACCATCGCCGCGCGCGTGGACGAACAGTATCGTCGCCTGCTTGCCGGGCGGCGGGCATAGAGAGACAGAAGACAGAATCAAACGCAGAGACGCAAAGACGCAGAGGGCGCAGAGAGGACTGAGGTAAAGGTGCCCGTTGATTTGATGGTTCTCTTCTGCCGAACTGCGTTCCGCATCACCGTCTATCAGGAACTTGAATCCATGCAGGCCAACGCCATTCGCAGCCTTGAGGGCACGGACTCCGGAGTAGTGGTGCAAAGCCGCGCTACGAAACCACGCCGGCGTCGCCTGTGCGTCATCATCCCGACCCATTGGAGCGCCCTGATGGGCGGTGCCCAATACCAGGCCAAGGTGCTCATCGACAGGCTGTTGCAGGACGGTGACTATGCCATCGACTACCTGGCGCGCCGGGTGGACGAGCATCATCGCCCCGCGGGTTACCGCATCATCCGCATCGGTGATACGCAGGGTCTGCACCGCCATTCCATGCTGTTCGATGCGCGCAAGTTGCTTCGCATCCTGCATGCGATTCGCCCGGATGTGATCTACCAGCAGGTGGGTTGCGTCTACACGGGCGTCGCGGCGCACTATGCAAAGCATGCCCATTGCAACCTGGTGTGGCAGATCGCCAGCGACATCGACGTCACACCATGGCACGGACGCCGGCGCCTGGACATGCCGTTGCGCTACCTGGAAAAACGCATCCTCGAATACGGCATCCGCTACAGCACCCACATCGTCGCCCAGACGGAACAGCAAAGGGCGCTGCTGCTGCACCATTACGGTCGTGAACCCGACGCCCTGGTGCGCAATTTTCATCCGCTGCCCACGGAGCCGCTGGCCAAGACGGCGCCCGTGAAGATCCTCTGGGTGGCCAACATCAAAAAGGTGAAACAGCCGGAAATTTTCATCCGTCTGGCGCGGGAACTGGGCGGCACCGGGGCGCAATTCGTCATGATCGGGGCTCCCGCGGAGACGCGGGAGTGGCAAGCGAGCCTTGAGACGCAAATGGCGCTGGCCCCCCAGCTGAGCTATTTGGGCGCGCAGCCGCAGGAGGAGGTCAACCGTCTGCTCGCCGAGGCGCACCTGCTGGTGAACACCAGCGAATACGAAGGCTTCTCCAATACCTTCATTCAGGCCTGGATGCGGCAGGTGCCGGTGGTGAGTCTGAACGTCAATCCCGACGGCGTGTTCGATGGTGAGCGTATGGGCCTTTGCGCCCACGGCGACTACCCGACGCTGCGCGACGGTATCGCCCGGCTGATCGCGGAACCACAGCGTCTGCGGGCCATCGCACGCAGAGCCCAGACCCAGGCCATCGCGGATTACTCCGAACGCAACATGCAGCCGTTGCTCAGGCTCATCGCCGCAGGCGGCACGCGCCGCGCGCTGCCGCGTTAGCGAGCCCGAGACCATGGAGCGGATCCCGTATGTGCTGTTTATCGGTATCTTCTTCCTGGATTTCCTGGCGATTCGCCTCGGCGTATTGCCGCGCCTCGTCACCTGGCTGCCGGACCTGTTCGCCGGCGCCGTGGCGCTCGTGGCCCTGTTGTGCATCGGCTACACCAAGACGCTGCGCATCGCGCCGAAATACCTTGTCCTGTTCGCACTGGTCTGCCTGTGCGTGGCCGCGTCCGCGATTATGAATGGCATGTCCGCGGGCACGGTCCTGGCGGGGATACGCAACTACTTCAAGTACACGCCGTTTTTCATTCTGCCCTTGGTCTGGCGTTATACCGACGAGCAGTTCCGTCGTCAGCTCGTCTTCCTGCTGGGCCTGGCGGTGCTGCAAGTGCCGCTCGCCCTGGTGCAGCGTTTCGTCCAGCACAAGCACGTGGACTTCGTCACCGGCTCTCTTAACATCTCCTCCATACTCTCGATGTTCCTTATCGCCACCATTGTGGTACTGCTGGCCTTCAAGTTGCGTGGTCGGCTGTCCTGGGGCCGCTTCCTCGCGCTCGCGGCCCTGCTGTTCATCCCGACCACCATCAACGACACCAAAGGCGCCATGCTGATGCTGCCGCTGGCCATTGCCATCGTGGTGGCAGTGTCGGCCGCGGATTGGCGCAAGCGCGTCATGTACCTGGCGCTGGCCGGGAGCGGCTCGACCTTCGTACTGCTCACCGCCGTCGTGCTCTACGATGCCACGACACTCGCCCCCGGCGAGCAGGGACTCGCCCGTTTCCTCACGGATCGACAGGCCGTGTCGTCCTATCTATACAGCGGCACCGCGGACGAGGTCGACCCAGGCACGGTCCTGGATCATGAGGACACCACAGGCATCGTGCGTTCTCCGCGTCCGGAGCTGAATCCAGACGATGACCGGGTGTCCCGCTTCGACGGCATCAGTCTGGCCTATCGTGCGCTGCGTGAGGACCCTCTGCAGCTGGTATTCGGTCTCGGCGCTGGCAACGTGTCGCGTTTTACGGTGCGAGGATTTTCCGGCGAGTACGACTACCTTGAGGCATTTCGTGCCAAGCGCACCGCACTCGACATGTTCCTCTGGGAGTGCGGGCTGCTCGGCACGGCGTTGTTCTTGCTGTTCTTCGTGTTCGTCTTTCACGATGCGCGCCGCCACGCACAGACCGCCGGCACGACGCTCTCCGGCATATTCGCACTCGGTTGGACGGGGGTCGTAGCCATCATCGTATTCTCACTCGTCTACAAGAACTTCATGGTCTTCGACGTGCTCGGATTTCTGTTCTGGTACGGCTCCG
>JALOAT010000011.1 GCA_023228645.1 Gammaproteobacteria bacterium | reverse complement strand
GCAGGGGGATTTTCGCGAGGAATCGGTCATGGAGGCATTACTCGCGGCGGTCGGTGACGAAAAGGTCGACCTTGTAATGTCCGACATGGCGCCCAATATCAGCGGTGAACGGACTGTCGATCAGCCGCGGGCCATGTATCTCGCCGAACTGGCGCTCGACCTGGCGCAGCGCGTGCTCGCGCCAAGGGGCGACCTGCTGATCAAGGTCTTCCAGGGGGAGGGATCCGACGCCTTCATGCGAACCCTGAAGGAACATTTCGCCAAGGTGATCGTGCGCAAACCGAAGGCCTCGCGGCCGCGCTCGCGCGAAGTTTACCTTCTGGCGAGGAACTATATTGTGTAGTAACGTACTAAGGTCCTTGAGGAATCATAGGGATGGCCCCTGAATTCTCCTTGAGGAACAAAGTATTGCCGAGGCCCGCCACTTGAACGACATAGCCAAGAACTTCATCCTCTGGGTCGTCATCGCCATCATACTCATGGCGGTGTTCAACAACTTCGGGTCGCGCCAGGCGCCTGCCCACGAGCTCGAATATTCCCAGTTCATCAACGACGTGCGCGCGGGCCGCGTGGAGCGCGTGGTCATCGACGGGCGCAAGATCGAGGGCTACCTGCAGAACAAGGAGCGCTTCACCACCTACGCCCCCGACGACCCGGGCTTGATGGCCGATCTGCTCAACAGCAACGTGGCGGTGAATGCCCGTCCGCCCGAGGGGCAGTCGCTGCTCACCCAAATTTTCATCTCCTGGTTCCCGATGCTCCTGCTCATCGGCGTGTGGATCTTCTTCATGCGCCAGATGCAGGGCGGTGGTGGCGGGCGCGGTGCCATGTCTTTCGGCAAGAGCCGGGCGCGCCTGCTGGGCGAGGACCAGGTCAAGGTCACCTTCGCCGACGTGGCGGGCGTGGACGAGGCCAAGGACGATGTGCGGGAATTGGTGGAATTCCTGCGTGACCCCGGCAAATTCCAGAAGCTCGGCGGCAAGATCCCGCGCGGCGTGTTGATGGTCGGCCCGCCGGGCACCGGCAAGACCCTGCTCGCCAAGGCCATTGCCGGCGAGGCCAAGGTGCCGTTCTTCACCATCTCGGGTTCCGACTTCGTGGAGATGTTCGTGGGCGTGGGCGCGTCCCGCGTGCGCGACATGTTCGAGCAGGCCAAGAAGCACGCGCCCTGCATCATCTTCATCGACGAGATCGACGCGGTCGGCCGTCACCGCGGTGCCGGCCTGGGTGGCGGGCACGACGAGCGTGAGCAAACCCTCAACCAACTACTGGTGGAAATGGACGGTTTCGAGGGCAACGAGGGCGTCATCGTCATCGCCGCCACCAACCGTCCGGACGTGCTCGACCCGGCCCTGCTGCGCCCTGGCCGCTTCGACCGCCAGGTGGTGGTGCCGCTGCCTGACCTGCGCGGCCGTGAGCACATCGTGAAGGTGCACATGCGCAAGGTGCCCCTGGCCGACGACGTGAATCCGTCCATCATTGCCCGCGGCACGCCCGGCTTCTCCGGCGCCGATCTGGCCAACCTGGTGAACGAGGCAGCCCTGTTCGCTGCGCGCGCCAACAAGAAGCTGGTCACCATGGACGACTTCGAGCGTGCCAAGGACAAGATCATGATGGGCGCCGAGCGCAAGTCCATGGTCATGAACGAGAAGGAGAAGCGCCTCACGGCCTACCACGAGGCGGGCCACGCCATCGTGGGCCTCTCGGTGCCCGATCACGACCCGGTGCACAAGGTGACCATCATCCCGCGCGGCCGCGCCTTGGGTGTGACCCTGTTCCTGCCGGAAGAGGACCGCTACAGCTACAGCAAGCAGCGCCTGGAGAGCCAGATCTCCAGCTTGTTCGGCGGCCGCATCGCGGAAGAGCTCATCTTCGGCCCTGAGCACGTGACCACCGGCGCCTCCAACGACATCCAACGCGCCACCGAACTGGCCCGCAACATGGTTACCAAGTGGGGCCTGTCGGAGAAGCTCGGGCCGCTCACGTATATGGAAGAAGAGGGCGAGGTGTTTCTGGGCCATTCTGTGACCCAGCACAAGAACGTTTCGGACGAGACCTTCCATATCATCGACGGTGAGATCCGCGCACTTGTGGACCGCAACTACGCCCGATCGAAGAAGATTCTTACCGATAATCTGGACAAGCTGCACATGATGGCGGATGCCCTCATGAAGTACGAAACCATCGATTCCAAGCAGATCGCCGACATCATGGCCGGCCGCACCCCGGAGCCGCCGTCCGAGTGGACCGACATCCCGCCGGCCGACAGCACCCGTGAGGACAAGGGGGGCAGTACGCCACTGGGCGACCCTGCGGGTCAGCACTGATCGGCGAGCAGTAACAAAGGCCATCAACGCAAGGCGCGAAGGCCGCAAAGTTCGCGAAGGTTCTGAATTCTGAAACTTTGGCGAACTTTGCGGCCTTCGCGTCTTTGTGTTGGGCTGTGTTTTCTTCGCGGCATTCCCTTCCCCAGGCGGTATAATCCCCAGCTTTCATTGGTGATCCACCGCATGCAACTCGACTGCCGGGGCCGCACGCTCGACCTCGCCCGTCCACAGGTGATGGGCATTCTCAACGTCACGCCGGACTCGTTCTCGGATGGCGGGCGATTTCGCTCGCAGGAGGCCGCGCTGGTGCACGCACGCCGTATGGCGGAAGAGGGTGCTGCAATCATTGACGTGGGCGGTGAATCGACCCGACCAGGCTCCCCGCCGGTTTCGCTGCAGGAGGAACTGGATCGCGTCATCCCGGTAATCGAGCGGTTGCACGCGGAATTGCCGCTGCCCCTCTCGGTGGACACCAGCAAACCCGAGGTGATGCGGGCCGCGGTTGCTGCCGGTGCCGGCATGATCAACGATGTCTATGCTCTACGCATGGACGGGGCGCTCACGGCAGCCGCTGAACTTGGCGTTCCCGTCTGCCTCATGCACATGCAGGGTGAGCCGCGGACCATGCAGCACGAACCGAGCTACACGGATGTGGTGGCGGAAGTGCGCGAATTCCTGGCAGAGCGGGCATCCGCGGCGGTGCAGGCGGGGATCCGGCGCGAGCGGCTGCTCGTCGATCCGGGCTTCGGTTTTGGCAAGCGCGTGGACCACAATCTCAGCCTGATGCGCCATCTCCCCGAATTGTTGGAAATTGGTTTGCCGCTGCTCATCGGGGTCTCCAGAAAATCCATGATCGGCGCCGTCACGAATGCGGACATCGAACACCGCATCCACGGCAGTGTCGCTGCGGCGAGTCTTGCCGCATGGTTGGGCGCCGCCATGGTGCGCGTCCATGATGTGAAGGCCACGGTGGATGCCCTCAAAGTGGTATCCGCCGTGCGGGAAGCAGCCTGATTGAGAACCGAGTGAGAGGCGACATGGCACGCAAGTATTTCGGCACGGACGGTATTCGCGGCAAAGTCGGACAATTTCCGATCCGCCCGGACTTCATCCTCAAGCTCGGCTGGGCGGCCGGTCGCGTACTGCGCGGCAACGGTGGCAACGGCAAGGTGGTCATCGGCAAGGACACGCGCATCTCGGGCTACATGTTCGAATCAGCATTGGAGGCGGGACTCGCCGCCGCCGGTCTCGACATCCGCCTGCTCGGTCCCATGCCGACCCCCGCCGTGGCCTATCTCACCCGCACCCTGCGCGCCAGCGCGGGCATCGTCATCAGCGCCTCGCACAACCCCTACGACGACAACGGCATCAAATTCTTTTCCGCCGAGGGAACCAAACTGCCGGACGAGGTGGAGTTGGCCATCGAAGCGGAGCTGGACAAGGACATGGTGATGGTCGAGTCCGGGCAGCTCGGCAAGGCCGAGCGTGTGGTGGACGCCGGCGGCCGCTACATCGAGTTCTGCAAGAGCACCGTGCCGCTCGGCATGAGCCTCAAGGGACTTACTCTCGTGATCGATTGCGCCCATGGCGCTACCTATCATGTGGCGCCCGCGGTGTTCGCCGAGCTCGGCGCGCGTGTGATCCGCATGGGTGCCGAGCCCAATGGCGTGAACATCAACCTGGACCGCGGCTCCACGCATCCGGCCGCGCTGTGCGCGGCGGTGCTGGAGAACCGCGCGGACCTGGGCATCGCCTTTGACGGTGACGGCGATCGGGTGGTCATGGTCGACCATCAGGGCCAGATCGTAGATGGCGACGAACTACTCTATGTCATCGCCCGTGAGCGCCAGTCGCACGGCCCGGTGGCCGGGGTGGTGGGGACGCTCATGAGCAACCTCGGTCTCGAACATGCGCTTCAGCGCGCCGGCATCGGCTTCGAGCGCGCAAAAGTGGGCGACCGCTACGTCATGGAGCGTCTGAAGTCGCTCGGCTGGACCCTCGGCGGAGAATCTTCGGGGCACATCATCTGCCTGGACCGGACCACCACCGGTGACGGCATCGTGGCGGCCTTGCAGGTACTCATGGCGTTGCAGCGTTCGGGTCGCAGCCTGGGTGAGTTGCGTGCCGAGGTGACCAAGTATCCGCAGACCATGATCAACGTGCGGCTGTCGGGCCCTTTCAAGCTCGATGCGGTGCCGCGGGTGCGCGCGGCGGTGCACGACGCCGAGTCCGAGCTCGGTGACAGCGGCCGCGTGTTGCTGCGCCCCTCCGGCACGGAACCGGTGGTACGTGTCATGGTGGAAGGGAAGGACGCGACGCAGGTCGCGCGTCTGGCGGGTCAGCTCGCCGCTGTGGTGGAGGACGAAGCCGCCGGTGGCGATCGAAAAGCCGCCTCGTGAACGCGATTGCTCGTTGATTTCTTAGCGCCTTCCTTGTAATCTTCGCGCCTGCTTCAGACAGCGAGGGAATAGGGATGCGACAACCTCTTGTAGCCGGCAACTGGAAGATGAACGGTTCCAAGGCGAGCATCGCAACACTGCTCGACGGCATCAAGGCAGGCCTTGCCTCCGTGGAGAAGGCGGCCCTGGTCGTGTGCCCCCCGTTCGTGTATCTGGAGCAGGTAGCTGAAGCGCTGCGCGGCACCCGGATTGCACTGGGCGCCCAGAACGTCAGCCACGAGCCATCCGGTGCCTTCACCGGCGAGGTGTCCGCCGCCATGTTGAAGGATATGGGTTGTGCGTACGTGATCGTGGGGCATTCGGAAAGGCGCAGTTATTACGGCGACACGGACCTCCTGGTTGCCAAGAAGTTTGCAGCGGTACGCGCCGCCGGCATGAAGCCGATCCTGTGCGTCGGTGAGACGCTCGAGGAACGCGAAAAGAATGTAACCGAAGCGGTGGTGGCCCGTCAGCTGGCGGCCGTCATCGAGCTCGAAGGTGCAGCGGCGCTGCAGGACGGCGTCATCGCGTACGAACCGGTTTGGGCCATCGGCACCGGGCGTACCGCGACACCTCAGCAGGCCCAGGACGTGCATGCCTTCATTCGCGGCCGCATTGCGGCCATCGATGAGGCGGTCGCCGAAAAGGTGCAGATCCTTTACGGCGGCAGCGTCAAGGGAGCCAATGCGGAAGAGCTGTTCGGTCAGCAGGATATCGACGGAGGCCTCATTGGCGGGGCTTCCTTGAACGCGGACGAGTTCCTGGCCATTGGCCGGGCCGGCCGCTGATCAGGTTCGGGAATGCAGACGGTTCTTCTGATAGTGCATTTGCTCGTGGCGGTCGGCCTTATCGGTCTCGTACTGCTGCAGCAGGGTAAGGGTGCGGACATGGGCGCGGCATTCGGCAGCGGCGCCTCGTCCACGGTGTTCGGTTCGCGTGGAGCTGCATCATTCCTCACGCGTGCAACGGCCATTCTCGCCGCGAGCTTTTTCGTGACGAGTCTTTCCCTCGCGTATTTCTCTGGGCAAAATACCGCGCGCAGCAGCGTGGTCGATGTACCGGTGCAGCAGCAACAACAGCCGGATCTCCCGGCGGCGCCGGCCGACGTGCCGACGCCCAGGCAGTAAACAAGTCAAAATGCGGCCGTGGTGGAATTGGTAGACACGCTATCTTGAGGGGGTAGTGGGGCAACCCGTGTGAGTTCGAGTCTCACCGGCCGCACCAACAGCAATAAAAGCGCCCGCAGTCGGGCGCTTTTTTTTTTGGGCTTCGCGACGAGTATCAGAATTTTCTTTACAAGCATAAGTGCATGATTGGAAAGCAGAAAGCAAAAGCACGTCGCTTGACACTGTTTAAAGCATTCGCCTAGACTCCCGGTCTGTCCATAAGAACGGTCTTATGGCCTCCAGGTGCGACCCGCCCGGCGGTTCTTCGGAAAGGCAGCGAATGCTCGAGAATTACCTACCTGTACTCGTGTTTCTCGTAGTCGGCGTGGTCGTAGGGGTGGCCGCGTTGGGTGCGGGGTTTGTCTTGGCGCCGCATCGGCCCGACAAGCACAAGCTGTCGGCTTACGAATGCGGTTTCGAAGCCTTCGAGCATGCGCGCATGAAGTTCGATGTGCGCTACTACCTCGTGGCCATTCTCTTCATCATCTTCGATCTGGAAATCGCCTTTCTGTTCCCCTGGGCCGTCACCTTCCGTGAACTCGGCCTGTTCGGATTCATCGCCATGATGCTGTTCCTCGGCATCCTGGTGATCGGTTTCATTTACGAGTGGAAGAAAGGGGCGCTGCAATGGGAATAGACGGCGTTCTCGAAAAGGGTTTCGTCACCACTTCCGCGGATAAGCTCATCAACTGGGCACGTACCGGTTCCATGTGGCCCGTCACCTTCGGGCTCGCCTGCTGTGCGGTCGAAATGATGCATGCCGGCGCCGCGCGGTACGACCTTGACCGTTTCGGCATCATCTTCCGCCCCAGTCCGCGCCAGTCCGACGTGATGATCGTCGCGGGGACACTGGTCAACAAGATGGCGCCGGCTCTGCGCCGCGTTTATGACCAAATGGCCGAGCCGCGCTGGGTGATCTCCATGGGGTCATGTGCCAACGGCGGCGGTTACTACCACTACTCGTATTCAGTGGTGAGGGGCTGCGATCGGATCATACCGGTCGATGTCTACGTCCCGGGTTGCCCACCCACCGCGGAGGCCCTGCTGTACGGCATCCTTCAGCTGCGGAACAAAATCCGTCGTACCAGCACCATCGCGCGTTGAGAGGCTCGTCCATGTCGACGTTCTACAAGAAACTCGCCGGGCACGTGGAGGAGCGATTCCGTGGCCTGCTCAGCTCCATCACGCTGGAGCATGGCGAACTCACCATTGAGATTCCGCGGGGCCTTCTGCTGACCGTGTGTCGTGCGCTGCGCGACGAGGACGCTTTCCGTTTCGACCAATTGATCGATCTCTGCGGCGTCGACTACCTCGATTACGGTGAAGGCCGCTGGCAGGGGCCGCGGTTTGCGGTCGCCTACCACCTGCTTTCAGTGACACACAATCAACGCATCCGCGTGCGCACTTTCGCCGAGGGCGAAGTACCCGTGGTGGATTCCGTGGTCGAGGTGTGGAATTCCGCCAACTGGTACGAGCGCGAGGCCTTCGATCTGTTCGGTATCGTGTTCGAAGGCCACCCTGATTTGCGTCGCATCCTCACCGACTATGGCTTTATCGGTCACCCGTTCCGTAAGGACTTCCCGTTGTCAGGCCACGTGGAGATGCGTTATGACGCCGAGAAGCAGCGCGTCGTCTACGAACCGGTGAGCATCGAGCCGCGCACGCTCGTACCGCGCGTAATCCGTCGGGACCACCGTTACGAGGTGAGCGAAGGAGATGAGCGCAGTGCCTGAAATTCGCAACCTCACCCTGAACTTCGGCCCGCAGCATCCGGCGGCCCACGGCGTGCTGCGCCTGGTGCTGGAAATGGACGGCGAGGTCATCGAACGCGCCGACCCGCACATCGGCCTGCTGCACCGTGCGACCGAAAAGCTGGCCGAGCACAAGCATTACGTGCAGAGCCTGCCCTACATGGACCGTCTCGACTATGTGTCCATGATGTGCAACGAGCACGCCTATGTGCTGGCTATCGAGAAGCTTCTCGGCATCGAGGCCCCCGTTCGCGCCCAATACATCCGCGTGATGTTCGACGAGATCACGCGCATCCTGAATCACCTGCTGTGGCTCGGTGCGCACGCCATGGACGTGGGCGCCATGAGCATGTTCATTTACTGCTTCCGCGAGCGTGAAGACCTGATGGATTGCTACGAGGCGGTTTCGGGGGCGCGCCTGCACGCGGCCTATTACCGCCCGGGCGGGGTCTATCGCGACCTGCCCGACACCATGCCGCGTTTCGAGAAGAGCAAATTCCATAGTGAGAAAGAATTTGCCCGTCTCAACGCCAACCGTCAGGGTTCACTGCTGGATTTTATCGAGGACTTTACCAACCGCTTCCCGGCGATTGTGGATGAATACGAGACGCTACTGACTAACAATCGTATCTGGAAGCAGCGTACGGTGGGCATTGGCGTGGTTTCCCCTGAGCGGGCATTACAGTTGGGCCTGACCGGCCCGATGCTGCGCGGCTCCGGGGTGGCTTGGGACTTGCGTAAGAAGCAACCCTATGCGGTCTATGACCGGGTGGATTTCGACATCCCGGTGGGCATCAACGGCGACAGTTACGATCGCTACCTGGTGCGCGTGGAGGAAATGCGTCAAGCCAACCGCATCATCCGTCAGTGCGTGGACTGGCTGCGCGAGAACCCTGGCCCGGTGATGGTCGACAACCACAAGGTGGCGCCGCCGCCGCGGGCCGAGATGAAGGCTGACATGGAAGCCCTCATCCATCACTTCAAGCTGTTTAGCGAAGGTATCAATGTGCCCGAGGGCGAGGTCTACGCGGCCGTCGAACACCCGAAGGGCGAGTTCGGCATCTACCTGGTGTCGGACGGCGCCAACAAGCCCTATCGCATGAAGATCCGCGCACCGGGCTTCGCCCATCTTGCGGCGCTGGACGAGATGGTGCGTGGGCACATGCTGGCCGACGTGGTGACCGTAATCGGCACGCAAGACATCGTTTTCGGAGAGATCGACCGCTGATGACCCAGGGGAACACCGAAGTGATCACTGCGCAATCGCGTGCCGAGATCGACGCGTGGATTGCCAAGTATCCGCCCGATCGCAAGGCCTCGGCCGTAATGGCCGCATTGCGCATCGTGCAGGAGCAAAACGGCGGCTGGCTCACCAACGAACTCATGGATGCCGTGGCGGACTACCTGGACATGCCGCCGGTTGCGGTCTACGAGGTGGCGACGTTCTACTCCATGTACGAACACGATCCCATCGGCCGCCACAAGATCAGCGTCTGCACCAACATCTCCTGCATGCTGCGTGGCGCCGAAGAGGTGGTCGCCCATCTGGAAAAGCGTCTCGGCATCAAGGCCGGTGAGACCACGACTGACGGCAAGTTCACGCTGAAGACGGTGGAATGCCTGGGTGCCTGCGTGGGTGCGCCGATGCTGCAACTCGGCAAGAAATACTACGAACTGCTCACGCCCGAGAAGTTGGACGAGCTGCTGGACGGGTTGGAGTAACGCCCATGACCGACAAAGTCTGTTTCCGCACCCTGGATTTCGACACGCCGTGGACCCTCGAGGCTTA
This sequence comes from Gammaproteobacteria bacterium, assembly GCA_023228645.1. Lineage (GTDB taxonomy): Bacteria > Pseudomonadota > Gammaproteobacteria > Thiohalomonadales > Thiohalomonadaceae > JALOAT01. The sequence goes on along the minus strand of JALOAT010000011.1, from coordinate 82,963 downwards.
CAAAAAGGTCGGCGGCTACTCCGTGTGGAAGAAGATCCTCGCCGGCGAGCTCTCACGTGATGCCATCATCGCGGAGCTGAAGACCTCGGCGTTGCGCGGCCGTGGCGGCGCCGGCTTCCCCACCGGTCTCAAGTGGAGCTTCATGCCCCATGCGGCGCCCGGTCAGAAATACGTGGTGTGCAACTCCGACGAAGGCGAGCCCGGCACCTGCAAAGACCGCGACATCCTGCGCTACAACCCGCACCAGCTGGTGGAGGGTATGGCCATCGCCGGTTTCACGCTGGGCGCCACGCGCGGCTACAATTACATCCGCGGCGAATTCTGGGAGCCCTACGAGCGTTTCCAGGCGGCCATCGAAGAGGCGCGGGCAGCGGGCTTGCTCGGCAAGAACATCCTGGGTTCCGGCGTCGATTTCGACATCGAGGTTCACCTGGGTGCCGGCGCCTACGTGTGCGGTGAAGAAACCGCGCTGCTCGAATCGCTCGAGGGCAAAAAAGGTCAGCCGCGTTTCAAGCCGCCGTTCCCGGCGAGCTTCGGCCTGTACGGGCGACCGACCACCATCAACAACACCGAGACCCTCGCCTCCGTGCCCGTGATCCTCCAGCACGGTGGCCAGTGGTTCCTGGAAAAGGGCAAGCCGAACAACGGTGGCCTGAAGCTGTTCAGCGTCTCGGGCCACGTGAACCGTCCGGGCAATTACGAGATCCCCATGGGCACGCCTTTTTCCGAGTTGCTGGAAATGGCCGGCGGGGTGTGGAAAGGGCGCAGGCTCAAAGCCGTGATCCCCGGCGGTAGCTCCACGCCGGTGCTGCCCGCCGACGTCGCCATGGGGATCACCATGGATTACGACTCGCTTTCCAAGGCGGGCTCCATGCTCGGTGCCGGTTCTGTCATCGTCATGGATGAGACCACCTGCATGGTGAAGGCCCTGGCGCGGCTCTCACATTTTTATTACGACGAATCCTGCGGTCAGTGCACCCCCTGCCGTGAAGGCACGGGCTGGCTCGCCCGCATGGTGCATCGCATCGAGCACGGCGAAGGCCGGCCGGAAGATCTTGAAAGGCTCGATGACGTGGCGAGCAAGATCGAAGGGCGCACCATCTGTGCGCTCGGCGATGCGGCGGCCGTGCCGGTGCGCAGCTTCCTCAAGCACTTCCGCAAGGAATTCGCATACCACATCGAGCACAAGCGCTGCATGGTGTAGCCGCTTCCCGGAAAGCAGACGACGATGGTAAAGATCGAGATCAACGGCATTCCTGTCGAAGCACGCGACGGCGCCACGGTAATCGAAGCCGCGGACAACGCAGGCATCGTCATTCCCCGGTTCTGCTACCACAAAAAGCTCTCCATCGCGGCCAGTTGCCGCATGTGCCTCGTGGAAGTGGAGAAGGCCGCCAAGCCCCTGCCGGCCTGTGCGACGCCGGTCACCGAGGGCATGAAGGTCTTCACGCGTTCACCCAAGGCCATCGCGGCACAGAAGGCGGTGATGGAATTCCTGCTCATCAATCACCCGCTCGATTGCCCGATCTGCGATCAGGGCGGGGAGTGCGACCTGCAGGAAATGGCCATGGGCTACGGCAACGACGTTTCGCGTTATGCCGAGCACAAGCGCATCGTGCAGGACAGCAATCTCGGACCGCTCATCGCCACCGACATGACGCGCTGCATCCATTGCACGCGTTGTGTGCGCTTCGGCCAGGAGATAGCGGGCATCATGGAACTCGGTGCGGTCTCCCGCGGCGAGCACATGCGCATCACCACCTACATCGAGCGCAGTGTGGACTCGGAGCTGTCGGGCAATGTGATCGACCTCTGTCCGGTGGGTGCGCTGACCTCCAAGCCCTATCGCTACACCGCCCGTCCGTGGGAACTCACCACGTCCGAAAGCGTCTCGCCCCACGACAGCGTGGGTGCAAACCTGCACGTGGATACCCGCGCAGGGCGCGTCATGCGTGTGCGCCCGCGCGCCAACGAGGCAGTGAACGAAAGCTGGCTCGCTGACCGCGATCGGTTCAGCTACACGGCGCTCAACCACCCTGACCGCCTGCTGGCACCTCGCGTCAAACGGGAAGGTCGTTGGGAAGAGACCGATTGGGACACAGCGCTGACCTTCGCGGCAGAGGGCCTGCAGCGGGTGGTCGATCAGCACGGCGCCGATCGCGTCGCCGGTCTCGGCGCCTACACCGCCACCACCGAAGAGCTGTACCTGTTGCAGCGGGTGCTGCGCGGGCTGGGCAGCGGCAACGTGGATTACCGCCTGCGCCAGCAGGACTTCCGCGACCAGGATTTGACGCCGCCCGCACCGGGCCTCGGCATGGCCATTGAAGACCTGGAGCGCGTGGATGCGCTGCTGCTGGTGGGTTCCAACATCCGCAAGGACCAGCCGCTGCTCGGGCTTCGCGTGCGCAAGGCGGCGCTGGCCGGCGCACGGGTCATGTGCGTGAACCCGGTCGACTATGAATTCCTCTTCCCCGTAACGGAAAAGATCGTCGTCGCGCCGTCGGCCATGGCTACCGAATTGGCGGCCGTGGCCAAGGCCCTGGTGGAAGCGGGCGGCAAGGCGCCCAAGGGCTTTGCCGAACTGAGCGCCGGAATTGCCGTCGAGGAACGCCATCGCGCCATCGCGCGCAAGCTCGGCGATAGCCAGCGCGCGGCGGTGTTGCTCGGGGATGGTGCGAGCCTGCATCCGGTGCAATCAGAGCTGCGCGCGCTGGCTGCGCTCATCGCACGCCTGTCCGGCGCACGTTTTGGCCAGATCCCCGAGGGCGGTAATGCTGCCGGCGCGGCACTGGCCGGCGCGCTCCCGCATCGTCAGGCCGGCGGCAAGACCGCCGGGGTGCGCGGCCGCGATTGGCGCGCGATGGTTGAAGCGGGCATGAAGGGCTTCGTGCTACTCGGCGTGGAGCCGGGCGCCGACGCCCTCGATGGTACCCGCCTGCAGCGTGCCGTAGCAGACGCCGATTTCACCGTCGCGCTGACCAGCTTCGCCGATGCCGCCGCTGAGAACTACGCAGATGTGATGCTCCCCATCTGCACCTTTGCGGAGACCTCGGGCAGTTTCGTCAACGCCCAGGGCCAGTGGCAGAGCTTTTCCGCCGCCGCCCCCGCACCGGGTCAGGCCCGTCCGGCCTGGAAGGTGCTGCGCGTGCTCGGTAATCTGCTCAACCTCACGGACTTCGAGTACATGTCCTCCGACGAGGTCCGTGATGAAGTGCAACTGGCCTGCAATGAAAGTTCGGCGGTGGAGTTGGGCTGGCCGTCGCCCGAGGCCATCTCGGCGCCGCTGACGGGGCTTGAGCGCATCGCTGAGTTCCCCATGTACGACATCGATCCCCTGGTGCGCCGTGCCGAGCCGCTGCAGGCGACCCGCGATGGCCGAAGCGTGGCGGTTTGTGTACACCCCGATACGGCGGCGCGCCTCGGCCTCGCGAGCGATCGGCCCGTGCAGGTGCGGGCGGGCAGTTATGAAGCGACGCTGCCGCTGACGGTCGATCCTGCCGTGCCCGTCGATGCGGTGCTGGTACCGGCCGGCAGGCGGGGCATGAGCGTAGACGCGGGCGCAGCCATTGCCGCGGTCGAATTGCGCCAGGGCTAAGAAAAGGAATCGTCGGTAATGACCGAATACATCCAATCGTTGTTGCCCGCGCTGCCTGCAAGCACGGTAGCCGTGATGGTGATCCTGCTCAAGATTACCTTCGTATTGCTGCCCATTTTTGGCGTGGTGGCCTATCTCACCTTCGCCGAACGCAAGATCATCGGCTACATGCAGGTCCGCATCGGCCCCAACCGCGTTGGCCCGCGCGGCTGGCTCCAGCCCATAGCCGATACCTTCAAACTGCTGCTCAAGGAAATCGTCATCCCGAGCGGCGCGGATCGTGTTCTGTTCCTACTCGCGCCCATCCTGGCCCTTGCCCCGGCCCTGGCGGCCTGGGCGGTGATCCCGTTCGGCAGCGAACTGGTCATCGCGGATGTGAACGCCGGCCTGCTGTATGTGCTCGCGATCACCTCCTTGGGCGTATACGGCATCATCGTGGCGGGTTGGGCCTCCAACTCCAAGTACGCCTTCCTGGGCGCCATGCGTTCGGCGGCACAGATCGTCTCCTACGAGATCGCCATGGGCTTCGCCCTGGTGGGCGTGCTGATGGCGGCGGGCAGCCTCAATTTCGGCGAAATCGTCGCCGCCCAGTCGGGCGGCGTGACGCGCTGGTTCGTTCTGCCGCTGCTGCCGCTGTTCGTCATCTACTTCATCTCCGCCGTGGCGGAGACCAACCGCGCGCCCTTCGACGTGGCGGAAGGCGAGTCCGAGATCGTCGCCGGTTTTCACGTGGAGTATTCCGGCATGGGCTTCGCCGCCTTCTTCCTGGCCGAATACGCGAACATGATCCTGGTTTCCGTACTGGCCACGGTCATGTTCCTGGGCGGCTGGCTGTCGCCGTTCGGGGGGGAAGCGGGTGGGCTGCTGGGTGACGGCATCCACTGGTTGCTGCTCAAGACGTCCGTGTTCCTGTTCCTGTTCCTGTGGTTCCGCGCGACCTTTCCGCGTTATCGCTACGACCAGATCATGCGGCTGGGCTGGAAGGTCTTCATTCCCCTCACCATCGTCTGGCTGGTGGTGATTGGCATCTGGGTCATGGCGGGCGTGTTCCCGTTCGAACGGGCGTGAGGTGAACGGCGTGAAATCCATTCTCCGCTTCTTCAAGAGCCTGTTCCTGCTGGAGCTGTTGGCGGGCATGTCGGTAACAGGCCGTTATTTCTTCGGTCGCAAGTTCACGGTGCAGTACCCGGAGGAGCGTGCCCCGCAATCGCCGCGCTTTCGCGGGCTGCACGCCTTGCGCCGTTATCCCAACGGCGAGGAGCGCTGCATCGCCTGCAAGCTTTGCGAAGTGGTGTGCCCGGCCATGGCCATCCGCATCGAATCGCACCGGCGCGAAGACGGTACGCGCCGCACCACGCGCTACGACATCGACCTGACCAAGTGCATCTACTGCGGGTTCTGCGAGGAGTCCTGCCCGGTCGATTCCATTGTCGAGACGCGGTTTTACGAGTATCACGGCGAGTCCCGCGAGGACCTGTACATGACCAAGGACAAACTGCTGGCGGTCGGCGACAGGTTCGAACAACAGATCGCCGCCGATCGGGCGCAGCAAGCCAAGTACCGCTGAGGACCAGATCCGAATGAGTTTCGAACAATTGCTCTTCTACGCCTTCTCAGCCGTGCTCATCCTGGCTGCGGGGATGGTCATCACGGTGCGCAATCCGGTCCACGCCGCCTTGTCGCTGGTGCTGACGTTCATCGCCAGCGCAGGCCTGTGGATGCTGCTCGAGGCCGAGTTCCTCGCCATCGCCCTGGTGCTCGTGTACGTGGGCGCGGTGATGGTGCTGTTCATCTTCGTGGTGATGATGCTCGACATCGACCTGGCGGCCTTGCGCGAAGGTTTTGCCCGCTATCTGCCCATCGGCGCACTGGTAGCCGTGATGGTGGTCGGCGTCATGGCCTTCGTGCTCGGCGGCGGTCAGTTCGGGCTGGAAACGACAGGTGAGCCGGTGCGCCATGCGGCGGATTACAGCAACACCCGTGCCCTCGGCGAGTTGCTCTATACGACCTACGTATTCCCCTTCGAGGTTGCGGCCGTCATTCTGCTGGTCGCAATCGTGGCCGCCATTGTCCTGACTCTGCGCCGTCGCCCGGAGACCAAGCACCAGCGTGTATCGCAGCAGGTGGCGGTGCGGCGTGAAGATCGCGTGCGGCTGGTACAGATGAATCCGGAGGAGCGCCGCTAAGGGCATATCATGGTCGAGCTTTCCGATTACCTCATCGTCGGCGCCATCCTGTTCTGCCTGAGCATGGCAGGCGTCTTCATCAACCGTAAGAGCATCATCATCCTGCTCATGTGCGTGGAATTGATGTTGCTGGCGGTCAATATGAATTTCATCGCTTTCTCCCACTATCTGGGCGATGCGGCAGGGCAGGTGTTCGTATTTTTCATCCTGACCGTGGCAGCCGCCGAGGCGGCCATCGGCTTGGCCATCCTGGTGGTGCTGTTCCGCAGTCGGCGCAGCATCAACGTGGATGACGTGGGAACTCTGAGGGGATAGCGGATGCTGGAGAAGCTCAATATCGCCATTGTGCTCGCACCGCTGGTCGGCGCGATCATTGCGGGACTGTTCGGCAAGGTCGTGGGGCGCACATGGTCGCACCGGGCCGCCATTCTCGGCGTTGCGGTCGCATTCCTCGGATCCCTGGTTGTGTTCTACCAGATCGCCGTGAGCGGCGCGGAAGTCATCAACCAGAGCGTGTACACCTGGGCCGTCAGCGACGGTGTGCGCTTCGAGGTGGGCTTTCTGGTCGACAACCTGACCGCGATGATGATGGTCGTGGTCACCTTCGTGTCGCTCATGGTGCATGTCTACACCATCGGCTACATGCACGACGATCCAGGTTACCAGCGTTTCTTCAGCTACATCTCGCTGTTCACCTTCTCCATGCTCATGCTGGTGATGGCGAACAACTTCATGCAGCTGTTCTTCGGTTGGGAAGCGGTGGGTCTGGTGTCGTACCTGCTCATCGGTTTCTGGTACACCCGCGAGAGCGCCATTTACGCCAACCTGAAGGCCTTCCTGGTCAACCGCGTGGGTGACTTCGGTTTCGTGCTCGGCATCGCCGGTGTGCTGTTCTACTTCAATACCCTTGATTACAACGCCGTCTTCGCCACTGCCGAGCTGCACAAGGACCTGACCATGCAGGTCATCCCGGGCACCGAATGGAATGCCATGACGGTGATCTGCCTGTTGCTGTTCGTCGGCGCCATGGGCAAGTCGGCACAGTGGCCGCTGCACGTGTGGCTGCCCGATTCCATGGAGGGCCCGACGCCCATCTCGGCGTTGATCCACGCCGCCACCATGGTCACGGCCGGTATCTTCATGGTGGCGCGTATGTCGCCGCTGTACGAGCTGTCGACGACGGCGCTCAGCGTGGTGCTGGTCATTGGTGCGATCACGGCCTTCTTCATGGGCCTGCTCGGTCTCGTACAGCACGACATCAAGCGCGTGGTGGCCTATTCCACGCTGTCGCAGCTGGGCTACATGACCGTCGCCCTGGGCGCCTCCGCCTACGCCGCCGGCGTGTTCCATCTGATGACCCATGCCTTCTTCAAGGCGCTGCTGTTCCTGGGGGCGGGTTCGGTGATCGTGGCCATGCACCACGAGCAGGACATGCGCAAGATGGGCGGCCTGCGCAAGTACATGCCCATCACCTGGATCACCGGTCTTGTCGGCACCCTGGCGCTCATCGGTTTTCCCGGTTTCGCGGGCTTCTATTCGAAGGACGTGATCATCGAGGCGGTTCGCCATTCCGAGATCCCCGGCGCAGGCTTCGCCTATATTGCCGTGCTGCTTGGCGTGTTCATCACCGCCCTGTACAGCTTCCGCATGTACTTCCTGGTGTTCCATGGCAAGGAGCGCATGGACCATCACACGCGAGAACACCTGCACGAGTCGCCCTGGGTGATCACGGTCCCGCTCGTGATGCTCGCCATCCCCTCGGTGCTGGCTGGTGCCATGTACGCGGGCGACATGGCCTTCGGGGATTTCTTCGCTGGCGCTATCCGGGTGCTGCCCGAGCATGACGTCCTTGATCAACTCGCGCAGGGTTATCACGGCTGGTTCGCCATGGCCCTGCACGGCCTCATGGCGCCGCCGGTAGGGCTGGCGGCCGCGGGCGTGTTCGTAGCCTGGTATTTGTACATCCGCCGTCCTGAACTGCCGGGGCGTATCGCGGCGTGCTTCAGCACCATCCATCGCGTGCTGGAAAACAAGTACGGCTTCGATCAGTTCAACGACTGGTTCTTCGCAGGCGGCAGCCGCGGCCTCGGCCGGGTGTTGTGGCGCGCGGGTGACGTGACGCTCATCGACGGCCTGGTCGTGAACGGCACGGCGCGTGTGGTGGGGTGGACGGCGGCAGTCACCCGCTGGGTGCAATCAGGCTACCTGTATCACTACGCCTTCGCGATGATCGTGGGCTTGTTGCTTCTCTTCGGTTTGTTCGTGCTCGGCTGAACACGACAACGATAAGGATCTGGCTGCATGTTTTCCGAACTGCCTCTTCTCAGCCTGGTGATTTGGGTGCCCATCGCGGGCGCGGCGCTGGTACTCGCCATGGGCGATCAGCGCGCCAATGCCGCCAGAACGACCGCACTGCTGGTCGCCCTGGCGACCCTGGCCCTGTCCATTCCGCTCTTCACGGGCTTTGCCATTGACACGGCCGATATGCAGTTCGTGGAATTCCGGCCCTGGATCGAAAGCTTCGGCATCAACTACCACCTGGGCGTGGACGGCATCGCCATGCCGCTCATCGTGCTCACCACCTTCACCACGGTGCTGGTGGTGATTGCCGGCTGGGAGGTCATCAAGCAGCGCCCGGCCCAATACATGGCGGCGTTCCTGGTGATGGAAGGCGTCATCAACGGCGTGTTCGCCGCCCTCGATGCCGCGCTGTTCTACGTGTTCTGGGAAGCCATGCTCATCCCGATGTTCATCATCATCGGCATGTGGGGCGGTCCCAACCGCGTGTATGCGACCATCAAGTTCTTCCTCTACACCTTTTTCGGCTCGGTCTTCATGCTGGTCGCATTGGTGTACCTGTACACGCAGGCGGGTAGTTTCGCCATTCTCGACTTCCATGCCGTGAGCATCGGCATGACCGCGCAGATCCTCATCTTCCTGGCCTTCCTGGTGGCTTTCGCAGTGAAGGTGCCCATGTTCCCGGTGCACACCTGGTTGCCCGATGCCCACGTGGAGGCACCCACGGGGGGCTCCGTGATCCTGGCGGCCATCATGCTGAAGGTCGGGGCCTACGGCTTCCTGCGCTTCTCACTGCCCATCACCCCTGACGCGAGCCACGCCCTCGACTGGTTGATGATCGGCCTGTCTCTCATCGCCGTGGTCTACATCGGCTTCGTGGCCCTCAGCCAGCAGGATATGAAGAAGCTGATCGCGTATTCGTCCATCGCCCACATGGGCTTCGTTACTCTCGGTCTGTTCCTGGCCTGGGCCATCGCCGAAAATACCGGCAGCTTCAGCGGTGCCGCCATGGGCATCGAAGGTGGCATGGTGCAGATGGTGTCGCACGGCCTCGTGTCCGGCGCCATGTTCCTGTCGGTGGGCGTACTCTATGACCGCCTGCACAGCCGTGCCATCGCAGACTACGGCGGGGTCGCCAACGTGATGCCGGTATTCGCCGGCTTCATGGTGCTGTTCGCCATGGCTAACGCGGGTCTGCCGGGTACCTCGGGCTTCGTGGGTGAGTTCATGGTCATCCTGAGCGCCTTCAAGGCCGACTTCTGGTACGCCTTCCTGGCCGCTACCACGCTCATCATCGGCGCGGCCTACACCCTGTGGATGATCAAACGGGTGGTATTCGGCCCCATCGGCAGCGACGCCGTCGCGGCGCTGAAAGACGTGAACGGGCGGGAATTCCTGTTCCTCGCAGTGCTCGCCGTGGGTGTGCTGCTGCTGGGGCTGTGGCCCAATCCCTTGCTCGAGGTGATGCACGCCAGCGTGCAGAATCTGGTCGAGCACATCGCCGTATCCAAGATCTGACGGGAACAGCCGATGAATTTCGAAATGTCGCAGCTTTTGCCGGTGTTGCCGGAAATCTTCGTGCTGGGGATGGCCTGCGTGATTCTGCTGGTCGATCCGTTTCTCGCCGAGGCCCGGCGCAGCGTCACCTATCTGCTTTCGCTCGGTACCCTCGTCGGCGCCTTCCTGTTGACGGCGCGGTTGTACGGCGAGGCGGAACAGGTGGTGTTTTCGGGCTTCTTCGTGCTCGACGGCATGGCGGTGCTGCTGAAACTCACCGCCTACGTGGCCGTCGCGGCAGCCTTCTTGTATGCACCGCGTTATCTGCGCGAGCGGGAAATGCTGCGTGGTGAGTATTTCGTGCTGGGCCTGCTCGGCCTGCTCGGCATGATGATCCTCATCTCGGCCCACAACCTGCTCACCGTGTATCTGGGTCTGGAGCTGATGTCCTTGTCCCTGTACGCCATGGTGGCCATGCAGCGTGATTCCGTCCTGGCCTCAGAGGCGGCCATGAAGTATTTCGTCCTCGGCGCCATGGCCTCGGCCATGCTGCTGTATGGTATGTCCATGCTCTACGGCCTCACGGGAACCCTCGATTTGGCGGAAATTCACACCGCCATCGCGGGCGGTAGCGGCCAGCCTGTAGTGCTCGCCTTCGCGCTGGTGTTCATCATCATCGGTGTCGCCTTCAAGCTCGGAGCCGTGCCATTCCACATGTGGGTGCCCGACGTCTACCACGGCGCGCCTACCACGGTGACCGTGTACATGAGTGCCGCGCCCAAGCTGGCGGCCTTCGCCATGCTCATGCGCCTGCTGGTGGACGGCCTGGGCGGGCTGCATGGTCAGTGGCAGGAGATCCTCATCATCATCACGTTGCTGTCGCTGGCGGTCGGCAACGTCATCGCCATCGCCCAGACCAATATCAAGCGCATGCTGGCCTATTCGGCCATTTCCCATGTCGCCTTCATGCTGCTCGGCGTGCTTGCGGGCACGGAGGCAGGGTATGCATCGGGCCTGTTCTACGCGGTGTCCTATGCCCTCATGAGCCTGGCGAGCTTCGGCATGGTCATTTTCATGAGCCGTGCAGGCTTCGAGGCGGACAACCTGGAGGACTACAAGGGTCTCAACGAGCGCAGCCCCTGGCATGCCTTCCTCATGCTCATGGTCATGTTCTCCATGGCCGGCGTGCCGCCGTTCCTGGGCTTCTGGTCCAAGTTGTTCGTCATCCAGGCCGCCGTGCAGGCGGATCTGGTCTGGCTCGCGGTGGCTGCGGTGGTGTTCTCGGTCATCGGTGCGTTCTACTACCTGCGCGTGGTGAAGCTCATGTACTTCGACAAGCCAGCCGACAGCGCGCCGCTCGAAGCGGGCTGGGGCATGCGCATGACCATCAGCGCCAATGCCCTGGCAATGCTCGGGCTGGGTATTCTGCCGGGACCCCTGATGGCCCTCTGCATCGCTGCCACGGCGGGTTGAACGAACTTTCATCCATAACCTGCGTCGAAGGGGATGCAGGTTCAGCGTAACGGGTATTCTTTGTGACCACTGGTAACGCCGTCTGGCTACTCGTCGCCATTGCCTTCCTGGCCGCCAACCTGCCTTGGTTGAGCGAACGGGTATTTTTCATCCTCCGCCCCGGGCAGGGGGAAAAGCGGGCGTGGCAGCGTTGGTTGGAATGGCTGGTTCTGTACGTGATCACCGGGGGGGTTGCGATCGGGCTGGAGCAGAAGCTCACGGGCGAGCGTTATGAACAGGGCTGGGAGTTCTATGCAGCGACCCTGTGTCTTTTTCTGGTGTTTGCGTTACCGGGGTTTATCTACCGGCATGACCTTCGCCATCATTTCGTGCGCCGAATGTCTTGAACGTGCTCTGCAGTTAAGGTATTATCCTCGAATCAGTTGCGGGGTGGAGCAGTCCGGTAGCTCGTCGGGCTCATAACCCGAAGGTCGTAGGTTCAAATCCTACCCCCGCTACCACTTATGTAGCGACGAGGCCCCGTTATCGGGGCTTTTTGTTGCCCGAGGCCCGGCAGTTTTGCGGCGCGTGTGAAGTCGCCGCAACCTCGGTTTTTTTTCGATATCGAGTGGGCCCTATGGCCCATTTTTTGTTTTCGGGAAATGCAATGGCGCAGGCGGACAGACTCGAAGCATTGATTGAGCCGGCGGTCGCGGCACTCGGCTACGAGCTGGTCGGTATCGAATACCGGGCTCAGGGGCGTCATTCGCTGCTGCGGGTTTACATCGACACGCCCGAAGGGGTGACGCTGGAAGACTGCGAGCGTGCAAGCCATCAGATCAGCGGCGTGCTGGACGTGGAAGACCCTGTGCAGGGCCAGTACACACTCGAGATTTCTTCGCCGGGGTTGGAGCGGCCGCTGTTCAAGCCCGCACATTACGAACGTTTTTCGGGAAGCGAAGTGCAGGTGCGTCTCAAGGTGCCGGTCAACGGACGGCGCAAGTTCAAAGGGCGGATAGTGAGTGTCCGTGACGATCAGGTCGTGCTGGACATCGACGGCAACGAGTGCAGTTTCTCGTTTGTGGATATCGAGCGCGCACAGGTGGTGCCGGATTGGGACGCGCTTGGGAAGTAAGCGCACGTGGTCGCAGGTTTGCTTGAGTAGAGGCTGTTATGAATAAAGAGATCCTTCTGGTAGCAGATGCGGTGTCCAACGAGAAGGGCGTAGCCAAGGAGATCATCTTCGAGGCCATCGAGGCTGCGCTCGCGACCGCGACGAAAAAACGTTACGAAGGTGACGTGGATATCCGCGTCCAAATCGATCGGGTTACGGGCGACTATGAGACGTTCCGCCGCTGGCGCGTGGTCGATGACGCCGAGGGTATGCCGCTGGAAGCGCCGGAGCGGGAGATCACCCTGTCCGCTGCCCGGATTGACAGTCCGTCCATCGAAGCGGACAGCTACGTGGAAGAGCCGGTCGAATCGGTCGCGTTCGGACGCATTGCTGCGCAGACCGCCAAGCAGGTCATCGTGCAGAAGGTACGCGAAGCCGAGCGCGCCCAGGTGGTCGAAGCTTTCCTTGACCGTAAGGGTCAGTTGGTTACCGGCGTCATCAAACGTGTCGAACGCGGCAACGTCTATCTGGATCTGGGCAGCAACGCCGAGGCCTTTATTGCCCGCGAAGAGATGATCGCGCGTGAGGCCGTGCGCCCCGGTGATCGTGTACGCGGCTATCTGTTCGATGTGCGTCACGAACCGCGCGGTCCGCAGTTGTTCGTAAGCCGCACGCGCCCGGAATTTCTCGTCGAGCTGTTCAAGCTTGAGGTCCCGGAGGTGGGCGAGGGGCTCATCGAGATCAAGGCGGCGGCGCGCGACCCGGGCCTGCGTGCGAAGATTGCGGTGAAGTCGAACGATCCGCGCATCGATCCGGTGGGCGCCTGCGTGGGGATGCGTGGCTCGCGCGTGCAGTCGGTCACCAACGAGCTGAACGGTGAGCGTGTCGACATCATCCTGTGGAACGAAAATCCGGCACAGTTCGTTATCAACGCCATGTCCCCGGCCGAAGTCGTGTCCATCGTCGTTGACGAGGATGCGCACAGCATGGACGTGGCCGTTGCCGAGGAACAGCTCTCCCAGGCCATCGGCCGGAACGGCCAGAACGTGCGGCTCGCCAGCGAGATGACCGGCTGGGAACTCAACGTGATGACCGAAAACCAGGCCGCCGAGAAGACTGACGCGGAAGCCAGGCGGCTGGTCCAGATGTTCATGGAGCAACTGGACGTGGACGAGGAGATCGCCGGCATTCTGGTTCAGGAAGGCTTCTCCAGCATCGAAGAGGTCGCTTACGTGCCCGTGAGCGAAATGCTTGAGATCGAAGAGTTCGACCAGGATACCGTCGACGAACTGCGCGCCCGGGCCAAGGACGTGCTGGTGACGCGCGAGATCAGCAGCGAAGAGACCGCTGAACCGGCCGAGGACCTTCTCCACATGGACGGTATGGACCGTGAGCTTGCGTTTACGCTGGCGCGCCGCGGCGTCGTCACCATGGAGGATTTGGCCGAGTTGTCTGTGGATGAGCTGACCGAGATCGAGGGCGTGGACGAAGCGCGCGCCGCCGAACTCATCATGACGGCCCGCAAGCCGTGGTTCGAAGCCTAAGGCGGGCTGAGCGAGGAGTTGTGCATGTCTGAAGTAACCGTCAAACAATTTGCGGACGTCATCGGGGTTCCATTGGACCGTCTGCTGTCCCAGCTCGCAGGTGCGGGCGTGTCGGCCAAACTGGGCGACGACATCATCAGCGATGAGGACAAGGAGCGGCTGCTGAATTTCCTGCGTCATCGCCATGGCAGCGAAAAGGGCGACGGTGAGACGTCGGTCGAGCCCAAGCGCATTACGCTAAAGCGTCGTACCACGAGCGAACTCAGGCAGGCGACAGGTGGCGGTGCCCGTGGCGCCGCCAAGACTGTGACCGTCGAGGTACGCAAGAAGCGCACGTACGTGAAGCGCGAGACCGTCGAGGAAACAGAAGCGCGTCGCGAGGACGAGGAAATCGCCGAGCGTCTCGAGAAACAACTCGAGGGCGAGGCCCAGCGCCGTGCCGAAGAAGCGGCAGGTCGCGCCGCCGAGGAGGCGCGCCGCCAGGCCGAAGAGGACGCAAGGCGCCATGATGAAGCGCGCCGCCGGGCTGAGGAAGAAGCGCGCCGGGCCGAGGAAGAGGCGCGCCGTAGGGCCGACGAAGAACGCCGCAAGGCGGCAGCGCCGGTCGTGGAGCACAAACCCGCTGCACCTGCGCCCGCTGCCGATACACGCGCGGACAAGAAACCCAAGCGTGGCAAGGGCCCTCGTGAAAAAGCCGAGGAGGGCGCCATATTCGGCCGTCGCGAGCTGCACGTTTCGGCCGATCGGGCCGATGCCGCTGCGCGCCGCAAGAAAAAGTCCAAAACCGCTAAGGGCCCCGCGTATGGAGCCGCTACCGGCTCGCACGGCTTTGCCAAGCCGACCGGTCCCGTGGTGCGCGAAGTGATCATCCCCGAGACCATCACCATCGGCGAGCTGGCCAACCGCATGTCCGTGAAGGCCGCCGCCGTGATCAAGCAGATGATGAAGATGGGAACCATGGTGACCATCAATCAGGTGCTCGATCAGGAGACTGCGGCTATCGTTGTCGAGGAGATGGGACACAAGTACAAGCTGCTAAGGGAGAACGCCCTGGAAGAGGACCTGGTCCAGGAGAACGATGCCGAAGGCGAGGCCGAGGCGCGCCCGCCCGTGGTCACGATCATGGGTCACGTCGACCATGGCAAGACCTCGCTGCTCGATTACATCCGTCGCGCGAAAGTGGCCGCGGGGGAGGCCGGCGGCATCACGCAGCACATCGGTGCCTACCACGTGGAGACCCCGCGCGGCGTCATCACCTTCCTCGATACCCCGGGTCACGCGGCCTTCACGGCCATGCGCGCCCGTGGTGCCAAGGTGACCGATATCGTCATTCTGGTGGTGGCCGCCGATGACGGCGTCATGCCGCAGACCAAGGAGGCGGTGGAGCATGCGCGCGCCGCCGCAGTGCCGCTCATTGTGGCGGTGAACAAGATCGACAAGCCGGAAGCCAACCCCGATCGCGTGCGCCAGGAGCTCTCGGCCCTGCAAGTCATTCCGGAAGACTGGGGCGGCGACACCATGTTCATGAATGTGTCGGCCAAGGTCGGCACAGGCATCGATGAACTGCTCGAAGCGGTGCTGTTGCAGGCAGAAGTGCTTGAGCTGAAGGCCGTACCGAACGGTCTGGCCAGTGGCACGGTCATCGAATCACGGCTCGACAAGGGGCGCGGCGCGCTCGCTTCGCTGCTGGTGCAGAACGGTACCCTGCGCAAGGGCGACGTGTTGCTTGCCGGCACCGAATACGGCCGTGTACGTGCCATGTTCGACGAGAACGGCCGCCCCATCGAAGAGGCAGGCCCGTCCATCCCCGTGGAGGTACTCGGACTTTCCGGGACGCCCAATGCAGGTGAACAGGTCATGGTCGTGCCCGATGAGCGCAAGGCGCGTGAAGTCGCGCTGTTCCGCCAGGGCAAGTTCCGCGACGTCAAGCTGGCGCGTCAGCAGCAGGCCAAGCTCGACAGTGTGTTCTCGCAGATGGAAGAGGGCCAGGTACAGACCCTCAACATCCTGCTCAAGGCGGACGTGCAGGGTTCGGCCGAAGCCATTTCCGACTCGCTGACGCGCCTGTCCACCGACGAGGTGCGGGTGAAGATCGTTTCGGCCGGCGTTGGCGGCATCAACGAATCGGACGTGAACCTGGCGGTGGCGTCGAATGCCATCATCCTTGGCTTCAATGTCCGCGCCGACGGCGGCGCCAAGCGTCTCATCGAGGACCAGGGCGTCGATCTTCACTACTACAGCATCATCTATGAGCTGCTGGATGAGGTGAAGAAGGCCATGACGGGCATGCTGGCGCCTGAGTTCAAGGAGACCATCATCGGCCTGGCGCAGGTGCGCGACGTGTTCCGCTCGCCCAAGTTCGGTGCGGTCGCCGGCTGCATGGTGATCGATGGTACCGTCAAGCGGCACGCGCCTATTCGCGTGCTGCGCGACAACGTGGTCATCTACGAAGGCGAACTGGAATCGCTGCGCCGCTTCAAGGACGACGTGAACGAAGTAAAGATGGGCACGGAATGTGGTATCGCCGTGCGTAACTACAACGACGTCCGTGTCGGTGACCAGATCGAGGTCTTCGAACGCGTCCAGGTACAGCGCACCCTCTGACGCGGGGCCTGACGGCGTCGCTCCGCCTGGCGGGGCGGCGCCGTTTCCGTTGTTGAGGCATGAGCGGGGTGGACCATGGCACGTGAATTCAGTCGTACAGACCGTATAGCAGATCAGATGCAGCGCGAACTGGCACTGCTCATCCAGCAGGAAATGCGCGATCCGCGTGTCGGCATGGTGACCGTCGCGGCGGTGGAACTCAGCCGTGACCTGTCCGTCGCCAAGGTGTTCGTGAGTGTGCTCGGGGATGCTGAGCAGGCGCAGGCGGCGCTGGCGGTATTGAAGAAGGCCGCGGGATTTCTGCGTCACGAACTGGGCCGGCGCATGATCGTGCGGGCGTTACCGGAACTGCGCTTCGTGCACGACACCACCAGCGAACGCGGGGCGCACCTGTCGGCGCTCATCGACCAAGCCGTGGCGAAAGATCGAAAAGAAGACTCCGAGGATTGAATGGCTCGTCATCAACGCGGCCGCGGCCGTAACGTCAATGGTATTTTGCTGCTCGACAAGCCGGTCGGGCTGGGTTCGAACGCTGCGTTGCAGGACGTGAAGCGCCTGTTCGAGGCGCGCAAGGCGGGACACACGGGCAACCTGGATCCGCTCGCCAGCGGCTTGCTGCCCATCTGCCTCGGCGAGGCCACCAAGCTCTCGGCCTTTCTGCTCGATGCGGACAAGGTCTACACGGGCACCTGCAAGCTCGGCGTGCGCACCACCACCGCGGATGCAGAAGGCGAGGTCATCGAGACCCGTCCGGTCGGCCCCCTGGACGAGGCGCGCGTGCGCGAGGTGCTGGAGAGTTTCACCGGAGAGATCGTCCAGATCCCGCCCATGCACTCGGCCGTGAAGCACCAGGGCCAGCCCCTCTATAAACTCGCCCACCAGGGCATCGAGGTGGAGCGCAAGCCTCGCACGGTACACATCTACGAGCTGCGCCTGCTGCGCCTGGATGGTGACGAGCTGGATATCCACGTCCACTGCAGCAAGGGCACCTATATCCGTACCCTCGCCGAGGAGATCGGCGCTGCCCTGGGCTGCGGCGCCCACTTGTCGGCGCTGCGCCGTAATGCAGCCGGGCCGTTCCGCCTCGAAGGGGCGGTCACCCTGGACCAGCTGCGGGAGACCAAGGCCGATGGCCTCGCCGCCCTGGACGCGCTGCTGCTGCCCATGGAAGAGGCGCTGGCGGACTGGCCGGCGGTCCAGCTGACGGACAATGCGGCCTATTACCTTGGCCAGGGCCAGGCGGTCCTGGTGCCGCAGGCCCCGACCCACGGCTGGGTGCGCCTGTTCCGCGAGGGGCAGGGCTTCATCGGGGTTGGTAGCATCCTGGACGACGGCCGGGTCGCCCCCAAGCGGCTGATGGTCCAGCATTAAAAGTGAAAATCCTTTTACACCAAGGCCGCGCTTGTTCCCTGGGGACCAGCGGGCTTAAAATACCCGACTTTACGCGTAATGCAGTACTAGCCAGGAGTGTTTCAGAAAATGCCTCTCACCGCTGAACAGAAGCTGAACATCATCAAGGAGTTCGGCAAAAACGAAGCCAACACCGGGTCCACTGAAGTGCAGGTGGCGCTGCTGTCCGCGCGCATCGATGACCTCTCCGGTCATTTCAAGTCCCATGCAAAGGACCACCACTCGCGCCGTGGCCTGCTGCACATGGTGAGCCAGCGTCGCAAGCTGCTCGACTACCTCAAGAAGAAGGATGTGGAACGCTATCGCGCGCTGATCGGGCGCCTTGGCCTGCGTAAGTAAATCCCTGTCCGAACCTCAAAAAGGAAGTAACAGTGACACCGACCGTAAAAGAGTTTCAGTACGGTGATCGCACCGTCAGATTGGAAACAGGTGCAATCGCCCGTCAGGCCAGCGGCGCCGTGATGTGCAGCATGGGCGATACGGTCGTGCTGGTCACTGCCGTGGCAATGAAGGAAGCAACTCCGGGGCGGGATTTCTTTCCGCTCACCGTGAACTACCAGGAGCGCACCTATGCGGCAGGCCGCATCCCCGGCGGGTTCTTCCGCCGTGAGGGCCGGCCTTCCGAGAAGGAGACGCTCACCTCGCGCCTCATCGACCGCCCGCTGCGCCCGCTGTTCCCCGAGGGGTTCTACAACGAAGTCCAGATTGTCGCCACGGTGGTCTCCCTGGACCCCGACATCGATCCGGATATCCCGTCCATGATCGGCGCCTCGGCAGCCCTGGCTCTGTCGGGTGTGCCCTTCAACGGACCCATCGGCGCTGCGCGCGTGGGCTACAAGGACGGTCAGTATCTGCTGAACCCGGGCCTTGCCGCCGTTAAGGAGTCCCAACTCGACCTGGTGGTTGCGGGTACCGAAAGCGCGGTGCTCATGGTCGAATCCGAGGCCCAGGAACTGCCGGAAGACGTCATGCTCGGCGCCGTCATGTTCGGCCACGAGCAGATGCAGGCCGTCATCAAGGCCATCAACGAACTGGTCGCCGTCGCCGGCAAGCCCCGCTGGGACTGGCAGCCGCCCGCGGCCGACGAGGCCCTGCTCAACGCCGTGGCCGAGCTGTGTGCCGCGCCCATCGAGCAGGCCTACACCATTCACGAGAAGCAGGCCCGCTATGCGCGCCTCGGCGAAATCCGCGCCGACGCCGTGGCCAAGCTGGCCAATCCGGAAGCCGAGCGTTTCTGGGATGCGGCGAAGGTGTCCACCGCGGTCAGCGATCTCGAATACAAGGTCGTGCGCAGCACCATTCTGACCGGCAAGCCCCGCATTGACGGCCGCGACACCAAGACCGTGCGCCCCATCGACATCAAGGTCGGCGTGCTGCCCCGTACCCACGGTTCCGCCATCTTCACCCGCGGCGAGACCCAGGCGCTGGTGGTGGCCACCCTTGGCACGGCGCGCGACGCGCAGATCATCGATGCCCTGGAAGGCGAGCGCAAGGAGGCCTTCCTGCTGCACTACAACTTCCCACCGTATTGCGTCGGAGAAACCGGCATGGTCGGCAGCCCCAAGCGCCGTGAGATCGGCCACGGCCGCCTTGCCAAGCGCGGCGTGCAGGCCATCATGCCCAACATGGCCGACTTCCCGTACACCATCCGCGTGGTGTCCGAGATCACCGAATCCAACGGTTCCAGCTCCATGGCCAGCGTGTGCGGTTCCAGCCTGGCGCTCATGGACGCCGGCGTGCCCACCAAGGCGCCCGTGGCGGGCGTGGCCATGGGCCTCATCAAGGAGCAGGACAAGTTCGCGGTGCTCACGGACATCATGGGCGACGAGGATCACCTCGGCGACATGGACTTCAAGGTCGCCGGCACCGAGAACGGCGTGACCGCCCTGCAGATGGACATCAAGATCGAAGGTATCACCCGCGAGATCATGCAGATCGCGCTGAGCCAGGCCCATGACGGTCGGCTGCACATCCTCGGCGAGATGAAGAAGGCGATCAACGCGCCGCGTACCGACCTGTCGGAATTCGCACCGCGCTACATCACCTTCAAGATCAACCCGGACAAGATCCGCGACGTGATCGGCAAGGGCGGTGTCACCATCCGCGCCATCACCGAGGAGACCGGCACCAGCATCGATCTGGATGACGACGGCACCGTGAAGATCGCCTCGGTCGACAAGGCCGCCGGTGAAGAGGCCCGCCGCCGTATCGAGCAGCTGACCGCCGAGGTGGAAGTGGGCAAGGTCTATGAGGGCCGCGTGGCCAAGCTCATGGACTTCGGCGCCTTCGTCACCGTGTTGCCGGGCCGCGACGGCCTGGTGCACATCTCCCAGATCTCGCACGAGCGCGTGGAGAACGTGGCCGACAAGCTGTCCGAAGGCCAGACCGTGCGCGTGAAGGTCCTGGAGATCGACAAGCAGGGCCGTATCCGCCTGTCCATCAAGGCCATCGAAGAAGGCGAATAAGCCTGATCTGACGGCACAATGAAAGGGACCTTCGGGTCCCTTTCTGTTTTGTGTAGCCCGGATGGAGCGCAGCGCCATCCGGGCTCCCAAGACCGCCCCCCGCACCACGCGGGCGACGTTCGCATGCCAATGGCAATCGCCGGTTCAGACCGGCAGAAACAGCCAGTACACCGCCAGGTTCACGGCGGTGACCACCGCCCCCACCCGCGCGAACTCGAAAAAGCCCACCGTGACGCCTGCACGGCGCTCGGCGTTTTGCAGGATGATCACGTTGCTCGCGGCGCCGAGGATCAGCAGGTTGCCCGCGATGGTGCTGCCGACGGCGAGTGCCAGCATGGCAGGCTCGCCGCCACCGGCCAGTTCGAGCACGGGTAGATAGAGCGCCACCAGCGGCACATTGGAGATGAGTTGGGAGAGCAGTACGCTCACGGCCAGTACCGTGGGCATAGCGGCCAGATTCGTGTCCGGGGCGACGAAGCCCTGGAAGAACCCTGTCTCCCACACGCTGCGCATGAGCACGAACATCGCCGCGAAGAACACCAGGGCGCGCCAGTCGAGGTGGCGCATCAAGGCGCGGCGCGGGCCGAACAGGATGATGGGAGAGGCCGCCAGCAAGGCGATGTGGCTCAAACGGAGCGCCAGTGGTGCGTCCGCCAGCACCAGCGCAATACGCAGGCCAATCAGTGCCATGAACAGGCCTAACGATCAGCGCGCCAGGCGCGCCAAGGCAGGTTCGGAGACCACCACACGGGAATGCCGTAGCGGTGTCGCATGAAAATCCTTGTGCAACAACACGCGCAGCACCACAAAGGTGAGCATCAGGTTCAGCAGCGTCGGCAGCAGCAGGTGCCGGAGAAAACTCAGAAATGGGCCGCCATGCCGCCATGCAGGGCAATGAGCAGGTTCTGGGGATTACCGATGGGGCTCGTGACACTGCCGATGGTGATGGGAAAGGCCAGGGTCAACAGCAGCAGGCGCGGCGGCAGGCCGTGTTCGCGGGCGAGCAGCAGGGCCAGGGGGGTACCGATGATGGCCAGGGTGTCGTTCATCAGCAGTGCCGAACCGAGGCCGGCGCCCAGCAGGAGCCGCAGCACGAGTCCGTTGGCGGAGCGCACGTCGGCGAGCAGGCGAATAGGTGGTGGCGAACAGCAGACCACTGCGTTCCAGGGTGTCGCCTATGATGAAGACGCCCAGGAGAAAGCCTATCACGTCCCAGTCGACGGCAGCGGCCGCAGCCGCCGGGGTCATGTGGCCGCTGAGCAGCACGACGGCGGCGCCGCTGCCCATGGCCATCCAGATGGGAATGCGCGTCTGCCCGAAGCGCCTCACGGCGATGAGCAGGAAGACGACCGCGAGGACGAAAAGGGGGAAGGGCATAGGCGTGGTGACCAAGGCTGCGCGAGTATACGCCCGGCGCGCTACAGGGCGCGAGTGCGTGCTTCCTCGCGCGGTAAGACCGCCGCGTCACTCCGTGCCTATGCGGTGGTTGTGTGTCCGCGCTAGAATCGGTCGTTCTTTGCGTGAGGGTTTTCAGGATGTCGGCCAGTGCCGAACGTGCATCAAAAGACGATGGATTCCAGGCTGCAGCCGAAGCGTTGGTCCGCGCCGGCGTCCAGCTGTTCGCGCGGGGTTGGGTCCCTGCCACGAGCGGCAATTTCTCCGCGCGTCTGCCAGGCGGCGACGTCGCCATCACCGTATCCGGGCGTCACAAGGGCCGATTGACCGCGGACGATATCATGCGCATCGACGGGGCCGGCCGTCCGCTCGGCACCAGCAAGCGCCCATCCGCAGAGACCCTGTTGCACACGGCCTTGTATGCGCGCTATCCGGAAGTGGGCGCGGTGCTGCATACCCATTCGCGCAATGCGACCTTGCTGTCACGCAAGGTCAAGGGCGTGGTGGTGCTTGAGAACTATGAGCTGCTCAAGGCGTTTCGCGGTATCGACACCCACGCGACCTCGGTGGCGGTGCCCGTGTTCCCCAATGACCAGGACATCCCGCGGCTGTCCGCCCAGGTGGAGACCTGGCTGGACAGTCATCCGCATACCTGGGGTTATCTCATTGCGGGTCACGGCCTCTATACCTGGGGCGCGGACGTGGATGAGACGCTGCGGCACCTGGAAGCCTTCGAATTCCTGTTCGATTGTGAATTGCATAGCCGGGGGTGAGGCATGAGTACTTTGGCGATTTATGAAAAAAGTGACAGGGTTGCGCCGCGCGAAGTCATCCGGGACCACGCGGAAATCAGCGCGCGACTGAAAACCCTGGGCGTGCGTTTCGAACGTTGGGAAACCAACCAGCCGCTGTCGGCCGACGCAGGTCAGGAAGAAGTACTCGCGGCGTATGCGAAGCAGGTGGGCAAGCTCAATGAGGAATACGGTTTCCAGTCCGTGGACGTCGTTTCCCTGCGCCCGGACCACCCCAAGAAGGACGAGCTGCGCGCCAAGTTCCTTGAAGAACACATCCACAAGGATTTCGAGGTGCGCTTCTTCGTGGACGGCAGCGGACTGTTCTATCTGAACGTGGGCGACACCGTCTACGGCCTGCTGTGCGAGCAGGGCGACCTGGTGAGCGTACCGGCCGGTACCCTGCATTGGTACGACATGGGCGCACAAGCGGATTTCAAGTGCATCCGCCTGTTCGTGGTGCCGGACGGCTGGGTCGCCGAATTCAGCGGCAGCGGCATGGCTGAGTGTTTTCCAAAATTCGAACAGTTCGTCGAGAATTTCGCATGATCAAGGCCATCATCACGGACATCGAGGGCACGACCTCGTCCCTGTCCTTCGTCAAGGATGTGCTGTTCCCGTATGCACGGGAACGCATGAAGGACTTCGTCCGTGAGCATGGCCATGAACCGGCCGTGGCCAGGCTGCTCGATGACGTCTGCCACCTGGTCGGGCGCGAGATGAGCAACGAGCAGGTGGCCGAGCAACTGATCCAATGGATCGATGAGGACCGTAAGGTCACCCCGCTCAAGGCCCTGCAGGGGCTGATCTGGGAGGCGGGCTACCGCGGCGCAGATTTCACCGGCCACGTGTACGAAGATGCGGTACGCAACCTGCGTCAGTGGAACGCACGCGGTATCAAACTGTACGTGTTCTCGTCCGGCTCGGTCTATGCGCAGAAGCTGCTGTTCGGACACACGGAATTCGGCGATCTCACGACGCTGTTCACCGATTACTTCGATACCAACGTCGGCGCCAAGCAGGACCCGACCGCGTACACATCCATCGCGACCAGCATCGGCCTCGGACCCGGGGAGATCCTGTTCCTGTCGGATGTGAAAGGCGAGCTGGATGCGGCACGCCAGGTAGGCATGCGAACCACCTGGCTGGTGCGCAACGGACCCATCGATCCCCATGCGGAACACCGCCAGGTAGCCGGCTTCGACGACATCGTCCTGGGGCCTGGACCCCTGCAATGAACGCAGCGGGCAAAAAAGCATTAACCACGGGGGACACGGGGAACACGGGGGGAGAAAAAATGGGTAGCTCACGCTGGGCGCGTAACGTTTACGTGACGGGTGCAGCTGCGGGCCGATGAGAGCGCGCTTGCGCGCGACGGCTGATGACTCGACGCTTAATCCTGAGCGATCGGATCTTTTACCCGTGTTCCCCGTGTCCCCCGTGGTTAAGCTTTTCTCTTCCAAGAAATCAGAAAACGGAGATCGCCATGGCACTCACACCTTCCACCATGTTGCCGCTGGGTACTCCTGCGCCCGATTTTCTGCTGACGGACACGGTCTCAGGCAGGCCGGTATCATTGGCCGACTTCCAGGGTCGGCGCGCCCTGCTGGTGGCCTTCATCTGCAACCACTGCCCGTACGTGAAGCACATCGCCGAAGCCTTCGCGGCCTTTGCCCGGGAGTACGAGGGCAGGGGACTGGCGGTCGTCGCCATCAGCGCCAATGACCCCGCCCACCGTGCCGAAGACGGTCCGGAATTCATGGCGGAAGAAGCACGGGCGCGCGGCTACGTGTTTCCCTACCTGTTCGATGCCGACCAGCGCGTGGCCAAGTCCTATCGTGCCGCCTGCACGCCGGATTTTTTCCTGTTCGATGCGGGGCACCGACTCGTTTATCGCGGCCAGTTCGACGACAGCCGCCCCGGCAACGACCGGCCCGTCACCGGTCGGGACATGCGCGCCGCCGTGGACGCCGTGCTCGCGGGCAAACCGGTGCCGGAGCAGCAAACCCCGAGCATCGGCTGCAATATCAAGTGGAAGCCGGGCAACGAGCCGGATTATTGAGCCGGCGAAAGGAGACAAAGAAGACGAACCACGGAGGTTACGGAGGGCACGGAGAAAGACTCCGTGATCACTTGCTTTCGACAGTCGTAGGTCACGTTGCGAAGCTACGTGACATCTTTCGGCCGCGTCTGTCACGTAGGCGCTGCGCGCCAACGTGACCTACGGGCAGTGGATCTGTGGTGGATGACGGTGCCCCGGCAAAGACTCCTCCGCGTTGAACCCTGCCTCTGTGCTCAATGCCGCTGGTACGTGCCGATGAGTTCCGCCGTGGTGATGATGTGTCCTTCCATGGCGCGCAACAGCATGTCGCGATCGGGATAACCCAGGTCGGGGAGTTCGGTGTCGAGCGCGTACAAGCGGTGAACATAGCGATGCCGACCCACTGGCGGGCAGGGGCCGCCGTAGAAGGGCTCCTGGGCATCGTTGATACCCGCTTTCGTGCCCTCGGGCAGCACCCCGCTGGCCGCGACGGCCTCCTCCAGGCTGCGCGTCCCGGGTGGCAGGTTGTAGAGCACCCAATGGGTGTAGGTACGCCGCGGCGCATTGGGGTCCGGCGCGTCCGGGTCTTCGATAATCAGGGCGAGGCTGCGTGTACCCGCCGGGACGTCGTCCCAGCTGAGCGGTGGCGACAGATCGGAGCCGTCGCAGGTATAGCGCAACGGGATTTCCTCACCGGAACGAAAGGCATCGGAGCGCAGATGCACGGCCGACCTCCTGCGCAGGCGCTGGCAGTCTTGCTGTGAGGATAGCCTGTGCGGTCTCAGGCCGCGAAACGCAGGGCTGTCACCGGCCGTTCCAGAGGCCCGTTTGCCCGCCCAAGAATGTCCCCCCGCGTAATACCTCGTGCATCAGAGCGCGATGGCTTCGGGTACAGGCTCTTCTCCCCAGATGGCGCGGATGGCCGGCAGGGCCGGTGTGACAGGACCGGTGGTGAGAATGCGTACGCGGCCGGCATGATCGGGGCTGCGCAATTGGCCGGTCTCCGCAAGGCGCCGCTG
Source organism: Gammaproteobacteria bacterium (assembly GCA_023228645.1). Taxonomy (GTDB): domain Bacteria; phylum Pseudomonadota; class Gammaproteobacteria; order Thiohalomonadales; family Thiohalomonadaceae; genus JALOAT01. The sequence goes on along the minus strand of JALOAT010000011.1, from coordinate 57,552 downwards.
CACCTGGCGCGCGACCGCACCGCCGGTGTCGATGACCGCCACGTCGGGACCCGCCGCGGCTTCGATGAGCGGGCGCAGGGGCGGAAAGTGGGTGCAGCCGAGGATCAGGGTGTCCGCGCCGTGTTCGAGCAGGGGCGCAACGCAATCGCGCACCACGGCCTGGGCATGGGCGGAGTTTATGTCGCCGTGTTCCACCAGTTCGACCAGTTCAGGACTTGGCCGGCTGATCACCTCGATCTTCTCCGCAAAGCGCGCCAGCAGGGCCGCGAAGCGCGTGCTCTTCAGGGTGCCTGCGGTGGCCAGCACGCCTACCACGCCGTTGCGCGTGGCGGCGGCGGCGGGTTTCACGGCCGGTTCCATGCCGACGACGGGCTGGGCGAATTGCTCACGCAGGCCGGCGACCGCGGCGGCGGTCGCCGTATTGCACGCCACCACCACCGCCTTCACACCCTGTTCCACCAGCCAGCCGGTCACCACGCGGGCGCGTTCGCGGATCTGTTCGGGCGGACGCGGGCCATAGGGCACCCAGGCGGTATCCGCCACGTACAGCAGGTCTTCGGCCGGGAGCAGATGTCGGATCTGCCGCAGGACCGACAGGCCGCCCACGCCTGAATCGAAGACGCCGATGGGGTGCGAAACAATGCCGGGCATCACGAAGTACAGGTGAAACGAAGGGCCATAGCATACGGCATGACTGCCCGAATGCGCGCGGCGACGTTGAAGCTTTTCCCGTCATCGGGCATAGTCCCCGGTCATGGCCGATCGTCGACTCAAGGTTTTCTACACCGTCGCCCGCCACATGAGTTTTACCAAGGCGGCGGAATCCCTGCATATGACCCAGCCGGCCGTCACCTTTCAGGTGCGGCAGCTGGAGGAATTCTTCAATACACGCTTGTTCGATCGCACCCACAACCGCATCAGCCTCACTGACGCGGGCCGGCGGGTGTACGAGTACGCCGACCGCATTCTCGCGCTGTATTCCGAGATGGAGAATGCGATACGTGATCTCACTGGCGAGGTGAGCGGTGTGCTGCAGCTCGGCGCGAGCACGACCATTGCCGAGTACATGCTTCCGGCGTTGCTGGGTGCCTTCAAGGCCCGCTATCCCGAGGTCACCATCCGGCTCACGGTGAACAACAGCGACGGCATCGTCAGCATGGTGGAGAACAACGCCATCGACCTCGGTGTGGTCGAGGCCCCGGTGCACAACAAGAATCTCTCGGTGGAGCTGTGCCGCATGGACCAGATGGTGCTCATCGTGCCGCACGGACACGCGCTGGCGGGAGAGACCACCGTGCCGGTGGCGCGGCTGCTGGAATTCCCCTTCATCGGACGCGAGGAAGGCTCGGGCACGCGCGAGGTGATTCTGGAGCACCTGGCCGCGAGCGGTTTTGACCCGGCCGATCTGGACATCGTGCTGGAGCTCGGCAGCCCGGAGGCCATCAAGGGTGCGGTGGAGGCGGGCCTCGGCATTTCCGTGATGTCACGGGCCACGGTGGTCAAGGAACTCAAGCTCGGTTCACTGGTGGCGGTAAACATCGAACCGGCGCTGGAGCGACCGTTTTCGTTCGTGCACCAGCGGCAGAAATTTCGTCTGCGCGCCATCGAGATCTTCCTGGAGTTCGCCCGCCAACACTGCCATCGCCCGCCAGTGGATACCGTTACCGAATGAGCAAGCAGGAAAAACGTCTCCTGACCCTCTTCGGAGCGCTGCCCGACGATGCACGGGCAACACTGCTGGAGTTCGCGGAATTCCTGCACACCCGCAGCGGCGGCCGTGAGGTGGCGGTACCAACACCCATCGAGCGGCCCAAAGATGAGACCGTCATCGCCGCCATCAAGCGTCTATCCGCCACTTACCACATGGTGGATCGTGACAAGATGCTGCACGAGACCTCAGCGCTGGTGAGTGCCCATTTGATGCAGGGCCGACCGGCGGTGGAGGTCATCGACGAACTGGAACAGGTTTTTCGCCGCCATTACGAGCGTCTGGTCGCCACGCGGCAGTAGCTTGCGCGCCGGGTTCCCGGGCCCGAAAAAGCCGAAGGCCACGGAGGTCTGCTCCGTGGCCTTCAGCGGTCCGCACTGCTGTTACAGCACCTCCGAGGCGTAGTCCGCCAGGCGCGAGCGTTCGCCGCGCTTGAGGGTCACGTGCCCGCCGTGGGCCCAGCTCTTGAAGCGATCCACCACGTAAGTCAGGCCGCAGTTGGTTTCCGTCAGGTAGGGTGTGTCGATCTGTGCCACGTTGCCGAGGCACACGACCTTGGTGCCTGGGCCCGCGCGGGTGATCAGGGTCTTCATCTGCTTCGAGGTCAGGTTCTGCGCCTCGTCGAGGATGATGTACTTGTTCAGGAAGGTGCGCCCGCGCATGAAGTTGAGCGAGCGGATCTTGATGCGCTTGTTGAGCAGTTCCTGGGTGGCGGCGCGCTCCCAGTCGCTGCCGTGTTCCTTCTGGGTGAGCACTTCCAGGTTGTCCATGAGGGCGCCCATCCAGGGGGTCATCTTTTCTTCCTCGGTACCCGGCAGGAAGCCGATGTCCTCGCCGACCGGGATGGTCACGCGGGTCATGATGATTTCCGAGTAGAGGTTCTGGTCGAGGGTCTGCGCGAGGCCCGCGGCCAGTGCGAGCAGAGTCTTTCCGGTGCCCGCCTGGCCCACCAGACTGACGAAATCCACTTCCGGGTCCATGAGCAGGTTGAGGGCGAAGTTCTGCTCCCGGTTGCGCGCCATGATGCCCCAGACGTTGTGCGCCTTGTGGCGGTACTCGCGTGCGGTCTCGATGACGGCCGTCTCGCCCTCGATCTTGCGCACCACGGCTTCAATACCGTTCTCCTGGTCCTGGTACAGGAACTGGTTGGGCGACCAGGTGCCGGCTTCGGGTCCGGTAATGCGGTAGAACGCGCGGCCCTCTTCCTGCCACGACTCCATGTTCTTGCCGTGGCGATCCCAGAAATCCGCGCTCAGCTCGGCCACGCCGGTGTAGAGCAGATCCACGTCTTCGAGGACCTGGTCGTTGCGGTAGTCCTCGGCATGCACACCGAGCACCGCCGCCTTGATGCGCATGTTGGTGTCCTTGGACACCAGCGTGACTTTCACGCCCGGGTGTTCTTCCCGCAGCGCCAGCACGGTGCCGAGAATGCTGTTGTCACTCTTGCTGCCGGGCAGGGTGGTGGGTAGATCCACCGGATAGGGACGGGTCTGGAAGAACAGGCGGCCGGTCGGGCCGACGGTGATGCCGTTCTGGCCGGCGGAGGACAGCGGGGTGCCCTGGGCAATGTCTTCGGTGGCAATGCCGACCATGAGATCGTCCATGAACCGGCTGGCCTGTCGGGCGTTGCGCGCCACTTCCGAATGGCCGCGCTTGTTGTTGTCCAGTTCCTCGAGCACCACCATGGGCAGGTAGATATCGTGTTCGTGGAAGCGGAACAGCGCGGTCGGATCGTGCATCAGCACGTTGGTGTCGAGGACGAAAAGGCGTTTCTGTTCGGCGTTGGTCATCGCAGCTCTTTCGTGGTTTCCGGGAACATGGATTCTGTCATCAGGCGTTCAGCGCGTGTACCGCATCGAGCACCTGTGCGGCATGGCCGGGCACTTTCACCTTGCGCCACTCGCGGCGCAGCAATCCGGCGCGATCGAACAGGAAGGTGCTGCGTTCGATACCCAGGGTGATGCGGCCGTACATGTTCTTTTCCCTGATGACGTCGAACGCCTTGCAGGCGGCTTCGTCGGTGTCGGACAGCAATTCGAAAGGGAAACCCTGTTTGGCCTTGAAGTTTTCGTGCGATTTGAGACTGTCGCGGGAAATGCCGAACACCACGGCACCGGCGGCCTTGAAGTGCGCGTGCAGGTCACGGAAATCCTGACCCTCGCTGGTGCAGCCCGGGGTGCTGTCCTTGGGATAGAAATACAGCACCACGTGGTGACCATTCAGGTCACGCAGGCGAATCGTCTGGCCGCCGGTGGCGGCCAGGGTGAGATCGGGGATCATCGAACCGGGCGCTGCGGTCATGATTTCGGTTCAGCCTTTCACCGGTTCGAGTACGGCATCCAGGTTGAGGGCGTCGCAGAATTCGAAGAACTCATCGCGCAGTCGGCCGATGTGGGTGGAACCCGGGATGCTCACCGTGAGGTTGGCCGAGAACATGCGCGTGCCGGTCTGCGCGGCGTGATAGCTGTCGGTGTAAAGGTCGTGAATGTTGATGTTGCGCGACGAGAAAAAGTGCGCCAGCTGGTAGATGATACCCGGATGATCGATGGAAACCACGTCCACGGAATAGGGGATGGCCGCCGGGCCGGGTTTCTTTTCCTCGGTGCGCCGGGCCATGATGGTCAGGTCCAGCTTTTTTTCCAGACCGGGCAGCAGGTGCTCGAGCTTGGCGATGGCGTTCCAGTTACCTTGGACCAGCATCATGATGGCGAATTCGCCGCCGAGCACGGTCATGCGGCTGTCGAGGATGTTGCCGCCGCAATCGAGCACTTGTTCGGCGAGGTCGTTGATGATGCCCGGGCGGTCACGGCCGAGGGCGGAAACGACGATGAACTGGAGCGGGGGCTGTTTGGGCATGGCCGGGGCGGGGAAGGGCTCTTCAGTAATTTAGGCCCGATTGTAACCGGCCTGCGGGGCAGTGTCCTGAATCCTTGGGAGCCGCGTCGCAGTACGCTGTGGTTCTCTTGAGTTCCCGGGGTGGCATCAGTACCATGCGTGATTCTTTTTTGGGAGACGAGTCCATGTTTCACGGGAGTATGGTCGCGCTGGTGACGCCCATGCGCGCCGATGGTTCGGTGGACGAGGAGAGCCTGCGCGGTCTGGTCGAATTCCACGTGGCGAACGGCACCGATGCCCTCGTCGCCGTGGGCACCACGGGCGAGGCCTCGACCCTCGACAATGACGAACACGTCGGGGTTGTGCGACGGGTGGTCGAGACGGCCGCCGGCCGCGTCCCGGTCATCGCCGGCACGGGGTCCAATTCCACCCGCGAGGCCATCGAGCTGACGCGGGCGGCCATGGAAGTGGGCGCCGATGCCTGCCTGCTGGTGACGCCCTATTATGTCAAGCCGACCCAGGAAGGCCTGTACCGCCACTTCAAGGCGGTTGCCGAGGCCGTGCCGGTCCCGCAGATCCTTTATAACGTCCCGGGCCGTACCGCGGTGGACATGCAGAATGCCACCGTGGAGCGCCTGTCCCACATCGCCAATATCGTGGGCATCAAGGATGCCACCGGCAACCTGGAGCGCGGCCGCGAGCTCATCCAGCTGTGCGGCGAGCGCATGGACATCTTCAGTGGCGACGACGCCACCGCCATGGAGCTGATCCTGATGGGCGCCAAGGGCGACATCTCCGTCACCGCCAACGTGGCCCCGCGCGACATGCACGAGATGTGCGCCGCGGCCCGGGCCGGCGACCGTGCCCGCGCCGAGGCTATCAACCAGCGCCTCATGGCCTTGCACAAGAACCTGTTCGTGGAAGCCAACCCGATCCCGGTGAAGTGGGCCGTACAGCAGTTGGGCCTCATTCCGCCCGGCATCCGCCTGCCCCTGACACCGCTCTCGGAGCAGCACCACGAAACCGTGCGCCAGGCCATGGTACAGGCGGGGGTGCTCTGAGTGCGCGCCTTGTCCCGCGTCCTGCCGCTTGCCCTGTGCCTGATGCTGGCGGCGTGCGCCTCCCAAGCCCCTGAGCAGGAGGGCCGGCTCGATTACCAGAAAGCCGTCACACTCCCGCCTCTGGATGTCCCGCCGCCCTTGCAGGTGCCCGCAGAAGGCGCTGACGCCGTGGCCTTGCCGATTACCCGCGAAGCCGAAGCGCAGGCCCTGCTTCCCAAGGTTACCGACGTGCGTGTGGAACGTGCAGGCGACATGCGCTGGCTGGTGGTGCAGGGCAGTCCGGAGGACCTTTGGCCCCAGGTGCGCCGCTTCCTGGAAGGGCTGGGCCTGGAAATCGCCCGCGAGGACCCGCGGGTCGGGGTGCTGGAGACCCAGTGGGCCGAGAACCGCGCCGACATCCCCGAAGGTTTCATCCGCGGCCTGATCAGTCGCATCGCCCCCAACCTGTACTCCGCCTCCACCCGCGACCGCTACCGCGTGCGCCTGGAACGGGGCCTGCAGCCGGGCAGCACGGAGATCTACGTGGCCCATTACGGCGTGGAACAGGTCGAGCAGGGCGAAACCCTGGTCTGGCAGCCGCGCCCGTCCGACCCGGAGCTCACCAGTGAATTGCTCAGTCGCCTCATGCTCGCCCTGGGCGTGCCGGAGGAGCGCGCCGTGGCCGAGCTGCAGCAGGCTGCCACCACGCCCGCCGCGGTACGCGCCCGCCTGGAAGGCGACGCCGTGCTGGTGACCGAAGGCTTCGCACGCGCCTGGCGGCGCGTGGGCATCGCCCTGGATCGCATCGGCCTCATTGTGGAAGACCTGGACCGCTCGCAGGGCCTGTATTGGGTGCGCGTGAGTGAGGAAGGCGAAAAACAGGGTTGGTGGGACAGCCTGTTCGGCGACGAGCAGGAGGTCTCGGAACGCAGCTTCCGCGTGAAAGTGCAAGGCAGCGAGACCGACGCCTACGTCACCCTTGAAAACGACACGGGCGCCTCCGTCAAGCCGGCCACCCGCCAGAAGGTGCTCGGCCAGCTGGAGGAGCAGCTCCGGTAGCCCATGGGGTGCGGAAGCCGCAGCGCGGTCTGGACGTGCCGGGAAATCGGCTGATGCGCTTCGCCAGCCTCGGCAGCGGCAGCCGCGGCAACGCCACCCTGGTGGAGGCGGGCGGCACCTGCGTCATGATCGACTGCGGCTTCAGCGCGCGCGAGACCGAAGCGCGCCTCGCGCGCCTCGGCAAGACCCCGGCGGACGTGAGCGCCATTTTGGTCACCCACGAACACTCGGATCACATCGGCGGCGTGGCGGCCTTCGCGCGCCGTCACCGTGTGCCCGTGTGGATGACTGTGGGTACGCGCGCCAATAGCCGCCCGGAGGAACTGCCGGCCCTGCACCTGTTCAGCAGCCACGAGCCGTTCGTCATCGGCGACCTGCGGGTGCACCCCTTCCCGGTGCCCCATGATGCCCGCGAACCGAGCCAGTTCGTGTTCGACGACGGCGCCCGGCGCCTCGGCATGCTCACCGACGCCGGCGCGGTCACCGCGCACGCCGAGCGCTTGCTGGACGAGTGCGATGCGCTCCTGCTCGAATGCAATCACGACCCGCACATGCTGGCCACTGGGCCGTACCCGCTCCCGCTGAAGGCCCGGGTGGGTGGCCGCTACGGGCACCTCAGCAACGCGCAGGCGGCCGATGTGCTTGGTGGCCTGTGCGGGCGGCGCCTGCAACACGTGGTTGCGGCCCATCTGAGCGAAAAGAACAACCGACCCGCGCTGGCCCGTGACGCCCTGTGCGGCGCGCTCGGCTGCGAGCCGGACTGGATCACCGTGGCCGACCAGAACCGGGGTTTTGGTTGGCGTGAAATTACCTAGCTTTACTGACTGCCGAGGCAGACCATGGAAAAACGCGAACAACTCTATTCGGGCAAGGCCAAGTCCGTGTACGGCACGGACGACGCCGATCTGTACATCATGGAATTCCGCGACGACACCACCGCCTTCGACGGCCTCAAGGTGGAATCCCTCGCGCGCAAGGGCATGGTGAACAACAAGTTCAACGCCTTCATCATGCAGAAGCTCGAAGCGGCCGGTGTGCCCACCCACTTCGTGCGCATGCACTCGGACAACGAGGCCGTGGTGAAGCGCCTGGAGATGATTCCCCTGGAGTGCGTGGTGCGCAACATCGCGGCGGGCTCGCTGGTCAAGCGCCTGGGCGTCACCGAGGGCATGGACCTTACCCCGCCCACCTTCGAACTGTTCCTCAAGAACGACGCCCTGCACGACCCCATGGTCAACGAGTACCACGCCCGTTCCTTCGGCTGGGCCACCGAAGCCGAGATCGCGCGCATGAAGGAACTCACCTTCAAGGTGAACGACGTCCTCAAGAAGCTGTTCCGCGATGCGGGCATGCTGCTGGTGGACTACAAGCTGGAATTCGGCCGCTTCCACGGCGACATCGTCCTCGGCGACGAGTTCTCGCCGGACGGCTGCCGTCTGTGGGACGCGGACACACGCAAGAAGCTGGACAAGGACCGCTTCCGTCAGGGCCTCGGCAGTGTGGTTGAGGCTTACGAGGAAGTGGCCCATCGGCTGGGCGTGCCGCTGTAAGCGCTTTCTCCAGCGGTTGTGAGAAAAGGCGGGATCCCCGCCTTTTTTCATTTCAGCCGTCCCACTACGCCGGGTGCCTTTTCTGTGCAGTTTCGTAGCCCGGGTGGAGCGAAGTGGAACTCGGGGGGTTGATGGCTTGTATTTGGCCTGGGTTATATGAGGAAGCGCTTCGCGCCAAAGAAGAGAAAACGAGAAAACAAGAAGAAAAGCTGGACGTACCGCTTGGTGTATTCCGAGCGTCACGATATCGGACGGATTCTCCGAATCCCGTATGCCGCGCCGAGCACCGCAGTCCGAATCGGATGAGGCCCGCAGGGGGCGCGCCAGGGATGGCGCGCCGTCCACGCCGGGGCAGGAGGCCCCGGCGTGGACCCCCGATTCGGACGAGGAGCGCAGGGCACCGCCGAAGGCGGCGCGGCATTCGGGCGGCCTTTCTTTGGGGTACTTTTCTTTGGCCGCGCAAAGAAAAGTACCTCGTCGTAGGGGGGCGAAAACCCCCGTCTAAATAATCTTCGGGCGTAGCCCCACATGAAATACCCAGGCCAAATACAAGCCGCCAAATCCCCGGATTCCAAATACGGGCTACTCATGGCGTGGCGCCGAAGAAGAAGCCGAGCACCGCGCCATAGATGGCGTGGCCGATAAGCGTGGATGCGGGCGTGCGCCGGCCATAGTTGAGGCCGAGGAAACCGGGCGGTTCGAGGCGTGCCACCACGTCGGGACCGTCGTAGTCGGTGGCCATGCGCGGATGGATATAGGGCAGCAGCGGCAGCACCACCGTGAGCAGAAATAGCCCGTGCAAGCTGCCCGCGAGCAGGCCGATGAACCAACCCGCGTTGCCCAGTCGGGCGAACAGCCAGAAGTAGAGCAGGGCGAAGAGCCAGCCGCCGATGAAATAGAAGATGGCGCCATACACATTGGCGCGGGCGCGGTCGGGCGTGAAAAACGCGCCGACGATGAATGGCAGTGACAGGCGTGAGATGCCGAGGCCCTGGCTTGCCGACAGGATGGTGGTGAGCAAGGCCGTGGCGACGGCGCCGCCGAGCAGCACGTCTTCGTAACGCACGAGGGCGGTCATCATTGCCATCTTGAGTGAACCTTTCGCGCGCGCTCGATGGCGATGGCGGCGGTGACGATGCCGGCGTGGGTGAAGGCCTGGGGAAAGTTGCCGAGGGGGGCGCCGTCGGCGTCGAACTCCTCACCGAACAGGCCCACGTCGTTGCCCAGCGAGAGCAGATACTCGAATTCCGCCTCGGCCTCATCGATCCGCCCGGCGTGGGCGAGATAGTCCACGGCCCAGAAACTGCACGCGGCGAAGGTGCCCTCCGGTTCGGCAAAGTCGTCGCTGCCCGGCGGATAGCGGTTGAGCACGCGGCCCACGCCCAGGTGCCGGCGCAGGCAGTCATAAGTGCCGCGCATGCGCGGGTCGTCGCCACGCACATAGCCGTGGTGCGGCATGAGCAGCACGCTGGCGTCGAGCCACTGGCTGTCGAACACGCCTACGTAGCTGTTCAGTTGCGTGCTGAAGCCGTTTATATCGATGGCGCGGCGGATGGCCTCGCGCCCGCGCTCGTAGTCGGTCTTGCGCACCCGCAGGTGTCCTTGTTGATGCAAAGTCAGCAGCCGGTCCAGGACCACCCAGCACATGAGCTTCGAGAAGGTGAAGTGCCGGCGCGGGCCGCGGATCTCCCACATGCCGTTGTCGGGTTCGCGCCAGCGTTCAAGTACGACGTCGCCGAAGCCCACCAGATAATTCTTTTCCCAGCGGTCGAGCCTGCCGCCGCTTTGCACGTAATAGAACGCGCCGTCCACCACCTCGCCGTAGACGTCGAGCTGCAGCTGCTGCCAGGCGCCGTTGCCGATACGCACCGGACGGGCGTTGCCGTGGCCGGCGAGGTGATCGAGGGTGAATTCCGGAATGCGCGCCTCGCCGAATACCGAATAAAGCACCTGCAATTCGGGATGAGTCAGGCGCGTGGCGTGCAGCAGCCAACCGAGAAAGCCCTCGGCCTCGTCGCGATAACCCATGTAGTCGAAGGCTTCAAGGGTGCGCGCGGCGTCGCGCAGCCAGCAGTAGCGGTAATCCCAGTTGCGCTGGCCGCCGGGATTTTCGGGCAGGGACGTGGTCGGCGCGGCGATGACCGCGCCCGACAGCGAATAGGTGAGCAGCTTCAGCGTGATCATGCTGCGCAGCACCTCGTCCCAGTGCGGCCCGCGATAGCTGCAACGTCCGGACCAGGTCCGCCACCAGCGCGCCGTGGCGGCGGCCTGTTCCCAGGGCACCTCCCTGAGCGGCGGGACCACGGCGGGCGCGTGCAGCGCGTAACTGAGGGCCACCGCCCGGCGCTCGCCGGCTCGCACGGTGAAGTGCGCCTGGGCATGGTGCTCGTCCAGTTGGATCGGGCCGATATCTGCGCTCAGCAGGAACAATTCGTTGCGGTGCTCGCAGCGCACGCCCCGGCCCGGGCCCGGGCGCAGGACGAACGGCCCGCGCCCATAGTCGGGCCGCGGTTCAAACAGGAGTTCGAGTTCCACCCGGCCCGCCAAACCGTCGACCAGGCGCAACAGCTGACGGTTGGGTTCGAGGAGGTGGCGCCCGCTGGCGAGTGGCAGGAAGTCCACCAGGCGTACGCGCCCGGTGGCGGTGGAAAAGACGGTTTCGAGCACCGCGCTGCCGTCGCGATAGCGCCGTTCCACGCGAAAGGGCGCCGTGGGACGGATGCGGAAGCGACCTCCGCGCTCGGGGTCGAGCAGGGCGCCGAATACGCTCGGGCTCGAAAATTGCGGCAGGCAGAGCCAATCGATGGAGCCGTCGCGCGACACCAAGGCGGCCGTGCGCCCGTCGCCGATGAAGGCGTAATCGCTGATGGCGCGGGAATTCGAGGGCGCCGGGGCGGGATTGGGGCGTTTCTCCATGGGTCCATGCCTGTTCTCCTCAGTGTAGAAGGGCGGTCTCCCGGCTTGGCGAACGGGCCAGACGGGGACCATGGAACCCGGACTCCGTTCTGCTCCATCGGGCTGCGAAACTGCCGCCCGTCCACAAAGTCCAACCCGAAGAGGTCACGCGCCGGAAATCCCTTTTTGACCTCCCCCCGCCGCCATACGCTATGATTGCCCGCGCTTTTTCCGGCCCGTCCGACGGCCATCATTGTCTAACTTATTGAAAACAATGGCCCAGTACTACACTGCTGAATCCATCGAAGTCCTCTCCGGCCTGGAGCCCGTGCGCAAGCGCCCGGGCATGTATACCCAGACCGAGCGCCCCAACCATCTCGCCCAGGAGGTCATCGACAACTCCGTCGACGAGGCGGTAGCGGGCTTTGCCAAGACCATCGAAGTGGTCCTGCACAAGGACGGCTCGTTGTCCGTGAAGGACGATGGCCGGGGCATGCCGGTGGACATCCACCCGCGGGAGAAGCTGCCGGGCGTGGAGGTCATCCTCACCAAGCTGCACGCCGGCGGCAAGTTCTCCAACAAGAGCTATCAGTTTTCCGGCGGCCTGCACGGCGTGGGCGTGTCGGTGGTGAACGCTTTGTCCAAACGCCTCGACGTGTGGGTGCGCCGCGACGGCGCCGAGCACCACATGGCCTTCGAGGATGGTGCACGGGTTGAAAAGCTGAAGGTGGTGGGCAGCACCGGCAAGCGCGACACCGGCACCACCGTACGCTTCACGCCCGATCCGAAGTTCTTCGACTCGCCCAAGTTCGCCGTGCCGCGCCTAAAGCACGTGCTGCGCGCCAAGGCGGTGCTGTGCCCCGGCCTGCGCATCACCTTCCTGGACGAGGCGAGCGGCGAACGCGAGGAGTGGCATTACGAGGCGGGGCTGCGCGATTACCTCATGGACGCCCTGGCCGATACCCTCACGCTGCCCGAGGAAGAGCCGTTCATGGGCGCCTTCACGGGCACCAGCGAGGCGGCGGAGTGGGCCATCGTGTGGCTGCCGGAAGGCGGTGAGCCGGTCGGAGAAAGCTACGTGAACCTCATCCCCACCGCGCAGGGTGGCACCCACGTGAATGGTTTCCGCACCGGGCTCACCGAGGCCATGCGCGACTTCTGCGAGTTCCGCGACCTGCTGCCCCGCGGCGTGAAACTGGCGCCCGAGGACGTGTGGGACAAGGCCAGCTACATCCTCTCGGTGAAGATGCAGGACCCGCAGTTCTCCGGCCAGACCAAGGAGCGCCTGTCCTCCCGCGAGAGCGCGGCCTTTGTCTCAGGCGTGGTGAAAGACGCCTTTTCCCTCTGGCTCAATGGCCACACCGACGTGGGCGAAAAGCTGGCCGAGCTGGCCATCAACGCCGCGCAGTCACGCCTCCGCGCCGGCAAGAAGGTGGAGCGCAAGAAGATCACCCAGGGCCCGGCGCTGCCAGGCAAGCTGGCGGACTGCACCTTGCAGGACCTCAAGCAAACCGAACTGTTCCTGGTGGAGGGCGACTCCGCCGGCGGCTCCGCCAAGCAGGCGCGCGACAAGCAATTCCAGGCCATCATGCCGCTGCGCGGCAAGATCCTGAACACCTGGGAAGTGGATTCGAACGAGGTGCTCGGCTCCCAGGAGGTGCACGACATCGCCGTGGCCATCGGCGTGGACCCGGGCTCCGACAAGCTGGATGGCCTGCGCTACGGCAAGATCTGCGTCCTGGCCGACGCCGACTCCGACGGCGCCCACATCGCCACCCTGCTGTGCGCGCTGTTCCTGCGCCACTTCCGCCCGCTGGTGGCGCGCGGCCACGTCTACATCGCCATGCCGCCGCTGTACCGCATCGACATCGGCAAGGACGTGTATTACGCCCTGGACGAGGCCGAGAAGAAGGGCGTGCTCGACCGCATCGCCGCCGAGGGCAAGCGCGGCAAGGTACAGGTGACCCGCTTCAAGGGCCTGGGTGAAATGAACCCCTTGCAACTGCGCGAGACCACCCTGGCGCCCGACACCCGCCGCCTGGTGCAGCTCACCGTGGAGGACGACGACGACACTGCCGCCCTCATGGACATGCTGCTCGCCAAGAAACGCTCAGGCGAACGCAAGACCTGGCTGGAGCAAAAAGGCGACCTGGCCGAGGTGCTCTGAGGGCGAACGAAGAAAGAGAAAAGCAAGAGAAAGCCAAACCACGGGGGACACGGGGAACACGGGGGAAAATCGGTGGACGGGTAGCTGTCACCTGTAGGAACGGCCTCGGGCCGCGATTTGTTTCTGCATACCGCGCCATCGCGGCCTGAGGCCGCTCACAGAGAGATCGAATTCCCCGTGTCCCCCGTGGTTAAAGCTTTTTCTTCACGGATTGACTGAATTTCCGGATACGACATGGCTACTGAACTGAATTACGAAGGTGTCGAGCGCCTGCCACTCAAGACCTTCACCGAGAAGGCGTACCTGGATTACTCCATGTACGTGATCATGGACCGCGCCCTGCCGCACGTTGGCGACGGGCTCAAGCCCGTGCAGCGGCGCATCGTCTACGCCATGAGCGAGCTGGGGCTGTCCGCCGCGTCCAAGCACAAGAAATCGGCGCGCACCGTCGGTGACGTGCTGGGCAAGTACCACCCGCACGGCGACTCGGCGTGCTACGAGGCCATGGTGCTCATGGCTCAGCCGTTCTCCTACCGCTATCCGCTGGTGGACGGCCAGGGCAACTGGGGCTCGCCCGACGATCCCAAGTCCTTCGCCGCCATGCGCTACACCGAGGCGCGCCTGTCGCGCTTCACCGAACTGCTGCTCGCCGAGGCCGATCAGGGCACAGTGGATTGGGTGCCCAACTTCGACGGCACCCTGGAAGAACCCTCGGTGCTGCCGGCGCGCGTGCCTCACGTGCTGCTCAACGGCACCACCGGCATCGCCGTGGGCATGGCCACCGACATCCCGCCCCACAACCTCCGCGAAGTGGCGAGCGCCTGCATCCATCTGTTGGAGAATCCCAAGGCCACGGTGGCGGAGCTGTGCGAGCACGTGCAGGGCCCGGACTATCCCACCGAGGCGGAGATCATCTCGCCCGCGGCAGACCTGCGAAAAATCTACGAAACCGGTCTGGGTTCGGTGCGCATGCGCGCCAAGTGGGAGCGCGAGGACGGTGACATCGTTGTCACTGCGCTGCCCCACCAGACCTCGGGCGCCAAGGTGCTGGAGCAGATCGCCCAGCAGATGCAGCAGAAGAAGCTGCCGATGGTGGAAGACCTGCGCGACGAGTCCGACCACGAGAATCCTACGCGCCTGGTGATCGTGCCACGCAGCAACCGCGTGGACGTGGACGAACTCATGAATCACCTGTTCGCCACCACGGACCTGGAGCGCACCTACCGAGTGAACATGAACGTGCTGGGCCTGGACGGCCGCCCGCGCGTGAAGAACCTGCGCGATATGCTGTCCGAGTGGCTCACCTTCCGCCTCGCCACGGTGCGCCGTCGCCTGCAGCACCGCCTCGAAAAAGTGGAACGCCGCCTGCATCTGCTGGATGGCCTGCTCATCGCCTTCCTGAACCTCGACGAGGTGATCCGCATCATCCGCGAGGAAGAGAATCCCAAGGCCGAGCTCATGGCGCGCTTCGGGCTCAGCGAGGTGCAGACTGATTTCATCCTCGACACCAAGCTGCGTCAGCTCGCGCGCCTGGAGGAGATGAAGATCCGCGGTGAGCAGGCGGACCTTGCCAAGGAAAAGGCCCACATCGAGAAGATCCTCGGCTCGGACAAGCGCCTCAGGAACCTGGTGCGCGACGAACTCATCAAGGATACGGAGGCGTTCGGCGACGAACGCCGCTCACCCATCGTGACCCGCGCCGCGGCGCAGGCCCTCGACGAGACCGCGCTGGTCGGCGCCGATCCCGTGACCGTGGTGCTCTCCGGCAAGGGCTGGGTGCGCGCCGCCAAGGGCCACGACATCGATCCGGCGGCGCTTTCGTACAAGGCGGGCGACGCCTACCGTGCCAGTGCCCCGGGCAAGAGCAACCAGCTCGCCACCTTCCTGGATTCCACCGGCCGCACCTACTCGCTGATGGCCCACAGCTTCCCCTCGGCACGCGGCCAGGGCGAGCCGCTCACGGGCCGCGTGAACCCGCCGCCGGGCGCCGAGTTCGTCACGGTGCTGATGGGCGAGCCCGAGGAACTGTGGCTACTTGCCACCGACCTGGGTTACGGCTTCGTCGCCAAGCTGGAGGACCTGTTCGCGCGCAACCGCAACGGCAAGGCCGTGCTGACCGTGCCCGAGCACGCCCGGGTGCTGGTGCCGGGGCGTGTGTCGAACCTCGACACTGACCTGGTGGCGGCGCTCACCAACGAGGGCAGGCTGCTGGTGTTCCCGATCAAGGACCTGCCGCAGCTGGCCAAGGGCAAGGGCAACAAGATCATCGGTATCGCGACCGAGCGCCATGCCAGCCGCGACGAGTTCGTCACGGGAGTGGTGGTGCTGCCGAAGGGCGAAGGGTTAACGGTGTTGGCGGGCAAGCGCCACATGACCCTCAAGCCCGCCGATCTGGAGCACTACATGGGCGAGCGCGGGCGGCGCGGCAGCATGCTGCCCCGCGGCTTCCAGCGCGCAGAAGGCCTCAAGGTCGGCAGCTGAGACCGTTTCGTGGTCTGGACTTCGTGCCGTGGGCAGGAAGAAAAAGGCCCAACGCAAAGATGCAGAGGACGCAGAGAACACAGAGAACACAAAGGAATACGGGTCAAGCAGCCCGGACTTCGTAGCCCGAATTTCGCAGCCCGTATGAAGCGCAGCGGGATTCGGGGTGTGGGGCGGCCCGCGACGAAAAAAAGTCTATATGGAGTTATCAGGGCGCGGTGGCAGAGCCCTGCTTTTCCCGCAACTGCTTGAGTTTCTGCATCACGCGCTCGGCGCGCTCGACGCCCGCGCGGGCCTGCTCGTGGTGCGGGTCGATGGCAAGCACGCGTTGCCAGTGGGCGACCGCTTCCTCGAAGCGCCCGCGGCCATACAAGCTGATGGCAGCTTCCAGGTGTGTCCCGAGCACCTTGTCCAGCTGTGCCTCGAACTGGCTGCGCTCGGCCTGGACCTCGGTGTTTTCGCTATCGATCTCCACCAGCCGGAGCATGAGCTGGCGTGCCTGGTGCAGGTCGCCGGCGCTCTGTGCCGCGCGGAATTCGGCGAGGGTCTTGGTGGTCTCGCGCTGGCGCAGACGCTGCATTGCCTTCATCTGGCTGCGCCGCTGCTCCTCGACCTGGCTGGCTTCGGCATGGCTCAGGCGATCGTTGGCGTTCACCGCGTTGGGGTTGGGACTCAGGCGGGCGGCAATGGGCAGGGTGCGCGCGGCGATACCCAATTGCTCCTTCTCCAGGGCGGCGTTGCCGATGCGTGTGAGCTCACTGGCCAGTTCGACCGCCTCGGTCTTGAAGCGGTCCAGCTGGTAACGCTCCACCCAATCGTCGGGATCGACGCGAACGATGGACTCCTGCAGTGACACCGCACGCTCCAGCCAGCGCGCCCGCGCGACCAGGCGCTCCACCTTCAGTTCTTCGATGCGATGCTCCTGCTTGCGCCGGAACGCCTGGAGCTCGCTGCGCAGTGGTGTGCTGCGCGGGAGTTGACTGATGGCGCGCCGGTAGGTGTCCAAGGCCTGCTCCCACTCGCCGCGTGCGGTGAATTCCGCCGCGCGCCGGATCTGCGCCTGTTCATAGGCCCGGGCACGTTCCTCCACCTGCGGCCGGCGCGCCGTCAGGCGCACATAGTCCGGGTGGTCCTTGCGCACGTAGGTGAGGGTATCGAGGGCCTTGCCGTACTCGCCGCTTTCCAGATAACGATCCAGTTGCCCGTTCAGATCGCCTTCCAGCGAGGGAATGATGGCGCAGCCGCCGAGATGCAGCAGCGACACCAACAGCATGGCGTGCGGAAGTTTCATGCCGCGGCACTCTCACTGCGCAGCAGCGCCTCCACCTTTTCCTCGAGCAATGCCTGGTAGTCCGGGGCCAGGCGGGTAATCTGGTAAGTCGCCACGGGCAGGCGCTTGCCGCGCAGGCGGATGGTGCCGAGCTTGCGGGTCTCCACGCGGCCCATGAGGCGCGGGTCGAGCTGCATCTCCTGGCTGATGACGAGCTGCCCCGGCTCGCCCGCCGATGCCAGGCGCGAGGCGAGGTTCACGGAATCGCCGACCACGGTGTATTCCATGCGCTCGCGTGAGCCCATGTTGCCCGCGAGCATGGGGCCGCAATTGACGCCGATGCGAAACTGCACCTGTTTCAGGCCGCGTGCGGCACGCCGCAGGTTGAGCCGTTGGATCAAGGTCTGGACGGTGATGCCGCAGGCAACGGCCTTGAAAAGGTGGTCGGGGTCTTCCAGCGGTACGCCGAACAACAGCATGGCGCAGTCGCCGATGTATTTGTCCACGTGGCCGTTATAGGCGTGGGCCGCCTCGGCAATGTAGCTGAAGTATTCGTTCAGCAGCGCGCTGACGTCTTCCGGGTGCATGTTCTCCGACATGCTGGTAAAGCCGGCGATATCGGCGAACAGCACGGTGGCTTCTACGCGCCGCCCGCCCAGCTGTACGGTTTCCAGATGGGCGAGCACCTCGCGGGCCACATTTGGCGATACGTAGCGGGAGAAGGTCTGTTCCACCTGTTCTTTGCGCAGTAGCCCCTCGCTCATGGTGTTCATGGACTGCATGAGGGCTCCCAACTCGTCGTTGCGCCGCTCGTCGAAGCGCATCTGGTAGTTGCCGGCACTGATCGCGCGACTCACGTCCATCAGCTGGTTGATGGGGCGGGTGAGGCGTTTGCCCAGGAACACGGAGGCGCCGATGCCGATCAGCACCAGCATCAGGGTGGTGCCGGTCACGGCGCGCAGGGTATGGGCCTCGGCGCCGGCCATGTCGGTGCGGTCGAAGGTGACCAGGGCATAGCCGACGATCACGTCCTGGAACGTTACCGGCGCGATGAACGAGGTGAGGGCCCGGGCAGGCGTTTTGTCCTCCACCGTCTCCTCCCAGTCCAGCGGACCCTGTTCCCGGTTGGCCATGGCCACGCCGGCGTCGAAGGGCACGAGACCGCTCTGCAACACCAGATCACCGTCGTCGGTATAGATGCCGGCGCCCAGCACGCTGCTCTTGCCCACCAGATTGT
The DNA here is from genome assembly GCA_023228645.1 of Gammaproteobacteria bacterium. GTDB lineage: Bacteria > Pseudomonadota > Gammaproteobacteria > Thiohalomonadales > Thiohalomonadaceae > JALOAT01. The sequence goes on along the minus strand of JALOAT010000011.1, from coordinate 39,310 downwards.
TCAAGGTGGCCTCGAGGCCCAGGCGATCGCCGGCGAGCAGGGGCTCCTTGGAGGCCTCGGCGACCTGATGCACGACGGTCTGGCCGAAATCGGCCATCTGCTCGCGCAGCAGGCGCGTCTGGTCGCGGACCACCACCACGCCAAGCGTCGACATGCCACCTGTTATCAGCAAGGTGAACACCACCGCCAGCTTGTAGGCGATGGGGAAGTGGTGCGGCGTGTAGCGCACCACGCGCGCGGCGGCTTGAAGCGCGGCGTTGGCCAATTGGGTTTTGAGTTTCCGGACCAACAACCTCACGTCTCTCCCACGGTGCTGCGCAGACGGTGGCCTCTTTGTACGATGTTGGCGTGGTCAACACCAGCGCCTTCTCATCTTAGCATGCGAAAATCATGCTTTTGGTTAGCCTCGGTCGCAGCTTCCCGTGGGATTCAAGCCACGCGTTCCGCGCGCGGGTCTGTCTCCGAGGTAATCTCCGACGTTTTCCGCCCGTACTTCGCACACTCGTGGAAGATCCGCCGGTCGCAGGTGCTGCAGACGGCATGGTCCAGGCGCTCGTCGACGATAGTGGCCAGGGCTGCGGTCTTGGAGCGGAAGATGTTTTCCTCGCCGATGGCGCCGATGAAGCCGCCGCGGTGAAGCATGTCGCACACCGTATCCCGGACCTCGTACAGATACAGCCCGCCGCCCAGTTTGCGGCGACGGGTCGCCTCTTGCGCCAGCATTTCGGCACCGGCGATGTCCACGAAGTTGATCGCCTTGGCTACCACCAGCAGGTGCTTCTTGGCAGGGTCCTGTTCGTCGATGTTTTGCAGCGCCTGTTCCACGTTGTTGACCGCACCAAAGAACAGCGAACCTTCGATACGCACGATCTTGAACTGCGGGCACTCCGGCAGACCCGGGCTGGTGATGAACTGCCGGCGCGGCGCGCGCGGGTCCGGCACGCGGCTCAGGATGCGCGGATTGGAGGTGCGCTTGAGATACAGCACCAGTGACAGCATCACGCCGGCGAAAATGGCGAATTCCAGCTCCACGAACAGCGTGGCCAGGAAGGTGGTGACCAGTACCGCCGTTTCGGAGCGGCTGGCCTTCACGATCAACTTGATGTGATGAAAGTCGACGAGGCCCCAGGCCACCAGGAACAGGATGCCCGCCATGGCGGCGACCGGCAGGTAGGCGGCGAGGGGGGCGACCAGCAGCACGATGACCGCCAACGCCGCGGCGGCGAATACCGACGACAGCGGGGTCTTGGCGCCACCCTCGTAGTTCACACCGCTGCGGTTGAAGGACCCGCTCGAAGGATACGCGGAGAAAAAGGCACCGACCATGTTCGACAGGCCCTGGCCGAGGAATTCCTGATTGCCGTCGATGCGCTGCTGCGAACGCGCCGCGATGGAGCGCGAAATGGACACCGCCTCGGTGATCGCCAGCAACGACACCGCCAGGGCCGCGGGGGCCAGTTTTTGCAGCGTGCCGTGCGAGAGATCGGGGACGGACAGCGGCGGAAGATGGGTGGGCAGTGCACCGACCGTGGCGATGCCGGTCACGTCTGCGCCGAAGGCAGCGTTGATAGCATAGGCCACCAGGCTGCCCACCAGCATGGCCACAATCATGTACACCTTGCGCGCGTACTTGCGCGCCAGGATGCCGGTGATGAGGGTGATAACGCCCACCGCCGTGACATAGGGGTTGACGTCGCCGATCTGCACGATCAGCTGGTGGATGATCTCGTAGAACTCCGTGCCGCGCGGGATGTTCAGGGCGAAGAAGTTCTTCACCTGGCTGGCGGCAATCAGGATGGCCGCACCGGCCGTGAAGCCGATGACCACCGAGTGGGAAATGAAATTCACCAGCGTGCCCATGCGCGCCAGCGCCATGGCCACCTGGATGGCGCCCACCAGGAAGGCGAGGGTGAGTGCATAGCGGATGTACTCGCTGCTGCCGGGTTCCGCCAGCGGGCTCAAGGAGGCGAACACCACGATGGAGATAGCGGTGGTCGGACCGGATACCAGATGCCAGGAGCTGCCCCACAGGGCCGCGATGATGGCCGGGACCATGGCGGCATAGAGGCCGTACTCGGGGGGCAGGCCCGCGATGGTCGCGAAGGCGACGCCTTGGGGCAGGACGATCAATGCGCCGGTCAGGCCGGCGAGCCCGTCATCGCGCAGGCTGTGCCGTGTGACGCGATGCCACCAGCGCAGGAATGGAAACAGTTGCACCCAGAAAATATTGCACTGCACGGGTTTATTCATGCATGAAATCCTTGTGTCCGCGGTTTTGTTTTACAGCTGGCATGTGGCGCGAAAAAGGCGCAAAGCGAAATTATATGGCAATAACAGGGTAGAATGATTTGCTAATTAACCCTCGTTTCTTGCGGGTATTTCATCACGGAACTCCTGTTCGGGATCCTGGTCTTTGGTGAGGCGGTTGAAACTGCGCCTGCCACCCCCATACAGCGGCTGCATCGAGGAGTGCCTACGGAGCTTTTATGAAACGCATCGTTCTTTTCGTCATTACCAACTTGGCCGTGGTCTTGTTGCTGAGCATCACGGCGCGTCTGCTCGGCCTCGACCGGTACATCGAGAGCGGCGGCATCAATTTCACCGCCCTGCTCGGCTTCGCGGCCATCTTCGGTTTTGGCGGCGCCTTCATTTCGTTGGCCATGTCCAAGTGGTCGGCCATGCGCATGGTCGGCGCCCAGGTCATCGAGACCCCGCGCAGCGAGGCGGAGGCGTGGCTGGTCTCGACCGTGCAGCGCCAGGCCCGGCAGGCCGGCATCGGCATGCCCGAGGTGGCGGTTTACGACAGCCCCGAGGTCAACGCCTTCGCCACCGGCATGAACCGTGACAATGCCCTGGTGGCGGTGAGTACGGGCCTGTTGCGCAGCATGACCCGCGACGAGGCCGAGGCGGTGCTCGCTCATGAAGTCAGTCACGTGGCCAATGGCGACATGGTGACCCTCGCGCTCATCCAGGGGGTGGTGAACACCTTCGTCATTGCCCTGGCGCGCGTGGTGGGTTACTTCGTTGATAGGGCCTTGCAGGGCAACAACAGCAACGGGGAATACCGGCCCGGCATCGGTTACATGCTCACCTCGCTGGTGGCCGAGGTGATCCTGGGCATGCTCGCCTCGGTGATCGTCATGTGGTTCTCGCGCCAGCGTGAATTCCGCGCCGATGCGGGCGGCGCCAGCCTGGCTGGCCGTCAGAAGATGATCGCCGCCCTGGAGCGCCTGCGTTCCAGCCACACCCAGCAACTGCCCGACCAGATGGCCGCTTTCGGCATCTCCGGCGGCGTGGCGCAGGGCCTGCGCAAACTGCTGCTGACCCATCCGCCCCTGGAGGAGCGCATCGCCGCCCTGCGCGCCATGGGCTGAGAGGGACCACCCTCGAAAAGGCCGGGGTCCCCCGGCCTTTTCGTGTCGTGCTGTTATTGCCGGTCGGGCCTAGAAGCTCGCTTCGCTGAAGTCGTAGTTCAGCTCGCGGATGGGGCGTTGCAGGAAATAACCCTGGATGTAGTCGATGCCGCTGCCCCACAGCACTGCGAGGGTGTTGGCATCCTCCACGAATTCCGCCACGGTACGGCTTTGCGCTCCCTTGGCGGCCGTGGTGAGCTCCTTCAGGCGCTGCTGCTGGGCCTTGTCGCGGGCCAGGCTCGACACCAGGCTGCCTTCGAGTTTCAGGAAATCCGTACGGATGTGACGCAGGAGATGGGTGGCATTGGCCGCGGAGCCGAAATGATCGAGGGCGGTGCGCACGTGGAGTTGCTTGAGGCCGTCGAAAAATGGCTTGAGTACGCGCAGGTTGGCCTGAGCCACGGATTCGGCCACTTCGACCACCAGGCAGCCCCCTTCGAGGCGCGCGGCCTTGAGCAGCTCGCGGATCCACGGCAGCAGGTTCGGGTCCTTCAGGGAGGCCTCCGACAGGTTGACGAATAGATTGGTGCGCTTGCCGGCATGCCAGCGCTCCGCGAGCACCTTCACCGCATGGTGCAGCACCCAGCGGTCCACCGCCGCCATGAGACCGGTCTGTTCCGCGACCGGGATGAATTCCGTCGGGTCGATCTCGTGGCCCTCATCGGACATGCGCAGGTAGACCTCGTAGTTCTCGTTGGCGTCGCCGTGCAGGCTCACGATGGGTTGGTAGACCAGATAGAAGGCATTGTCCCGCAGCGCCAGCTTGAGCTTGCGGGTCCAGACCAGCGCCCGTTCCTTTTCGGCCATTTCTTCGGCCGCCGGGTTGTACACCACTACCTGATTGCCGCCGGCGTCCGCGGCCTTGCGCCTTGCCTTCTCCGCTCGCGACAGCACTTCCTGGGCATCGACGATGCTCTCGTTGAACAGGGCAATGCCGATGCTGAAGGTGACGGACACGGAACGGTCACCGGCATCGGCGACGTGGGCCTCCACGGCCTTCACGAGACGTTCCGCCAGTGCCTGGGCCTGGGCGTCATCCTGTCCGGGCAGCAGGGCGGTGAAGGCGTAACTGTCGAAGCGGGCAACCACGGCGGAGGTGCCTGCCAGCGTGTCCCTGAGCAGGCCGGCGAGGTCCGCCACCAGTAGGTCGCTGGCAGCAATGCCGATCTCCTCGCGCACGCGTCGGAACTGGTCGGGTTCGATGTAGAGCAGAGCGCCGTGCTCGCGCGCAGTGGTCACAGTCTGGTTCAGCTCTTCGAGGAAGTACTGACGGTTGAACAGGCCGGTGAGCAGGTCCTGACGTGACAAGTCGTCGAGCCGCTTTTCCAGTTCACGGCTGGAACTCTGGTCACGGATCACCACCTGGATGCAGTGTTCGCCCTCGTACGTAGTGGGCGAGAATTCCATAGTGACGCGGAACTCGGTGGCGTCCGCCTTGAACGCCTGCACCTCCAGGGTGCTGTTCGCTGTGTGCTCCTTGCCGAGGCGTCGCAGGAAGTCCTTGAACCGGGCGTGGTCGTCGGGTCCGACCATGCTCAGGAGGGGCATGCCTTCGATTTCGGCCGGGTCCTGGTAGCCGAACATCTGCAGGTAGGATTCGTTGGCGTAGATGTGCATGCCTTCGTGCACGTAGGCGATGGCGTCACGGGACGTGTCGACCAGTGCCTGCGCGCGCCCGTTGGCCTGGGCAAGGACGCGTTCGCATTCGGCCAGGCGCCGGCGCGTGTGCAAGTCACCTGCTTCACGCAGCACCACGTGCTCCAGCCGGGCCGGATCGGTGAGCGACACCATATCCCGCGCGCCGGCGCGCAGGCAGGCGAGCACCGCGGCATGCTTGCCCGCTTCCTCGAGCACTACGAGCGGGACGTCCAGCTTCATGTCCTGGATGATGGCGAGGGCGTCGCCGGCGCTGAAAAACGGGATTTCCAGCTTCGACAGCACCATGTCGCAGTGATGGCTGAGGCTCTTGCGCAGGTCCTCGCCATCCTCGACGCGCGTGGCGCGTACCGGGTGGCCGGCATTGCGGAGCATGTTGGATACGATCTCCGCGTCGTTCGAGGAGTCGTCGATGACCAACAGGTGTAAGGCTTCTTCTCTGGATTTCACGGTCTCTCCCGTGACCGGTTCATTCGCCGCCCATTCTTCCCGAATCAGTCGGGCTTTTCCACCGCGGTCAGGGGCATCTTGGCGTCGGCCCCCGGGATCTCCCGCACCAGGCGCGGCACCAAATAGCCTGGCAGGACCCCACGCAGGCCGTCGAGCAGGGCGAGGGCGCGCCCGTCGTCCACCGCAAAGTGCGCGGCACCCTGTACCGGGTCCAGCATATGAAGGTAGTACGGCAACACCTCGGCAGCGAACAGGGCTTCAGAAAGCGCTGCCAGGACTTGTACGTCGTCGTTCACACCCGCCAGCAGCACGGCTTGGTTCAGCAGGGTAATGCCGGCCCTGTGCATCCGCTGCAACGCCCCGGCGACGGCGTTGTCTATTTCCCGGGCATGATTGGCGTGCACCACCATGACGCACGGCAGGCGCGTGCCCGTGAGCGCCGCCAGCAGCCCGTCGGTCACCCTTCCGGGCAACACGATGGGTACCCGCGTATGCACACGCAGGCGCTTCAGGTGGGGGATCTGTGACAGCTGACGGATCAGGTCGGCGAGACGCTCATCGTCCAGCATGAGTGGATCGCCGCCGCTCAGGATGACCTCCGAGATGTCCGCGGCCTCCGCCAGCCATGCCAGCGCCGCGCCGAACCCCAATTGGGCAGCGTTCTCCGCGCCATAGGGAAAGTGCCGGCGGAAGCAGTAGCGGCAGTGCACCGCACAGGCGCCGGTGACGACCAGCAGTGCGCGGCCGCGGTATTTCTGTAGCACGCCGGGGCCGCGCCGGGCGCGCATGTCGTCCACTGGATCGGCAACGAAGCCGGGCACCTCCAGGTCCTCCTCGGCGCACGGCAGCACCTGGCGGAGCAGGGGATCGTCCGGGTCGCCCTGGCGCATGCGGGCGAGGAAGTCCCGCGGCACGCGCAGCGGGAACTCGCCGGCGGCGGCGCGCGCGCCGTCGAGCAGGTGGTCAGGCAGGGTGAGCTCGGCGAGCAGATCGGCGGGATCGCGCACGGCCGTTGCCAGGGCGTGCTTCCAATCAGCGCTTCGGGATATCATATTCGGCTTTATTAGGTGGGGTATTGGCCCCGAAACGAGGCAGGTATGGCGACTTTCAGCACCAACGAATTCAAGCGCGGACTGAAAATCATGCTGGACGGCGATCCGTGCAGCATCATTGAAAACGAGTTCGTGAAGCCCGGCAAGGGCCAGGCGTTCAACCGCGTGAAGATCCGCAACCTGAAGACCGGTCGCGTGATCGAGCGCACCTTCAAGTCCGGCGACACGGTCGAAGGCGCCGACGTGGTCGACACCGAGTACCAGTACCTCTACAACGACGGCGAAGTCTGGCACTTCATGCATCCGGAAACCTTCGATCAGCTTTCCGCGGACGCCAAGGCCGTGGGCGAGGCCAACGTGTGGCTGAAGGAACAGGACATCTGCCTGCTCACCCTGTGGAACGGCGCCCCCATCGCCGTCACCCCGCCCAACCACACCGTGCTCAAGGTGGTGGACACGGAACCCGGCATCCGCGGCGATACCGCCACCGGCGGCAGCAAGCCCGCGCGCCTCGAAACCGGCGCCGTGGTGCAGGTGCCCCTGTTCATCAACATCGGCGACAGCCTCAAGGTCGACACGCGCACCGGCGAATACCTGTCGCGCGCCGAGAAAGCCTGAGGAAGTGAGCGAGGCGGCTGATCGCTGGCGCCCCGGCGCCGCCCTCGAAGTACTTCGCTCCCGCGCCCGTATCCTCGCCGGGATACGGGCGTTTTTTCACGACCGCGGTGTCATGGAAGTGGAAACGCCGCTGCTATCTGCCGCCGGCGCCACCGACCCGCACCTCGCAAGCTTCACCACCCTCTATCACGGTCCCGGCGCGCCTGCGGACGGTCTTACGCTCTTCCTGCATACCTCGCCGGAATTTCCCATGAAGCGCCTGCTGGCGGCAGGCAGTGGGCCTATCTATCAGCTCTGCCACGTGTTCCGCCAAGGCGAGGCAGGGCGCCGGCACAACCCCGAGTTCACCCTGCTCGAGTGGTACCGGCCAGGCTTCGACGACCACGTCCTCATGGACGAAGTGGAGGCGTTGGCGCGGCAGGTGCTCGGTGAGGCCTGCACGCTCGGCGAGACGGAACGGCTCAGTTACCGTGCCGCCTTCGAACGCTATGCGGGTATCGACCCGCACCGCACGGACGAGGCGGAACTGCGCCGTACCTGCGCGCGCCTCGGCGTGCCGCCCGTGCCCGGGCTCGAAGGCCGCGACGCCTGGCTCGACCTGCTGCTCACCCACGTGGTGGAACCGCAGCTCGGCCGCGGCCGGCTGTGTTTCCTCTACGAATATCCCGCCTCACAGGCCGCGCTCGCCCGCCTGCGCACTGATGCCTGCGGCGACACCGTGGCTGCGCGCTTCGAGCTTTATTGTGAAGGCGTGGAACTGGCCAACGGTTATCACGAATTGGCGGATGCGGATGAACAGGCCCGGCGCTTCGCCGCGGATCGCGCGGTGCGCGCACGCGACGGGTTGCCGGATATTCCCGCCGACGAGAATCTCATTGACGCGCTTCGCTACGGCCTGCCGGATTGTGCCGGCGTGGCGCTGGGGGTGGACCGCCTGGTGATGCTCGCGACCGGCGCGGGATCCATCCCCGATGTCATCGCCTTTGCGTTGGATCGCGCCTGACAGGTTCCACCGCCGGGAGGCGCCAACGGATCAACCGTAAGCGCAGCCCAAGGCTGCTCTTTCGATGAGACCAGAGGGCGGGAGACTGACCAATCCACGGTTTTTGCGTGTTCCGCTGATTACCTTCTTTCTTCGGCTTGCGCGGTGATTTTGCGTTCATCAGCGGACGTTTTCTATTCGGCAAAAAAAAACCGCGGGCCCAAAGGCCCGCGGTTTTTCCCAGCGAAATTACCGGTTGGCGCGGTTTTCGATGAGGTCCTGCACCACGGCCGGATCGGCCAGGGTGGAGGTGTCGCCCAGGGTGTCCAACTCGTTGGCGGCGATCTTGCGCAGGATGCGGCGCATGATCTTGCCTGAGCGGGTCTTGGGCAGGCCGGGGGCCCACTGGATGAGGTCCGGCGAGGCGATGGGGCCGATCTCCTTGCGCACCAGTGCGACGAGTTCCTTGCGCAGGGCATCGCTGGGCTCTACGTCCTTCACCAGGGTCACGTAGGCGTAGATGCCCTGGCCCTTGATGTCGTGCGGGTAGCCCACCACGGCGGCTTCTGCCACGGCATCGTGCAGCACCAGGGCGCTTTCCACTTCCGCTGTGCCCATACGGTGGCCGGAGACGTTCAGCACGTCGTCCACGCGGCCGGTGATCCAGTAATGACCATCCTTGTCGCGCTTGGCGCCGTCACCGGTGAAGTAGGTGCCGGGGAAGGTCTTGAAGTAGGTGTCGATGAAGCGCTGGTGATCGCCATACACGCTGCGCATCTGGCCCGGCCAGGGATGCGTGATCACCAGGTTGCCTTCGCATTCGCCCTCGAGCACGTTGCCTTCGCTGTCCACGATGGCCGGCACCACGCCAAAGAACGGAGTCATTGCGGCGCCGGGCTTGAGCGCGGTCGCGCCGGGTAGCGGGGTGATCAGATGGCCGCCGGTCTCGGTTTGCCACCAAGTGTCCACGATGGGGCAGCGGCTGTCGCCGACCACGCGGTGGTACCACTCCCAGGCCTCGGGATTGATGGGCTCACCCACGGAGCCGAGCAGGCGCAGGGTTGCCCGGGAGGTCTTCTTCACCGGTTCGTCACCTTCGCGCATGAGCGCACGGATGGCGGTCGGGGCCGTATAGAAGATGTTGACCTTGTGCTTGTCGACGACCTGCCAGAAGCGTGAGGCATCGGGGTAGCTGGGCACGCCTTCGAACACCAGCGAGGTGGCACCGTTGGCCAGCGGACCATAGACGATGTAGCTGTGGCCGGTGACCCAACCCACGTCCGCCGTGCACCAGAAGATCTCACCTTCCCGGTAATCGAAGGTGTACTTATGGGTGATGGCCGCGAAAACCAGATAACCGCCCGTGGTGTGCAGCACGCCCTTCGGCTTGCCGGTGGAACCGGAGGTGTAGAGGATGAACAGCGGGTCTTCCGCATCCATTTCCTCGGGCGCGCATTCGGGTGAGGCCGTCGCCATGGCCTCGTGGTACCACACGTCGCGGGCGGCGTTCCAGTCGATCTCGCCGCCGGTGCGCTTCACCACGACCACGGTGTGAACGTTCGGGCAGTCCTTCACGGCCTTGTCGACGTTGGCCTTCAGGGGCACGCGCTTGGAACCGCGCAAGCCTTCGTCGGCGGTGACCACCACGCGGCAATCGGCATCGAGGATGCGATCCTTCAGGGAATCGGGCGAGAAGCCGCCGAACACCACCGAATGCACCGCGCCGATGCGCGTGCAGGCGAGCATCGCCACGGTCGCTTCGATGATCATCGGCATGTAGATGCAGACGCGATCACCCTTCTTGACGCCGCGGCTCTTCAGCACGTTGGCGAACTTGCTCACCTCGGCGTGCAATTCGCGGTAGGTGACCTGCTTGGCTTCATTCGGGTCGTCGCCTTCCCAAATCAAGGCGACCTGGTCACCGCGGGTTTCCAGGTGACGATCAAGGCAGTTGTAGCTCACGTTGAGCTTGCCGCCGTCGAACCAGCGGATCTTGCCCGTGTTGTAGTCCCAGTCGAGGACCTTGTCCCAGGGCTTGGACCACGTGACGAAGGCTTTGGCCTGTTCCGCCCAGAACCCCTCCGGATCGTCGACCGACTGACGGTACATCGCGGCGTATTTTTCCGCATCGATGTGCGTCTTGGCGGCCGTCTCCGCCGGGACCGGATACAGCTTCATATCGGACATCGCTTACTCCTTGATCAGAGAACAAAAACTCACGAGCTTCACAACCCGACACGCACCTGTGGTCTGTCGGGATTGCCTTGTTTCCCGCGCGCGCCGGCTGTCCCGGTGGCAAATCGCGCGCGAGTTCAGGTGCACGTCTCCGGCCCCTATTGTTGTAGTAAGAAACGTTTCAGCGGTAGCGCATCATCCAGATCGACTTCCGCCAGTTGGGCCAGAAAGAGCTCCGCCGCCGCGAGGGCGTCGCTCAGGGCGTTGTGGGCCCTGTATCGCGGCAGATTATACCGTCTACGCAATACTGCAAGGCGTAGTTCTTTGGCCTTGTAGGCCTGATTCCAGCGGTCCAGGCGGCGTTGCTCCAGTGCCTGGGTATCTACTGCCGGGATGATGAGTTTCTCGCCATACACGGTCGCGCACGCGGCCTTGAGAAACTGTAGTTCCACTTGGGCGTGATGGGCCACCAATACCCGACCGGCAAGCTGCGGCAGTACTTCCGCGAGGACCTCATCCAGTGGCTGGCCCACAGCGGCCTTGTCATCGGTGATGCAATGAATGACGGCACTGGCCTCCGGAATGGCGCCCGTGGGCGTGACCAGCCAGTGGCGGGCCGAGGCCAGTTCTATGTGCGAAGCCGTGAAGTGGACCAGTCCAACGGCCACGATCTCGTCACGGCGCGCATCCAACCCGGTGGTTTCCAGATCCACCGCCACGAATGGTACCTCGCGATAATCGGCGTTCCTGGAAGGAAACGGCACCGAGAAGTAGTCGCGCAAGGGTCCGGCCGGGGCACGTTGGATCGCCCGTATGCGGCGGCTTTCCAGACTGAGCAGAAGGCTTAACATCAGCCAAGTCGCCCCGTTTGATAGCGTTGCGCGATGGTGTTCTGCATGCTGCGAATCACGGCGAAGACGTCCTTGAGATGATTGCGCTCCAGCGCCGACAGCTCACCGGATTTCACGTAGTTGTTGGGTCGTTCGCCCTTCTTGATCTGACGGGCCTGATGGCGGGCGCGCAGGGTGGCGATGAACTCATAGGCGTCTTCGAGATTGGCGGCGCCCTCGGCGCTGAAGGTCTTGGCCTCCGCGGCGGCGCGCAACCGTTCAACGGTGTTGATTTCCGGCAGGCCTGCCGCCAGCGCCTGCAGCCGCGCGATATCCGTGAGCGGAATGATGGCGCTGCGCTTCAAATCCAGGGATTTTGCATGGTCGCCTCCGGCAATGAGCACCAGATGGCGGAAAAAGCCCAGCGGCGGCCGGTTCGCCATGGCATGGGAGGCGAGATAAGCCAGGAAAATGGTGTTGTCCCGCGCCTGCCGGGTGGCTTCTGCGAGCAGTCTCGCGTGCAACGTCTCGTCGCCGTGGACCACACGCGTGTCGAAAAAATTGACTGCCAGCATCACCGACTTGCGATCGGCATGGGCGATCCATTCGTTGAAATAGCTGCGCCACACGCGACAGGGCTGGCGCCACTTGGGATTGCGCGCCATCACTTCGCCGGGACAGTAGATGAAGCCGCACGCGGCGAGGCCGTCATTGACGAAATTGGCCAGTGCCTCGAACCAGGCGTCATGCTCGGGTCGGACATCGTCGGAAATGAGCAGGGCGTTGTCTTGATCGGAATGCACCGTCTGTTCGCGCCGCGCCTGGGAGCCGCCTGCGATCCAGGCGTAAGGCACCGGCGGCGGGCCGAGGCGGGCCTCCGCCAGCTCGATGAGCCGCGTGGTGATGGCGTCGGTGACTGAAGAAACGGCCTGACCCAGGTAATAGGCACTGGCGCCCGAGGCCACGATCTGGACCTGCAGTTCCGGCAGTTGCTTTGCGACCTGCGCCAGCGCTTCCACGGAATCGCACACGCGCACGTCGCCGACCAGGAAAATGGCATTGGCGCTTTGATAGCGCACCAGGTCGGACGTGGAGATCAGGCCGTACACGCCCTGGCGGTCCATCACAGGGAGATGGTGCACGTTCAAGCGGGTCATGCTGATGAGCGCCTCGAAGGCGGTGGCGTCCTTGCTGATTTTGTGAAGGTTGCGGCTCATGACGGTGCTCACCGGTTCGTCGTAGCGCACGCCGTCGGCAACGCAGCGACGCAGATCGCGATCGGTCATGATGCCGGCCAAGCGGTTTTCCTCGCTTATCAGCAGGGCGGAAATGCGCTCGCGCGTCATGAGCTGCGCCGCTTCCTGCAGTGTGATATTGGGTGCGATCTGAACGGGAGCGCGCGTGATCAGGCGCGACACCTCCACCGTCATCAAGCCGATACCCGAAGTGCACGTATCCTGCAGTGCTTCCCTGGCATGCTGCAGGCGTTCGCGCAGGGAATCATTGAAAAACTGATTGAAGGCAGGGAACAGCCGACGCAGCTGGCCCACGCGCGCGCAAGGCAGCACATAGACCAGGCTATCCTCGACCGTGACGGCTTGCAGGGGCTCGTCTTGGTGTTCATCCGGCGCGCAGTGCGCGGACCAGACGTCGCCCTCGGCAATCTTGCCGAGCAATTCGTCGTCCGCGTCGCGGAATTCCACCGCGCCGCTGCGCACGAGGTAGAGAAAGGGTTCGGAAACGTCTCGGGGCGGAAACGGCGAGCCGCGGCGCACATAGCGAACCGCCAGTTCGCGCGGCAGCCGATCGAGAACATCCGCGGGCAGCACGTCGAAGGGCGGACGCGCCGCCAGGAACTCGCGAATTTCCAGCAATTCGATGTCCATGGCCTTGCGGCTCCTTTTAGCAAAAAAGGACGGGTGCATACGCACCCATCCTGTGGGGTGCCGGGGAGAGAGGGGCCCCCCCCGGCCGATGGCATCGGCGGCCTTGCAACCGCCACCGAATCCTGCACGAAAGTGCCTGATTCGGGTGCAGCGCCCGGCCATGCGCCGGGCGCTGCATGTCGAGGGAAGGTCAAACACCCTCCATCAACAACTCTTAGTGGGCGTGGGCAGCGCCGGCGCCCTTGGGCACGCGGATGTCCTCGACCAGGTGCTGCACGCGCTCCGGCGGAGCCGCCGTCACGCGGGACACCACGAAGGCCACCAGGAAGTTCAGCAGCATGCCGATGGTGCCGATGCCTTCCGGCGAGACGCCCCACAGCCAGTCGGCGGAGGAGATCTTGTCGGTGCTGCCCAGCAGCACATCACGCTTGAAGTAGACGATGTACGTGATGGTGAAGAACAGACCCGTCAGCATGCCCGCGATGGCGCCTTCCTTGTTGATGCGCTTGCTGAAGATGCCCATCAGGATGGCCGGGAACAGCGAGGCGGCGGCCAGACCGAAGGCGAAGGCCACCACCTGGGCCACGAAGCCCGGCGGGTTGTAGCCCAGGTAACCGGCGATCAGCACCGCACCGGCGGCGGCGACACGGCCCGTCATCAGCTCGTTCTTCTCGGTGATGTTGGGCATGATGATGCCCTTCAGCAGGTCATGGGAGATGGACGAGGAGATCACCAGCAGCAGGCCGGCGGCGGTGGACAGCGCGGCGGCGATACCACCGGCGGCGACCAGCGCGATGACCCAGTCGGGCAGCTTGGCGATTTCGGGGTTGGCGAGCACCATGATGTCGTTGTCGACCTTCACCAGCTCGTTGCCCTGCCAGCCGAACTCGGCGGCCTTGGCGGCCATTTCCGGGTTCTTGTCGTTGTAGTACTGAATGCGGCCGTCGCCGTTCTTGTCTTCGAACTTCAGCAGGCCGGTCTTTTCCCAACGCTTGAACCAGTCCGGACGCTCGGCGTACACCAGGTTGCCGGTCTCGGAACCCACCGGGCCCGTCTGCACGGTCTCGGTCAGGTTGAAGCGGGCCATGGCGCCCACTGCAGGCGCGGTGGTGTACAGCAGGGCGATGAACACCAGCGCCCAGCCGGCGGAGGAACGGGCATCACGCACGCGCGGCACGGTGAAGAAGCGCACGATGACGTGCGGCAGGCCGGCGGTACCCACCATCAGCGCCATGGTGATGGCGAAGATATCGAGCATGCTCTTGTTGCTCTGGGTGTATTCCAGGAAACCGAGGTCGGTGACCACCTGGTTCAGCTTTTCCAGGAAGTGCACGCTGCCGTCGGCCACGGTACCACCCAGGGCCAGCTGCGGGATGGGGTTGCCGGTGACCTGCAAGGCGATGAACACGGCGGGCACGGTGTAGGCGAAGATCAGCACCACGTACTGAGCCACCTGGGTGTAGGTGACGCCCTTCATGCCGCCCAGCACGGCGTACAGGAACACGATGCCCATACCGATGACGAGGCCGGTCAGCAGCTCCACTTCCAGGAAGCGGGAGAACACGATGCCGACGCCGCGCATCTGGCCAGCGACATAGGTGAAGGAGATGAAGATCAGGCAGATGATCGCCACCAGACGCGCGGTCTGCGAGTAGTAACGGTCGCCGATGAACTCGGGCACCGTGAACTTGCCGAACTTGCGCAGGTAGGGGGCGAGCAGCAGGGCGAGCAGCACGTAGCCGCCGGTCCAGCCCATCAGATAGACGGAGCCGCCGTAGCCCATGAAGGCGATGAGGCCGGCCATGGAGATGAAGGATGCGGCCGACATCCAGTCCGCGCCGGTGGCCATGCCGTTGATGACGGGATGAACGCCGCCGCCGGCAATGTAGAACTCGCCGGTGCTGGAGGCTTTCGACCAGATGGCGATGCCGATGTACAGCGCGAAGCTGAGACCGACTGCCAGATAAGTCCAGGTTTGCAGATCCATAAAGATTCCTCGGTATCAGTCTTCGTGTACGTCGAATTCGCGGTCGAGGCGGTTCATGCGGCGGGCGTAGTAGTAGATCAGGCCCAGGAACACATAGATCGAACCCTGCTGCGCGAACCAGAAGCCCAGCTTGAAACCACCGAGCTGGATGCTGTTCATCTGTTCGACGAAGATGATGCCGAAGCCGAACGAGCAGATGAACCAGACGGCGAGGCACGTGAGCAGGATGCGCACGTTGGCCTTCCAGTAATCGGCCGGTGACCTTGCGGTACCCGCCGCGCCCACATGGGCGGCGTTTGCTGTTTGCATTGTTATCCTCCTAGTGATGACTGTTGTTCAAACTGTCCATGGTCCGCCGTGCTCGTTCCTTCGCGGCGTCCGTCCGACGTGGGGCACAGCCCCTGCCGAGCGAAAAGGGGGAGCCGTGCGCTGCAAGGCAGCGGCGGCTCACAACTGGTACTCCAGGGCAATCTTCGCTTGCAGCTTGCGCGCCTGGCGAAAAGCCTCTTTGAGAATGCGTCGATCCAGCTCGTTGAGCGTGTCCGGATCGATGTGGTTAGTCAGTGGCTGGCCCTGCTCGGCCTGGCGACGATGGGTGCGCATGCGCAACAGCTGGATGTAGTGATACGACTCCGCCCAACTGGCCACGTCGGCGGCGTTGACGGCGCCGCGCTCCCCCGCCGCGCGCAGGCGCGCCACGGTATTGGTCTCGGACACGCGCGCGGTGAAGGCGATGAGGCGCGCGGCATCAACGAACGGTGTGACGCCCTGGATTTTCAGATCGATGGTGTTGGGATGCTTGCCGCGGCTCGCTACCACGAAATCACGGAACAGGCCGAGGGGCGGGCGGTTGCGCAGGGCGTTCTGCGCCATCTGGCGGCGGAACCGGCTGTTCTGCACCACGCGTTCGGTGAGCCAGTTGCGCAGGGTTTCCGCGGGCGTCGCATCCCCGTAGAGCGGACGGAAGTCGAAGAAGATGGACGACTTGAGCAGGTGCTCGGGCGTGCCCTGGTCGATCCAGCGCGAGAAGCGCGCCTGCCACTCCTCGAGGCTGAGGCAGCACTCGGGATTGGAGGCCATGATGTTGCCCTTGCACAGCGGGAAGCCGCAGGCATCCAGCGCCTCGTTGACGCGCCGCGCCAGGGGCAGCAATTCCTCGCGCACGTCGGCGGGCGTGCGACCGGCCGGCGTGATGAACAGGATGCCGTTGTCCTGATCGGTGCGCAGGGTCTGTTCGAAACGGCCTTCGCTGCCGAACGACAGCCAGGTGAAGGGCACCGAGGGTGTGCCCATTTCGCCCTGCACCAGTTCCAGGATGCGGCGCGTGATGGTGTCGTTGAGGGCACTGATGATCTGCGTGAGCTGCGACACCGACGCGCCCTGCGCGAGCATCTGCTCGATGAGCTTGTGGACGTCCAGTTCGAGGCGCGCCAGGGCATCCACGCTGCGCGCCTCGGAGATGGCGCGGGACAGGCTGACCAGACCCACGCGCTGGAGGGAGAACAGATCGCTTTCGGAGAGCACACCCACCAGCCGCCCTTCGTCCGCCACGCAGATATGGCCGAAGCCGTGCTGGGTCATCAGCAGGGCGGCCTCGTAGGCGAGCGAGGTGGACGGCAGCGTGAACGGCTTCGGCGTCATCACCTCGCTGATGGCGGTGGCGAGTTCGCGCTGGGGCAGCGCCACGCGCGCCAGCACGTCGTGCAGGGTGAATACGCCCACCGGACGCTTGTCAGCGTCCACGACCACGATGCTGCCCACCCGTTCGTTGTGCATGCGGGTGAGGGCGTCGTGCAGCGGGGTCTCGGGACCGCAGGCCACCGGCGCGCGGCGCAGCAGGGCGTGCAGCGGACTGGAGAGGGAATCCTCGGAGACGCGCGTGGCGGAGTTGGCCTGCACGCTGCGCAAGGCGCCGTCGAGCAGGCTGGCGATGCGGCGTGTGCAGAAATCGTGGAACACCGCGCTGCGGCTCAGCAGGTAATCGAAGTCCTCGCGCTCCAGCTCGAAGCAGAAGGTGTCCTCCGCGGCGCGCTCCATGATGCGCACCGCACGCCGGGTCAGCAGGGCGCCGACCGGGAAGCATTCGCCGATCATCAGTTCGAACGCACCTTCGTGCATCTCGGCGCCGTCGGGGGACTCGCCGCGCACCCGGCCCTGCTTGATGATGTAGAAGCGGTCCGCCGGGCCGTCGTTGGGACCGACGATAACCTCGTTGCGCGCGTAAAACCCCAGCTTCAGACGCTTGGCCATGTATTCCAGATGCACGGGCGCCATCTGGTCGAACGGCGCATGGCGGCGCAGGAACTCGAGGACGGGCGACAGGGACGCGGCAGTGTTCATCATCTCGCAGTGGTTAGCGCTCGTGATGGAGCACACGGGTTAAAGCAACTGCCGTGCCACTAGGAAAATACCCGAGAGTACAGGTAGTTAGGGTAATTTCCCTGCGGGGATAAGGGAGAAGTGTTACGCGGCGTAACCGGTATTTGTTACGTGACGTAACAGCGAAGGACTTGCGCCCGCGGCAGGCGCGCTAGTCCCGGCTGAGGCGGCGGCGTTCCAGTTCGACGCGCTGGATGTAGCGCTGGAGCTCCGCGTTCATGCGCGGCTCCAGGTGCAGGAAGCGGCAACCCACGTGCATCTGCACCTCGCCATTCGGCAACGTGACCGGATAGCGGTTGCGCACTTCGACGTCGCTGACCACGCGGCCGCCGGGAATTTCCACCTGGCAGTTCTTGATGACCTGCCCGGGCACCCACAGGTCTTCCCGGGTCGGGTCCGGCTCGATGATGCCGATGCCGCCCAGGCTGATATCCAGGATGGTGACCGACAGGGTGCTGCCGTCGTCGGTAGTGAAGTGGCAGCGCGGGCGCGCGACCAGGGGCGTGACGAGGCGATAGAACTCGCGTCGCTGCACGCGCAGCATGGCGTCAGGGAATGGGATGGCGAAGGCGGGACCGTCCTGGAAGCGGGCGGCCGTGGCCCCGGTCGCGGTGAACTGTACGCGGACCTGGTGATGACGCCCCACGAACACCAGACGGCTGCTTGCCAGCACGCGGCGATTCACGGCCTCGTCGGTGCTCACGTCCATGTACAGGCGGTCGTTGTCCGGCTCAGCACCGAGCAGCGTGGTCAGCAGGAAATCGTGCTCGCTGTAATAGGCGGTGAGGAGTTCGTTGGCCCGGATCAGGTCGCGCAGCACACGTGCGATCTCGTTACGCGAACGGAGCCGGAATTCTTCCAGATTCAGGTCCGTCCGTTCCTCGATGTGCGGGAGTTCGGCGGGTTTCCGGTCTTCGTCGTGCATGGGCATCACGTGCGGGTTTGCGGGATTGTAACAAATCGCTGCGTACCGGGATTTCGATCTCCCCGCAAGCCGCGCGCGGGGAGGAACGCACCGCGTTCGGGTCAGCGCTTGCTGTCCAGTTGCAGCTTGTGCAGATACCGCTGCAACAGCGCGGTGCCGTCGATGGTGAGCCCGCGGAACTGGCCGCCGATGCGCACCTGGGCCGTTCCGGCGCTGCGCATGACCGGCACCTGGCTGCGGATCTCCAGATCGAACGCCACGAAGCCGAAGCCGGGCAGCTCGATGCCGCAGCCCTTGATGAGCTCGCCGGGCGCGGGCTCGAAGGACTGCTCCGGATCATACAAGGCCGCGCCGCCGCAGCTGAGGTCGACCACGGTCAGTAACAGCGGGTCTGCGCCCGGGCGTGGCACGCGTACCTTGAGCGGCGTCACCGTGGGCGTCACCACGCGGAAGAACTCGCGGCGCTGGGGCCGGTATACGGACTCGGGCAGGGGGGCAGCGAACACCTGGCGCCCCTGGTACTTGGCCCGTTGCAGGCCGGTGCAGGTAAAGCGCACGCTGACGTGCTCGTGACGGGTGACGCACACCAGGCGTTCGGCCTGCAGGGCAAGCTCGTTCAAGGCGTCCTCTGTGCCGTAGTCGAGCACGACCATGTCCCGCTCCGGCAGCACGCCGATGACGGCGGTGAGGAAAAATAGCGAGCCGCCATCGAAATAGGCGGTGATGATGTCCGGCTTCTTGGCCAGGTCGCGCAGTACCCGCGTGATCTCCGGCTTGCTGCGGAGCAGGTATTGCTCCTGGATGTCGAACAGCGCGGTGCGCTGGCTGTGGTCCTGTTCCGTCATCGTTCTATGTCTTCGGACTACCGTCTATGAGTAGTGCGTGCCGACGGCCCCCCCGGCCGACGGTACGCCTGTGTTCATCCTGCGCCGCCAAACAGGTGCTGCCACCAGCGCCGGCGGGCGGCCGGTGGCGGAAAAGCGGCGGGCAGGTCTTCGGGTGGCGTGGTACACAGTACCCAGCCCGGCAGGGGCGGTGGTTGTGAGCCGGAGCCGCAGACACTGCCCAAATTGTTCGGGTCGTAGATCTTGATGAAGCCCGGTCGTGTCGGGTCGTCCACATACACGATACCGCAATAGTCTTCCTCGTGTTCCCGGCGCAGCAGGGCATCCAGCTCGGTAAGGAAGGTGTGCAGGCGGTCATCATCCACCGGCTCGGCAGGGACGGCCTCACCGACGGCATAGATATACCACTGGCCGTGCGCTTGGGTGCGCAGCGTGGCCCACAGGGTATCGAGCTGTTCCCAGCGCAGCATGCTCTTGAAGCTGCCCTTGAAGGCCGCGAGGAATGGCGTCGTGCTCATTTGGTCTCCTTGCTGCGCGGAATGGACAGACGCTGGCGACGCTCCCACAGTGTCTTGCGGCTGATGCCCAGGTGGCGCGCCAGATCGGTTTCGGTCATCTGACCCTCGTGTTCGCGCACGAACTTGATGAAATATTCATCCAGCGAGAGCTTGGCGTCCGGGCCGTCACTGGCGGGCGCCGGCGCCGTGATGGCCAGCAGCTCCGGCGTGATGAGATCGTTCTCAGCCAGAATCACCGCACGCTCCAGCACATTCTCCATTTCACGCACGTTGCCGGGCCAGTTGTAGTGCCGGATGCGCTCCAGGCTCTCGGCCGCGAAGTGCGCGGGCGGGCGGTTGAGGCGCAGGCAGGTCTTGGCGAGCAGCGCGTGCGCCAGTTCCAGGATGTCATCACCACGTTCACGCAGTGCGGGCAGCGGAATCTCCATGACGTTCAGGCGGAAATACAAGTCGCTGCGGAACTGTCCGTCGGCCACGGCCTGTTTCAGGTCGCGGTTGGTAGCGGCGATGAGCCGCACGTCCACGCGCTTGGACTTGGTGGCGCCCACGCGGCGCACCTCACCCTCCTGCAGCACGCGCAGCAGGCGCGCCTGCGCCTCCAGGGGCAGTTCCCCGATCTCGTCGAGGAACAGGGTACCGCCGTCGGCAGCCTCCACCAGGCCGGTGTGACTGCCCACGGCGCCGGTGAAGGCGCCCTTCTCGTGGCCGAACAGTTCCGATTCGATGAGCCCGTCGGGGATGGCCGCGCAGTTCACGGCGATGATGGGCGCGTCGCTGCGCTGGCTCGCCTCGTGGACTGCCCGCGCCACCAGTTCCTTGCCGGTCCCCGATTCGCCCAGGATGAGCACCGTGGCGTCGGTGGGGGCAACCTTGCGGACGCGCGCGAAGACCTCCTGCATGGCCGGGCAGTGGCCGATCATGCCGCCCACCGGATACTCCCGCGACAAGTCCTGTTTGAGTACCTCGTTCTGGCGAGCCAGGCGGCGCTGTTTGAGCACGCGCTCCACGGTGATGAGCAGTTCGTCGTGATCGAAGGGCTTGGCGATGTAGTCGGTGGCGCCGAGTTGCATGGATTCCACCGCCGAGCGCACGCTCGCGTAACTGGTCATGATGAGCACGGGCACGTCCTGGGCGTGGGTGATGATGTCCGTGCCCGGTGCGCCGGGCAGGCGCAGATCTGAGATCACCAGGTCGAAGCCGCCGATGTCGTGCACCAGCGCCTCGTCCACGGCGCCCGCTTCCGTGACTTCATAGCCCTTGCGCTCCAGCAGGCGGCGCAGGGCGGAGCGGATTACCTTTTCGTCTTCGACGATGAGAATGCGGGTCATGCCAGGTTCTTCTGCGGGCCGATACGGCCTTGGGTGATTTCGTCCAGGGTGCAGGGCAACTTGAGGGTCACGCGGGTGCCTTCGCCCTTGGCGCTCTGGATACTGATGGCGCCGGAATGCTCCTGCACGATGTTGTACACCAGCGCCAGGCCGAGGCCGGTGCCTTCCCCGGGCTGCTTGGTGGTGAAGAACGGTTCGAACACGCGGTCGAGGTATTCCTCGTCGATGCCGTTGCCGTGATCGATGACGCGGATTTCCAGGAAGTCGTTCTTCTGCTGGCTGATCACGTTCACCGTATCGCCCGGCGACGAACCATCGGCCGCGTTGGTGAGCAGGTTCACGAATACCTGGCACAGGCGCTGGTGATCGCCGAACACCTCATGCCCGGCGTCGCACTGGTTGCGGAACACGAGTTCCTTGCCCGCGCGTGACAACTGCACCAGGCGAATGGCCTCGTCCACCACCACGCGCAACGATACCGGCGCCGGCAGGTGGTCGGTGGCGGAGCCGCCGTGGCTGAAACTCACCAGGGAACGCACGATGTTGGAGATGCGCCGGGTCTGCTCCAGGATCAGCTCCAGGGATTCCTCGACCAGCTCCACGTTGTCCGGCTCCATCAGCACGTTTTGTGCGAGGCTGGCGATGCCGGTCACCGGGTTGCCGATCTCGTGCGCCACACCCGCGGCCAGACGGCCGATGGAGGCGAGCCGATCGCTGTGGGCGAGTTCCACCTCGAGGACATGCAGGTCGGTGAGGTCCTCCACCAGGATCACGGTGCCGCCCGGCTGGTCCTCGTGGCTTTCGTGAGGGGCCTCGATGGCGGCCTTGTGCAGGCTGAGTACGTGGGTACGATCGCCGAGCCGTACCTGCACCTTGCGCAGGTGATCGTCATGGGCGTGTTGAAAGCTGTTCAACAGGCCCGCCCAGGGATCGGGCAGGTCATCGAGCGGAGTGCCGATCACTGAGGCCGACGCCATGCCCGACAGCTGGGTCATGGCCTGGTTCCAGCTGACCACCTCCTGGGCGGGCCCCACTGAGCACACGCCAAGGGGCAGGTCGTGCAGCACCTGGCGGTGATAGCGGCGCAAACGATCCAGTTCGCCGGCCAGGCCTTGCAGGCGCGTCTGGGAGTCTTCCAGGCGCTGCTCGATGAAGCGGATGCTGTCGGCCAAGGCGGTGCGCGCCAGCGGATCGAACTGCAGGCGCTCATCCACGATCATGCGCGCCAGCACCGGGCCCACCAGTCCCGACAGGTTGCGTTCGATGCGCTCGCGCACCTGGCGCAGGGCGGCCGGGCGGTTCTCGTTGACGGCAAGGCCCAGATCCGCGAGTGCGCTGGCCACCTCGTGCTCGGCCATTTCGCGGCCCGTGATGCGCGCCAGCTGATCGCGGATCTGGGCGGGCGACTCCGCTACCAGCACACCGCCGGGCGGCGTGAGGCTCTCGCGGCAACAGGCGAAGGCCGCCTCGCTCTCCGCAGCGTTCTGGCGCGTGAGCAGCGAGGTGCCCACGAACAGCAGGGCGTTGAGGCTCAGTGACCAGAAGGTGGCGGCTTCCCAGGGTTGCTCGGCGGTGCCGCCCAGCAGGGCGATGGGATCCACGTCCCAGATGAGAAAACCGGAGCGTTGCAGCAGCGGCACCAGCAGCGCGAAAGCCCACAGGGCGCCGCCCGCCAGCAGGCCGGTCACGAAGCCGGCGCGGGTGGCGCGCCGCCAGTAGAGCAGACCGACGATGCCTGGCAGGAATTGCGCCGCGGCGACGAACGAAATGAGGCCCAGCTGTACCAGGCCCTGGTTGTGTTCCAGCAGCCGGTAGAAGCCGTAGCCCGCCAGGATGATGAGGGCGATGAGCACCCGGCGGCCCCACAGCAGCCAGCGATAGATGTCCGTGTCGGGGCCGAGCCGCGGCGGGAAGCTGGCGGGCAGCACCAGGTGGTTCATGCACATGGCCGACAGGGCCAGGCTGGCGACGATGAGCATGGCGCTGGCGGCGGACACGCCGCCGATGAAGGTGAATACCGGCAGCCAGGCCGAGCCGCTGCTCAGGGCGATGCCGAGCACGTAATAATCGGGCGACAGCCCGGGCGAGCTCACTGCACCGGCCCAGAGGATGGGTGGAATGGCCAGATTCAGCAGCAGCAGGAACAGCGGAAAGGCCCAGCTCGCCCGTGCCAGGGAGCGCGGGTCCAGGTTCTCGCTGAAGGCCATGTGGAACTGGCGCGGCAACAGGAACGAGGCGGCGAAGGCCAGCAGCAACAGGGTGGCCCAAGGGCCTTCATGGACCGGTCGGTACATGGCGTCGAGGGCCTGCGGGTTTGCCGCCAGCCAGGCCTCGAGTCCACCCAGGCCGCCGAATACGCCGAACACCGCGAACAGGCCGACCAGCAGCAGCGCGACCAGCTTCACCACCGACTCGAAGGCGATGGCCAGCACCAGGCCCTCGTGTTTCTCGCGCGCCGAGCTGTGGCGCGCGCCGAACAACACCGCAAACACCAAAATGGTGACGCAGAAACCGAAGGCGATCAGATCGGGCGCCGACTCGCCCGTGAGCACCTGCAGCGATTCGGTTACGGCACGCACCTGCAGGGCGAAATAGGGCAGCGTGCCCGCCAGCATGAACAGGGTCACCAGCACGCCCGCCCACTGACTGCGGTAGCGGAACGCGAACAAATCGGCGAGAGAGGAAAGCTGGTACTCGCGGGTGAGCCGCAGGATGGGCTGCAACATCACGGGCGCGAGCAGAAAGGCGAGTGTGACACCCAGATAGGTGGTCAGGAAGTTGTAACCAAAGGCCTGCGCGAAGCCGACGCTGCCGTAAAAACTCCATGAGGAGGCGAACACGCCCAGTGACAGGGTGTAGGTGAGCGGATGGCGTGTGAGTGAGTGCGGCACCCACTCGCGTTCCGCGGCGTAGGCGACCAGGAACAGCAGTGCCAGGTAGCCGACACCCGCGAAGAACAGCGGCCAGAGTTCAAACGTCATGACGCTCACGGCGCTCGCGCCAGAAGGCCAGGGCGATGAGCCCGCCCCACACCAGGAACGGCGCATACCACGGCGCCGCCGCGCCGGCCCAGATCACCTTGATGGGTGAAACCAGCACGAAGACGGCGAACAGCAGCAGAATCAGCGTGCGATCCTGGTAGGTTTTCGGGTGCGGTGACGGCATGGTGCCAGAGCTTAGCAGAGTCGTTACAAAAAGTAACAACGTAGGTTAGGCGTGCGATATGACAGGTGACCGTTGGAGGTGGCAAGGTGCGAGAGAACCCATCTGCCTGCCCTCTCCGGAGGGCTGTCTCTTGGTCACATTTCGCCGTTGCAGCCGGCTATAAACGGTGAGTCATCCAAGCGTCGCCGCCTGATTACTCAAAGAAAATCCACCAACTGCCCGCTGGTCTGGCGCAGGCGATGGCTGAGCTGTTCGCAAAGCCGCCATGCCAGCTTGAGGGCGAGGCGCGGGTGTTCTGCGCTGAGGCGCTCGAAGCCGTTTTGGGTGAACAGCAGGAGCGTGGCCTCGGTGCGGGCCACCACGTTGGCGGAGTGGGGCTGTTTGTCCACGAAGGCCATCTCGCCGATGGTCTTGCCGGCGCGGATCTCTGCGATACGGCGGCGCTCGTGCTCGCGCTGCTCCTTGAGCACCTCCAGCTTACCCGCGGTGATAAAGCACAGATAGTTGCTATGCCCGCCTTCGTTGAAAACGACCGTACCGGGACGCGCGGTGTAGGCGCCCACGTAACCGGCCAGCACCTCGATCTCGCGGTGGGGCAAGTCGGCGAATATCGGGATGGCTTCGAGCATCTCGCAGAGCGTGGCGTGGAAGCCGCTGCCGAAGCCGAGCTGTTCCAGGCCTTGGGGGAGTGTGGTCGTCATGGGCGGATTTTAACCTCGTCGAGGAGCACGGTGCGCCGCTGCGGCAGGCGCGCCACGTCGAAGTGTGCCATGGCCCACGCCCAGGCGCTGGCGACGTCGCCGTCGAGCAGTTCCATCGGCGGGTTGAGCCCGAGAAAGGTGAGGGCCTGCACGATGGCGGGCAGGGGACGCGCCCGGTCCAGTGGCGGCGCCAGGTTCTGCTTGCTGAGTTTCTGGCCCGTTGCCGCGTCCACCGCGACGGGCAGGTGCAGATAGGCCGGAGTCGGCAGGCCGGTCAGTTGCTGGAGACGGATCTGGCGGGGCGTGGAATCGAGCAGATCGGCGCCGCGCACCACCTCGCTCACCCCTTGGTAGGCATCATCCACCACCACGGCGAGTTGATAGGCGTAGAGTCCGTCGGCGCGCCGGATGACGAAGTCGCCGATGTCGCGGGCCAGGTCCTGGCTCACCCGCCCCTGCAGGGCGTCCTCGAAGGTGATCCGTCCATCACCGACCATTACGCGCACGGCATGGGGCTGGCTGGGACGCTCGCGCCGGCCGCGGCAAATGCCCGGATAGACACCGCCCGGGCCCGCCGCCTGCCCCACTTCCTTGCGCGAGCAGGTGCAGGCGTAGGCAAGGCCCGCACGGTGCAGGAATTCCAGTACTTCACGATAGGCGGTGAGGCGGGTGGACTGGTACAGGACCTCGCCCTCCCACTCCAGTCCGTAGGTCTCCAGGGTGCGCAGGATGTCGTCGGCGGCCCCGGGTATCTCGCGCGGCGGGTCGATATCCTCCATGCGCACCAGCCATCGTCCACCCTGCGCCCGCGCCCGCAGGAAACTCCCCGCGGCGGCGATCAGCGAGCCGAAGTGCAGCGGACCGGTGGGCGAGGGTGCGAAGCGGCCTACGTACATGGGAGAAAACGCTTGAACACGGGGGACACGGGGAACACGGGGTGAGAAAAGTGTTTCTTCATCCGTTCACTCGTACGCTGCGGGATGATGACAAAGCGCGATGGGCGAACATTATTCATCCCCGTGTTCCCCGTGTCCCCTGTGTTTTCTCTTATTCCGTCACTCGAAAAAACGTGCGAAGGCCTCCACCGATTCGCGCTCGGTGCGGTAGCTGTTGACCGGCGCATCGGGGTCGGGGAAGCCGAGGGCCATGCCGGCCACCAGGATGGCGTCGTCGCTGCGGCCGAGGGCCTGGCGGACCAGGTCGGGATAATCGGCGATGGAGGCCTGCGGGCAGGTGGCGAGGCCGTGGCCTTCGGCGGCGAGCATGACGTTTTGCATGAACATGCCGAGGTCCAGCCAGGCGCCCTGGCCGAGGCGGCGGTCGAGGAAAAACAGCAGGCCCACAGGGGCGTCGAAGAAACGGTAGTTGGCGTTCCAGACCTCGGTGCGGCGCGCCTGATCATCGCGGCCGATGCCGAGCGCGGCGTACATGGCGAGGCCCGAAGCGCGGCGCCGGCTTTTGTAAGGTTCGTGCCACTGCGCCGGGTAGTAGATGTAGTCCGGCCGCTCCGCTTCGCCCGCGGCCCGTGCGGCGAGGATGGCCTCGGCCAGCCGTGCCTTGGTCGTGCCGCTCACGACAGCCACGTCCCAGGGCTGCATGTTGACGCCGGACGGCGCCCAGCGCGCGGCCTCGAGAACGGCTTCGATGGTGTCGCGTCCCACCGGGTGGGTCAGATAGGCGCGCACGGAACGGCGCCCGTGCATGGCTGTGAACAGATCCAAGCAAACCTCCTTTGTAAGATCCTGTTGCTCCACGCGATCTGCGAAACAAAAAGGGGCCTGCGACAGGCCCCTTTGAAGGTGGACGTTATTCGGCGATCAGCCGCGCTGCTTTTCGCGGATCTCGTCCAGGGTCTTGCAGTCGATGCAGAGGGTCGCCGTGGGGCGCGCCTCCAGGCGACGAATGCCGATTTCGACGCCGCAGCTTTCGCAGAAGCCGTATTCGCCGCGCTCGAGGGCCTCCAGCGCCTCGTCGATCTTCTTCAGCAGTTTGCGTTCGCGATCCCGCGTGCGCAGTTCCATGCTGAACTCCGATTCCTGCGTGGCGCGATCGTTCGGGTCCGGGAAATTGGCGGCCTCGTCCTGCATGTGGTGAACGGTGCGGTCCACCTCTTCCATCAATTCCTGACGCCAGGCGAGCAGGATTTGACGGAAGTGCTCGGACTGCGGGGCGTTCATGTATTCCTCGCCCGCTTTTTCGTCGTAGGGTGTGAACTTGCCGAAACCGTCCAGGGCACTCATCTGAGCTACCGGCACTGCGGTCTGTTCCGTCTTCTTGCTGGTAACAGTCTTTTTCGGCATTGATTTCTTGCCTGTGGTGTCGTCGGCAACCGTCGTGGCTACCGCCTTCTTGGTCGACATCGCTTAGGGTCTCCTGACTCAGCGCCAAAAACAGGGCGGCATCTATACCAGAAGGTCGTGCAGGGCGCAATAAACCGGCCTTGGTACAGGCATGCTAGCGACCTTTGGCTAATCTACTGTACCGGTTTAAGTGTCACTCGTGTTGCATCACGGGCTTAGAGGCTCCAAGCCCCTGAAAGTGCCATTTCGTGTAAATCCGTAGATTACCTCTTCCGTCATACTGAAACCGTACAAGGCGCACGAAACATGAGTGAACTCGTCGGTCTGCTCTTTGACGTGGACGGCACATTGGCCGATACGGAACGTGACGGCCATCGGGTCGCCTTCAACCGCGCCTTCGCCGAGGCGGGCCTGGACTGGGAGTGGTCCGTCGATCTGTACGGCCAACTCCTGGCGGTCACCGGCGGCAAGGAACGCATCGGCTATTTTCTCGACCGCTTCGCAACGCGCTTCCAACCGCCGGCGGATCGCGACGGTTTCATCGCGGGCCTGCACAAGGCCAAGACCCGCATCTACACGGACATGCTGGCGCGCGGCCTCATTCCACTGCGCCCGGGCGTCGCGCGCCTGCTCAGGGAGGCACGGGAGGCGGGCCTGCGGCTCGCCATCGCCACCACCACCACGCCCGAGAACGTCACGGCACTGCTGCGCCATGCGCTGCATCCGGAGGCGGTTTCGTGGTTCGAGGTGATCGCCGCCGGCGACATCGTCCCCGCCAAAAAGCCTGCGCCCGACATCTACCTGTGGGCCATGGAGCGCATGGGTCTCGCCCCGGCCCAGTGCATCGCCTTCGAGGATTCCCACAACGGCATCCGGTCGTCGCTGGGGGCAGGGCTGCGCACCATCGTGTCCGTGAGCAGTTACACGCAGGCCGAGGACTTCGCCGGCGCGGCTTTGGTTCTGGATCATTGGGGCGAGCCCGGCGAGCCGTTCCAGGTGCTTTCGGGCGACGCGGGCAACAGCCGCTGGCTCGACCTGGATCGGGTGCGCCGCCTGCACGCCGCATGAGCTAATGGCGATCGATCAGCCGGACGCTACGCCCGTGGCGTAGCCCGTATGAAGCGCAGCGGAACCGGGGTTCTTCGGCGCGCCCTGCCGGGCTTACTGCCGCAAGCGCTCCACCGCAAGAATGGTTGCCCCCGCCACCGCGGCCGGCATCACCAACAGGTTCAAGCCGGGCACGAAGGTCGCCGCCAGAGTCATGGTGCCGAAGCCCAGGGCCGAACTGCGGTGGGCGCGCAGCACGCTGCGCACCTGCACGCCGCGCAGCCCGCGATTGCCGAGCGGGTAATCCGCATACTCCACGGCCAGCATCCAGGCGCCGAACAGCGCCCACAGGAAGGGGGCGAACACGTTGAGCAGGGGAATGAACGAGAGCACCAGCAGTGGCAACGCCCAACGCGCGTAATAGCCCAGTTTGCGCAACTCATCGAACAGCATGACGGGCGCCTGGCGCAGCGTGGCCAGGACGCCGCCGTCCGTGGGCGCGCTGCCGGTCAGGTGCCGCTCGACGCGCTCGGCGAGCAGGCCGTTGAAGGGGCCGCCGATGAGATTGGCCACGGCGGTGAAGGTGAAGAACACCAGTACCGCAGCCAAACCGGCGAACAGCAGCCAGAGCAGGCCTTCGAGCCAGGTCAGCCACTCGGGCAAGCGCGGCATCAGTACGTCGACCCAGGCGTCGAAGCGCGCGGCCGCGAACCACACCAACCCTGAAAAAACCGCCATGTTGATGGCGATGGGCAGCGCCGCATAGCCGCGCAGGCCGGGTGTATTGAGCAGGCGCAGGCCGCGCCAGAAACAGCGCGCGCCGTGGACGAATCTTTCTAGCATCTGCGGTCTGCCTCCGTGGTTCGCCGCGCCAGCAGGGCGCTGCCGTAGGCGGCCTCGTCGTGGATGGCCCGTCGCACCGGTACGCCCAGCAGGCCCTCGCGGATCCGCGACCAGGCGGGATTGCGCGCGCCGCCCCCCGCGGACAGCACACACTGCGGCGCCGGTGCGCCCAGCTCGACCAGGCGCCGGTAGGCGCCGGCCTCGATGCGCGCCATGGCCTCCAGCATGCCCTGCAGGAACACGGTGTCGTCGGCCGGGCGGGGCGTGAGCCTTGGGGCCAGCTGCGGGTCGTTGACCGGAAAGCGCTCGCCGGGGGCGGGCAGGGGATAGTAGTCGAGCCCGGTGGGCCGGTCCGGGGTGAGCCGAGGCGTCAGGTCCATGAGTTCGGGATCGCTGAAGAACTGCCGCAGCACCGCGCCGCCGCTGTTGGAGCCGCCGCCCACCAGCCAGTGGCGGCCGTAGGGCTGACTGTAGACACCGTCCTCCGGCGAGAACACCGGGTGTTCGCTCACCACCTTCATCACCAGCGTGGAACCGAGGGAGGTCACGGCCTCGCCGGGCCGGTCCGCGCCGGTGGCGATGATGGCCGCGGTGCTATCCGTGGTCCCGGCCACCACGTGCGCATCAGCGGGGAGGCCGAAGCGTGCCGCCATGGGCGGTGCGAGCCTGCCGTACACCGTGCCCGGCGCGATCACCCGTGGCAGCAGGCCGCGAGGTACGCCGAGTGCGTCCAGCCAGCGGGGCCAGGTCTGCGTGAGCGGGTCCCAGCCGAGCTTGAGCACGTTGTTGGCGTCGCTCGCGCCGAAACGGCCGGTGAGTTTTCCGGCCAGCCAGTCCGCCGGGGAATGAACGCGGGCAGGCGACGGTATACGTCCGAGGAGCCACAGCAGTTTGGCCAGGCCGCCGCTGCTGCCGTGGGCGGCGCTCTCGCGCGGCGCGGCGGCGCGGATGCGCTCCGCCTCGTCGATGGCGCGGTTGTCGCTGTAAAGCAGGGCCGGTGCGAGGGGCGTGCCTTGGTCATCCGCCACCAGCACCGTGCCCGAGGTACCGTCCACCGCCAGGGCCTTCACCGCCCCGCGCGGGACCTGCGCCAGCAAGGCCTCCAGCGCCGCGCCCAGCGCCTCCCACCACACCGCCGGGTCCTGCTCCACCGCCGCCTCCTCCCGCCGCGGCGCCGCCATGGCCACCTGGGCAGCGGCGATCTCACTGCCGTGCGCATCGATGGCCACCGCCCGACACCCGGAGGTGCCGACGTCGATGCCTACGTACAGGGCGGAAGAGGAAGAGAAAGAGGAAGAAGAATTAACCACGGGGAACACGGGGTGTGATGAAGGACGGAGTTACCGCCTCGTCGGTGGGTTGTTCAGTGCGCACCCGGTGGGATACCGCGAGAAAAAACCTTCTTCCCCCGTGTTCCCCGTGGTTCAAGCTTTTCTCTTTTTCAAGGCAGCTGGACGGGCATCGGCGGCTGCCAGCCCTTGGCGCGGTGTTCGGCGACCACGGTGGTGTAGATGCCGCCGCGCACGTTGAACTTGCCGGTGATGCGCATGAAGCGGGGAGCACAGGCCTCCACCAGGTCGTCCAGGATGCGGTTGGTCACGGCCTCGTGGAAGGCGCCCTCGTCGCGGTAGGACCACATGTAGAGCTTGAGGGATTTGAGCTCCACGCAGGCCTTGTCCGGCACATAGGCGATGGCGATGGTGGCGAAGTCCGGCTGGCCGGTCTTCGGGCACACGCAAGTGAACTCGGGCACATCCACGTGGATGGTGTAGTCCCGCTCCGGCATCGGGTTGGGAAAGGTCTCCAGTTCCTTGCTGGGTCGGGTAGGCATGGGTCTCGTCTCTGTGGTAGCTTTTGCGGCCCGTAGTGTAACGAAAACCCCACGGGCATGACACGGACCACAGCACTCCCGTGGGCAGGGAAGTTCAATATTTACACCCGGTTAAACCCAGTTTCCCGTGGTTCTTAGACCCGGACTGGACCGGTTCGTCCCGAATGCAAGCGGGTACCCGATAGATGCGCCTTAGCAAGATCAAGCTCGCCGGTTTCAAGTCCTTCGTGGACCCCACCACCATCCCGTTCCCCACCAATCTGGTGGGCATCGTGGGCCCGAACGGCTGCGGCAAGTCCAACACCATCGACGCCGTGCGCTGGGTCATGGGCGAGAGCTCCGCCAAGAACCTGCGCGGCGACTCCATGGCCGACGTGATCTTCAACGGCTCCAACTCGCGCAAGCCCGTGGGCCAGGCCTCCATCGAGCTCATTTTCGACAATTCCGACGGCGGGCTCGGCGGCGAATACGCGACCTATGCGGAGATCTCCATCAAGCGCACCGTCACCCGCGACGGCCAGTCCAGCTATTACCTGAACGGCACGCGCTGCCGCCGCCGCGACATCACGGACATCTTTCTCGGCACCGGCCTTGGCCCGCGTTCCTACGCCATCATCGAGCAGGGCACCATCTCGCGCATCATCGAGGCGCGCCCCGAGGAGCTGCGCATTTTCCTGGAAGAGGCGGCGGGCATCTCCAAATACAAGGAGCGCCGCAAGGAAACCGAGCAGCGCATGAACCGCACGCGCGAGAACCTCGATCGCCTCAACGACCTGCGCGAGGAACTGGACAAGCAGCTCTCGCACCTGCAACGCCAGGCCAAGACCGCTGAGCGGTACAAAGAATTGAAGCAGGAAGAGCGCCTGCTCAAGGCCCAGTTGCAGGCGCTGCGCTTCGCGGCCCTGGATGCCGAAGGCCAGCAGCACGAATCGCACATCCGCGAGTACGAGACCGCCCTCGAAGCGCAACTGGCGCGCCAGCGCCACGCCGAGGCCGAGACCGAGCGGCAACGCGAGGAACACGTGGAGGCCACGGAAAGCTTCAACGAGGTGCAGAGCCGCTTCTACGGCATCGGCGCCGACATCGCGCGCCTGGAGCAGTCCATCCATCATGCCCGCGAGCGTTTCCAGCGTCAGCAGTACGACCTGGCCCAGGTGGAGCGCAGCTGGAACGAGGCCCAGGAACACCTGGACTCGGACCGCCGCAAGATCGAGGAGATCCGCGAGACCCTGATGCAGCTGGAGCCCGAGGCGGCGCAGGCCCAGGAAGGCGAACAGCTCGCCGCCGCCACGCTGGCCGAGGCCGAGCAGGCCATGCACGACTGGCAGGTCCGCTGGGACGAATTCAACCGCAATGCCGCCGAGCCGTCCCAGACCGCGCAGGTGGAACGCGCGCGCATCCAGCACCTTGAGCAGCAGATCACCCAGTTGCAGCAGCGCCTCAAGCGCATCGATGACGAGAAGTCCGCGCTGGCCCACGGCAGCCTGGAAGACGAGCTCGCCCTGCTGCGCGAGCAGGCCGCCGAGAGCGAGCTGACCCGCGCCGGCCTGGAGGAACAGCTGGCCGCGGCGCGCGAGCAGATCGCCACGCAGCGCGAGGCCACCACCCAAACCTCCAGCGAACTCGACACCCTGCGCACGCGCCTACAGCACCAGCGCGGCCGCCGCGCTTCCCTCGAGGCCTTACAGCAGGCCGCCCTCGGCAAGCGCCAGGGTGCCGTGAGCGAATGGCTCAAGGGCCACGGCTTCGGCGAGGCCCGGCGCCTGGCGCAGGGGATCCGCGTGGCGGACGGCTGGGATCGCGCGGTGGAATGCGTGCTCGGCGATCACCTGGAGGCCGTGTGCGTGGACGGCCTCGACCCGCTGGCCGGGGTGATCGACAGCCTGCAAAAAGGCAGCATCACCTTTTTCGATACCAGCGCGTCGCCGTCGGGCGCCGCCGCCGCGGCGGACCGGTTGCTCGCCAAGGTGGAGGCCGACTGGGACCTCGGCCCGCTGCTCGCCGGCGTCCATGCCGTGGAGACCCTCAACGAGGCGCTCGCCCTGCGCCCGCGCCTGGGCGTCGGCGAATCCGTGGTCACCCGCGACGGCCTGTGGCTGGGCGCAGACTGGTTGCGCGTGTCGCGCGAGGCCGACGAGCATGCGGGCGTGTTGCATCGCGAGCAGGAATTGAGGCTGCTCGTCGAGGAGATCGCCCAGCTGGAAGAAGCGGTCGCCATGGCCCAAGCGCGCCTCGAAGAGGGCCGTGAGCGCCTGCATGCCCTGGAGGCCGAGCGCGACGCGGTACAGTCGCGCGTCAACGAGGCGGCGCGCCAGCACGGTGAGGTCCAGGCGCAGGTGTCGGGCAGGCAGGCGCGCCTCGAACAGATCCGCCAGCGCAGTGAGCGCCTCGCCAGCGAGGCGGACGAAGTCACCAACCAGCTCGGCCAGGCCGAGATCGATGCGGAGGCCGCCCGCTTGCGCCTGCACACGGCGCTCGGTGCCATGGACGAACTGGCCATCCAGCGTGAAGAACTCACGCGCCAGCGCGAGACCCTGCGCGATGCCCTGGAGCAGGCGCGCCAGCAGGCGCGCAATGAACGTGAAACTGCCCATCAGGTGGTGCTGCGCATCCAGACCCTGCGCACCGAGCTGTCCTCCACCGAGCAGGCCCTGGAACGCATGGATTCCCAGCTGCGCCAGTTGGCCGAGCGCCGCGAGGAATTGCTGGCGGCTCTTGCCGAGGGCGACGAACCCATCCATGCCATGCAGCAGGAATTGGAGGGATTCCTCGCCCGGCGCATGGAGGTGGAACAACAGCTCGCCAATGCGCGGCGGCGCGTCGAAGAGGTGGACCACGCCCTGCGCGCCCTGGATGCCGAGCGCATCAGCGCCGAGCGCCAGGGCCAGGAGATCCGCTCCACCCTGGAGCGGCTGCGCATGCACTGGCAGGAGATCCACGTGCGTCGCGAGACCTTGCAGGAAGGCGTGGCCGAGGCCGGCTACGAGATGCAGGCGGTGCTCGCAGACTTGCCCGAAGGCGCGGAAATTTCCACGTGGGAGCGCCAGGTGGAGGACGTGGCCCAGCGCATCAGCCGCCTCGGCCCCATCAATCTGGCGGCCATCGAGGAATACCAGCAGCAGGCCGAGCGTAAGAACTACCTGGACGCGCAGAACAAGGATCTTACCGAAGCCCTGGAGACCCTGGAAAACGCCATCCGCAAGATCGACCGCGAGACGCGCACGCGCTTCAGGGAGACCTTCGACAAGGTGAACAAGGGTTTGCAGGAAAAATTCCCGCGCCTGTTCGGCGGCGGCCACGCCTATCTGGAACTTACCGGCGAGGACCTGCTCGATACCGGTGTGGCCGTCATGGCCCGTCCGCCCGGCAAGAAGAACAGCACCATCCACCTGCTGTCGGGCGGTGAGAAGGCGCTCACCGCGGTGGCGCTGGTGTTCGCCATTTTCGAGCTGAATCCGTCGCCGTTTTGCATGCTCGATGAGGTGGACGCCCCGCTCGACGAAGCCAACGTGGGCCGTTTCTGTAACCTGGTGCGCGAGATGTCGGAACAGGTGCAATTCATTTTCATCACCCACAACAAGGCCACCATGGAACTGGCCACCCACCTGGCCGGCGTGACCATGCACGAACCCGGTGTGTCGCGCATGGTGGCGGTCGACGTGGAGCAGGCCATGGAATTGGCTGCTGTCGGTTGATCATGGATACGCTGCGCCTGTGGATCCTCCTGTTCGGCCTGCTGTTCATCGCAGCTGTGTACGGCTGGGGCAGGTACCAGGAGCGGCGTGCCGCCCGGCGTGACGGTTTCGAACTGGTGGGCGGTGCACCGGACGACGTGCCGGAGCGGGAGCTGCGCAGTGACGACGAGGCCTACGACTGGCTGGTCATGCCGCTGCACGCCCGACGCGATCCGGACCCGGACGAATTCGCCATTCCGGTGCTGGAGGACGTGGTTGCGCCTCCGCAGCCAAACCCCGCCATCAGGTGGGCACCCGTCGCCGAACCCGCAAGCCCGGAGCCCGCGCCGGAACTCATCGTGGTGCTGGGCGTGGCCGCGCTGCCCGGGCGTGAACTGGCGGGCGCCGACCTGGAACCGGCATTCGTGAAGGCCGGCCTCCATTACGGCGAGATGAACATCTTCCACGCCCCGGTAGACCTGGAGTGTCCGGACGGTCCCGCGCTGTTCAGCATTGCCAACATGGTGGAGCCCGGGACCCTTGAGCCCGAGAAGCTCAAGCTGCTCGCCACGCCCGGGCTGTTCGTATTCACGCGCCTGCCCGGGCCGGTGAACGGCGCCGAGACCTTCGAGCACATGCAGGCCACATCGCGCTTCCTGGCGAACGCGCTGGGCGGCCAGGTGTGCGACGAGCGCCGCGAGCCGCTCACACCTGAAAAGGCCGCGGAAATGCGCGCACGCATCGTGTCCATCATCGGCGACAAGATCGTCGTCCCCGAAGACTGAATGCGACCGGACGTGCTGCGGGCCGAGCGTCCGGCGGTAGTTGAACAACCTGTCGCAGTGTCCGAAAAAACTTGACCACGATAGCTTGCGTCCCCTCTCCCGGAGCCCGGAGGGAGAGGGAGTGTGCGCGCAAGATGTGACCAAGAGACAGCCCCCAGGGGAGAGGGGATAAAATCCGCCACGGGTACTTTACTGGTCACAAGCAGGATATGAACGCTTTCAGATCCATCGCCCGGCGCATCGACGAACTGCGCGCGCAGATCCGCCATCACGACCACCTCTACTACGTGCTCGACGCGCCGGAGATCCCGGACGCGGAATACGATCGCCTGTTCCGCGAACTGCAAGCCCTTGAGCAACAGCACCCGGAACTGATCACGCCTGAATCGCCCACCCAGCGCGTGGGCGGCCAGCCGCTCGCGGCCTTCGCGCCGGTGCGCCACGCGGTGCCCATGCTCTCCATCGAGACCGAAACGGACACCAGCGCGGCAGGCGCGCGGGCCTTCGATCAGCGCGTGCGGCGCGCCTTGCGGCTCGACGGGGGCGCTCCGCCCGTGGAGTATGTGGCGGAGCTG
Source organism: Gammaproteobacteria bacterium (assembly GCA_023228645.1). Classification (GTDB taxonomy): domain Bacteria; phylum Pseudomonadota; class Gammaproteobacteria; order Thiohalomonadales; family Thiohalomonadaceae; genus JALOAT01. The sequence continues at coordinate 3,345 of JALOAT010000011.1, read as the reverse complement.
AAATTCGACGGTCTGGCCATCAACCTGCGCTACGAGCACGGTGTACTGGTGCAGGCGGCCACGCGCGGCGACGGCGAGACCGGCGAGGACGTGACTCTCAACGTGCGCACGGTGCGCAGCATTCCCCTGCGCCTCGAAGGCAGTGCGCCTGCGCTGCTCGAGGTCCGCGGCGAGGTGTTCATGAGCCGCGCCGATTTCGAGCGCTACAACGAACAGCAGCGCCGCGCCGGCAGGCCGACCCTGGTGAACCCGCGCAACGGCGCCGCCGGCAGCATCCGCCAGCTGGACCCGCGCGTGGCCGCGCAGCGGCCGCTGTCGTTCTACGCCTACGGGCTCGGCGAGACCCGGGGCTGGACCATGCCCGCCAGCCACGCGGACGTGCTCGCGGCCCTCGCCGGGCTGGGCGTGCCTGTGTCCAAATACCACGCGGTGGCGCGCGGCCCAGAGGAACTGGTGGCCTTCCACGACCGCGTCCTCGCCATGCGCGACGCGCTGCCCTTCGACATCGACGGCGTGGTGTACAAGGTGAACGACCTCGCCACCCAGGCCGCGCTCGGCTTCGTGCATCGGCAGCCACGCTGGGCGGTGGCGCACAAATTCCCCGCCCAGGAGGAGATCACCGAACTCCTGGACATCGAGGTGCAGGTGGGCCGCACCGGCAAGCTCACGCCGGTGGCGCGCCTCAAGCCCGTGTTCGTGGGCGGCGTGACGGTGAGCAACGCCACGCTGCACAACCAGGACGAGATCGAACGCAAGGACGTGCACATCGGCGACACCGTCATCGTGCGCCGCGCGGGCGACGTCATCCCGGAGGTAGTGGGGGTGGTGGCCGCCCGCCGCCCACACGGGGCGCGGCGCTTCCACATGCCGACGCGCTGTCCGGTGTGCGGCTCCGACGTGATGCGCCTGGAAGGGGAGGCGGACGCCCGTTGCACGGGCGGCCTGTTCTGCCCCGCACAGCGTAAGGAGGCCATCAAGCATTTCGCTTCGCGCCGCGCCATGGACATCGAGGGCCTGGGTGACAAACTGGTGGAGCAACTGGTGGAGCGCGCCCTGGTAGAGGATGTGGCGGATCTCTATGGGCTCGACCACGCGACCCTGGCCGGGCTGGAGCGCATGGGGGACAAGTCCGCGGAAAATCTCGTCGCCGCCATCGGGCACAGCAAGGCCACCACGCTGCCGCGATTCCTTTACGCGCTCGGTATCAAGGACGTGGGTGAGGCGACCGCGCAGACCCTGGCGCGTCACTTCGGTACCTTGCAGGCCCTCACGACGGCCGACCAGCAGCGCCTGCAGGAGGTGGCCGACGTAGGGCCGGTGGTGGCGAAGAGCATCCACAGCTTTTTCGCCGAGGCCCATAATCGCGAGGTCATCGCCAAACTGCAGCAGGCCGGTGTGCACTGGCCGGAGGTGGCCGTGCCCGCGCCCGAGGAGCTGCCGCTCGCCGGCAAGACCTTCGTGCTCACCGGCACCCTCGCGGGCATGACCCGCGACGAGGCAAAGGCGCGCCTGGAGGCGCTGGGGGCGAAGGTCGCCGGCAGCGTGTCGAAGAAGACCGACTTCGTGGTGGCCGGCGAGGCGGCGGGTTCCAAGCTCGCCAAGGCACACGAACTGGGTATTACTGTGCTGGACGAGTCAGGCTTGTCTAAACTGCTCGGTGAATGAAACACCAAGTTCTGCATGAGGCGGGACTGAACGAATCCATCATCCAGCGGGGGCGCTTGCCATGGAACGGCACCGCAAGGACTGGGACACCCTTTCAGCGCGTTTGGAGCGGCCCATTCTGGTGCGGCCGCCATCAGGGCTGCGCCTGACCGGCGTTGGGGCCTGCACGCCCGGAGCGCGGTGTGTGGCGGCGGGGCAACCGTGAAGGCGGCAGTGCTGGGCGCAGGCGGGCAAGTGGGCCGTGCCCTGCTTGCCGCCATCCCCACCGGCGTGGAGGCCGACCCGCTGCCGCGCTGTGCGCTCGACATCGCAGAGTGCGCGGCCCTCGAAGAAACCCTCGAACGCCTGCAACCGGACGTGGTGATCAACGCCGCGGGCTATACCGCGGTGGATCGCGCGGAAGTGGAGCAGGACCTCGCGTTTGCCGCCAATGCGCGCGGGGTGGCGCACCTGGCGAACGCCTGCGCACGGCGCCGCATCCGCCTGGTGCATTTGTCCACGGACCATGTGTTCGACGGCAAGGCATCGCGGCCCTATGGCACGGGCGATGCCTGTGCCCCGATCAACTTCTACGGCTACAGCAAGCTGGCCGGGGAACGCGCGGTGGGTGCGCATCCCTACGCCCTGGTGGTGCGCACCTCGCGCATCTACTCGCGCCATGGGCGCAATTTCGTGCGGGCGGTGATCGAGCGGTTCCGGGAAGCGCGCGCCGTGCACGCGGTGCGTGACCAATTCGCCGCTCCGACCTCGGCGCCCTGCCTGGCGCGCTATCTGTGGCGCGTCGCCCTGCGCCCGGAGATCACCGGTGTGCGGCACTGGACCGATGCGGGAGAGGCCAGCTGGTACGACTGGGCCTGCGCCATTCGCGCCGAGGCCATGGCGCTGGGACTGCTGACGCATGCCGCGGAGCCCATCCCGGTGAATTCCGTCGATTATCCAACCGCCGCGCAACGCCCGTGCTACAGCGTGCTGGACACGGAACGCAGCGCCTGTGAAATCGATTTGGAACCGCTGCCGTGGCGCACCGGCCTGCGCGCAGTGCTCGCGCAGATGCAGTATGAATCCCGCTCGCCCGCTGCATTGGGCCTGTCTGGCCGGTCCTGAGGGGAATGGCCGTGTCATAAAGAGGCGAAGCGCGCCTTGGCCGGCGCCCTCGCCCCATGCTCCACTACACCTTGAAGCGGGTGACCAGGCCGTCCAACTCCGTGGCGAGGCGGCGGATCTCGCGGCTGGCCGCGGAGGTCTGGTGCGCGCCTTCCGCGGACATCTCGGCGATGTGGCTGATGTTCGCGATGTTCTTGTTGATCTCCTCCGCGACTGCGCTTTGTTCCTCCACCGCACTGGCGATCTGGACGTTCATGTCGGAAATGACGCTCACCGCCTTGGCGATGGAATCGAGCGCCGTGCCGGCATGCTGCGCCTGGGCGACGGTTTCGTGCGCCTTCACGCGGCCGTTTTCCATGATTCTCGCCATCTCCTTGGCTGCCTGTTGCAGCTTTTCGATCATGGATTCGATTTCCTGCGTCGACTGTTGCGTGCGCTGGGCCAGCACTCGCACCTCGTCGGCCACCACGGCAAAGCCGCGGCCCTGTTCACCGGCGCGCGCCGCCTCGATGGCCGCGTTCAGGGCGAGCAGGTTGGTCTGTTCGGCGATGCCACGGATTACGTCGAGTACCGTGC
>JALOAT010000107.1 GCA_023228645.1 Gammaproteobacteria bacterium | reverse complement strand
TGTACTCCTGCTCACCGGGCACGTTGACATTGCGCCAGCGTGCACCGGTGGACAGGATCACCGTGCGGCCCTTGACCGAGCCGCCATTGGCGAGCTTGACCTCGATCAGACCACCGGGCTCGGTGGCCGGAACCAGTGCCTCGGCGCGCTGCAGGTTCATGATGTCGGCCTCGTAGGCACGCACATGGGCTTCCAGCGCCGCAGCGAATTTCGGGCCGTCGGTCTCAAGCACCGAAATGTAGTTCTCGATCGCCAGCGTGTCGTTGACCTGGCCACCGAAACGCTCGGCCGCCACACCCACGCGGATGCCCTTGCGGGCGGCGTACACCGCCGCCGCCGAACCGGCCGGCCCGCCGCCGACGATCAGTACGTCGAACGGCTCCTTGGCACTGAGCTTCTCGGCCTCGCGTGCCGCCGCGCCAGTGTCGAGCTTGGCCACGATTTCCTCGATGGTCATGCGGCCCGAGGCAAACATCTGCTCGCCCTGGAACACCATCGGCACCGCCATGACCTCACGCTCCTCGACCTCGGCCTGAAAGGTGCCGCCCTCGATCACCGTCGTGCGGATCTTCGGATTGAGAATGGCCATGAGAGAGAGCGCCTGCACCACGTCCGGGCAGTTGTGGCAGCTCAGGGACATGTAGACCTCGAAGTCGTGTTCGCCGTCGAGCGCCTTGATGCTGTCGATCACCGATTGCTCGACCTTCGGGGGGTGACCGCCAGTCCACAGCAGCACCAGCACAAGCGAGGTGAACTCGTGCCCAAGGGGCAGGCCGGCAAAGCGCACGCCACCGGTTTCACCTTCGCGGGCCACCACGAACGAGGGCTTGCGGGCGTCATCGCCCGACAGGTCCAGCGACACCTTGCCGCCGCCGGCGGCCACGATGTCATCGAGCAGGCCGCGCATGTCGCGGCTGGCCTCGCTGTCATCGAGCGAAGCGATCAGGCGGATCGGCTGGCGCAGCATGGCCATGTACTGCTGCAATTGGGCCTTGAGGGTATCGTCGAGCATGGTGAACTCCTTTACATACATGCGGATGCATTGATCCAATGCCGCTGTGGCATGGACCTGAGTCCAGGTCCATGAGGCAGCGGAACTGCCGGACCACGCGCCACCGCAGCGGCGCGTGGTGTGGGCACTGCCCGATCAGATCTTGCCGACCAGGTCCAGCGACGGCGTCAGCGTCTTGGCGCCTTCCTTCCACTTGGCCGGGCACACTTCGTTCGGGTGCGCGGCCACGAACTGGGCCGCCTTGAGCTTGCGCAGGGTTTCGGACACGTCGCGGGCAATGGCGTTGTCGTGCACTTCCATCGTCTTGATCACGCCGTCCGGATTGACCACAAAGGTGCCGCGCAGGGCCAGGCCTTCTTCGGCGATGTGCACGCCAAAGGCGTTGGTCAGCTGGTGCGTGGGGTCGCCCACCAGGGGGAACTTGGCCTTGCCGACGGCGTCGGAGGTCTCGTGCCACACCTTGTGCGAGAAGTGGGTGTCGGTGGTCACGATATAGACCTCGGCACCGGCCTTCTGGAACTCGGCGTAGTTCTCGGCAGCGTCCTCGATCTCGGTCGGGCAGTTGAAGGTGAAGGCCGCCGGCATGAAGATCAGGACCGACCACTTGCCCTTGAGCGATTGCTCGGTGACTTCGATGAACTCGCCCTTGCCGCCGCGGTTGACGAAGGCGGTGGTCTTGAACGGCTGGACTTGGGTGTTGATCAGGGACATGCTCTCTCCTAGAGTTGCGTTGATGGGGAAACGATGACGGCGCGTTTGGTGCGCTGCCATAGGGTATATCATAGTTCACATCTATGATTTTTTTATATTGATAGCTTCTATCTGTCCCATAGCTTTTCACCACCGCGATCGGCTTTTTTTCGATACAAGCTGCAAATGCGAAGAATTCGCATTTATACTTCATGCATCTTGATCTTGTTCAGCACGTACCGCGCACACCGCCATGGCCCTCACGCTTTCCATACTCGGTGGCAGCCTTGTCCTGATCGTTGCCGCTGCGCTGTGGGCGTTGCGCCGCTGATGGCATCATCCCTAAGACCATGAACGACTCCGCCGCTGCTCTTGCCCGCCCTGCCCTGGGTGCACAGCGTCGGTCTGCCCCTGGCAGCTCCCACGTGAACCGCCGCCTGCTCATCATTGCCGCCGTGATCGGATTTCACGTCCTGGCCTTATGGGCATTGCAAAGCGGGCTGCTGCGGCGTGCCGTGGAAATGGTGATCCCCGTGGAGGTCATGGTCGAGCTGATCGAGCCGCCCCGGCAGGAAGCCCCGCCAGCGCCGCCGCCACCGGAACCCAAACCGCAAGTCCGGCCACAGCCCAAACCGCAGCCCCAGCCGGTTGCGAGGAAGCCGGAGCCCACGCCCCTGCCGGTGGCCGAGGTCGACCCGACACCCATGAACAATGCGCCGGTCGTTCCGGTCGCGCCAGCGGAACCGGCACCACCGGCCCCGCCCGCCCCCCCTGCTCCACCTGCGCCGGTGGTCGAGATGCCGTCCAGTTCAGCAGGCTATCTGCGCAACCCGGCGCCGGTCTACCCCTCGTTGTCGCGCCGCCTGGGCGAGCAGGGCCGCGTCACCCTGCGCGTGCTGGTGCAGGCCGACGGCACACCGGGCGACATTCAGGTCGCCACCTCCAGCGGTTTTGAACGGCTGGACAAGGCCGCCGTCGATGCGGTGCGCCGCTGGCGCTTCGTGCCCGGCAAACGCGCCGGCGCTCCCGAAGCGATGTGGTACCTCGTACCGATCAACTGGGTACTCGACTGATCCACCGGCAACAGCCCTCTGATTTCCATTTCAAGCAACTTCCGGACGACACCTCCCATGGATTCGAACTTTGCCTCCTCCGGTCTGGTCCACGTGTGGACCCAAGGCGACGCCGTCACCCGCACCGTGGCCATCGTGCTGCTGATCATGTCGCTGAGCACCTGGATCATCATCCTGTGGAAGCTGCTGGATCTGCGCGCACACCGCAAGCAGGCGGCCGGCGTGGAAGGCTTCTGGCACAGTGCCGACTTCGCCGAAGGCCTGGACAAGCTGGGCCCGGTCGATGGCAATCCGTTCCGCGCGCTGGCCACCGAGGGGCGCGAAGCCGCGCGCCACATCCTGCACCAGGACGGCCGCCATGCCCCGCAGTTGCACGACAACCTGGACCTGAGCGACTGGGTCGAGCGCAGCCTGCGCCACAGCCTGGACGACCACGCCGCCCGCTCGCAAAGCGGTCTGACCGTGCTGGCCTCGGTGGCCTCCACGGCACCCTTCGTCGGTCTGTTCGGGACCGTCTGGGGCATCTACCATGCCCTGCTGGGCATCGGCGCCTCCGGCCAGGTCAGCATCGACAAAGTGGCCGGTCCGATCGGCGAGGCCCTGATCATGACCGCCCTGGGTCTGCTGGTGGCCATCCCGTCCGTGCTGGGCTACAACGCTCTGGTCCGCGCCAACAAGGCCATCACCCACAAGCTCAACCGCTTCGCGCACGACATGCATGCCTACTTCGTCACCGGCGCCCGCGTGACGGCCGGTGGTGACGTCAAGGTCCTGCCGATGAAGAAGGCCTGAGGAGCAAGACCATGGCGATCGGAACCCAGGAGGACAGCGAGGCCATGATGAGCGAGATCAACATGATCCCGTTCATCGATGTGATGCTGGTGCTGCTGATCATCTTCATCATCACCGTGCCCGTCATCAAGCACGCCGTCAACATCGACCTGCCGCGTGCCAGCAACGAGA
>JALOAT010000056.1 GCA_023228645.1 Gammaproteobacteria bacterium | reverse complement strand
GCCGGACTGACAGAAGATTCCCATGGCCCTGCTTCAGATCAGCGAGCCCGGACAGTCGGCCGCACCGCACCAGCATCGGCGCGCGGCGGGCATCGACCTGGGCACCACCAACTCCCTCGTGGCCACTGTGCGCAGCGGCATGGCCGAGACCCTGCCCGACGCGCAGGGCCGCCACCTGTTGCCCTCGGTGGTGCGCTTCCTGGCGAACGGTGCGCGCGTGGTGGGCCACGATGCCAAGGCCGAGTCCAGCCGCGATCCGCTGTCGACCATCGTTTCGGTCAAGCGACTCATGGGCCGTGGACTGGAAGACCTCAAGTGCCTGGGTTCGCGTCTGCCCTACGAATTCGTCGATACCGAGTCCGCCGTGCCGCGCCTGCACACCGCCGGCGGCGACGTGAGCCCGGTGGAGGTCTCCGCCGAGGTGCTGAAGGCTCTCAAGGAGCGTGCGGAACAATCCCTGGGCGGCGACCTCACCGGTGTGGTGATCACCGTGCCGGCCTACTTTGACGACGCCCAGCGCCAGGCCACCAAGGACGCTGCGCGCCTTGCCGGTCTCAACGTGCTGCGCCTGCTCAACGAGCCCACGGCCGCGGCGGTAGCCTACGGCCTGGACCGCAAGCCGGAAGGTGTGATCGCGGTCTATGACCTGGGCGGCGGCACCTTCGACTTTTCCATCCTGCGCCTGAACAAGGGCGTGTTCGAGGTGCTCGCCACCTCGGGCGACTCGGCCCTGGGCGGTGACGACATGGACCGCACTGTCGCCGAGTGGATCATGAAGCAGGCCGGCATCGCCGACGACGCAGACCATGCCCAGCTGCGCCGCCTCATGCGCGACGCCTGCGCCGCCAAGGAAACGCTCACCAATGCCGACGTGGCGGAGCTGAAGCTGGAGCTGTCGGACGGCAGCCACTGGGAGGGCACGCTCAGTCGCGCCCAGTTCGATGCGCTCATCGAACCGCTGGTACGCAAGGCCTTGGCCCCCTGTCGCCGCGCCCTGCGCGACGCCGGCATCGAGGCCGCCGCGATCCAGAACGTGGTGATGGTGGGCGGCTCCACCCGTGTGCCGCTGGTACGGCGCCTGGTGGGTGAATTCTTCCAGTGCGAGCCCCTGGTGGACATCGACCCGGACCAGGTGGTCGCCATCGGCGCCGCCCTGCAGGCCGACGTGCTGGTGGGCAACAAGCCCGATCACGAAATGCTGTTGCTGGACGTCATCCCCCTGTCCCTGGGACTCGAGACCATGGGCGGGCTGGTGGAGAAGGTCATCCCGCGCAACACCACCATCCCGGCGGCCCGCGCCCAGGACTTCACCACCTTCAAGGACGGCCAGACCGCGCTGCTGGTGCACGTGGTGCAGGGCGAGCGCGAACTGGTGAGCGACTGCCGTTCCCTGGCGCGCTTCGAGCTGCGCGGCATCCCGCCCATGATGGCCGGCGCCGCGCGCATCCGCGTCACATTCCAGGTGGATGCCGACGGCCTGCTGTCCGTGAGCGCCCGTGAAATGACCTCCGGGGTGGAGGCCAGCATCCAGGTGAAGCCCTCCTACGGCCTCACCGACAAGGAAATCGAGACCATGCTGCGCGACTCCCTGTCCCACGCCCACGAGGACATGGATGCGCGCACCCTGCGCGAGCAGCAGGTGGAGGCCGACCGCGTGGTCGAGGCGCTGGAATCCGCCCTCGCCAACGACGGTGACGCCCTGTTGTCCAGGGACGAGCGCGCCGAACTGGAGGCCGCCATGCAGCGCGTCCGCGAGGCGCGCCAGGGCAGCGACCACCGCGCCATCCGGCGCACCGTGGACGAGTGCAACAAGGCCAGCACCGAATTCGCCGCCCGCCGCATGAACGCCAGCATCCAGAAGGCCCTCGCCGGCCGGGCGCTGGACGAGATCGAAGGCACTTCGAACTGACGGAACGGGAAGAAGACAACCACGGGGGACACGGGGAACACGGGGGTAAAACAGGTGCGTGCCGCTTGGTTGAAGCCGGCGCGCCTCAACCCACCGGCCGACGTCCAAGGACACACGCCTTCTCCCCCGTGTCCCCCGTGTCCCCCGTGTTCCCCGTGGTTAATGGCTTTTTTCTTCCGGACTACTGACATGCCGAAGATCATTTTTCTGCCCCATGAGAAGCTCTGCCCCGAGGGGGCGGTGGTGGAGGCCGAGCCGGGGACGAGCATCCTGGATGCGGCCCTGGAAGAGGGCATCGAGATCGAGCATGCCTGCGAGAAATCCTGCGCCTGCACCACCTGCCACGTCATCGTCCGCGAGGGCTATGAGTCCCTCAATGAAGCGGAAGAGGGCGAGGAGGACATGCTGGACAAGGCCTGGGGCCTGGAGCCGGAGTCCCGGCTGTCCTGCCAGGCCCTCGTGGGCGAGGACGACCTGGTGGTCGAGATCCCCAAGTACACCATCAACCTGGCCTCGGAGAAGCACGGATGAACCTCCACTGGACCGATGTCACTGATATCGCCATTGGCCTGGATGAATCCCACCCGGACGTGGACCCGAAGTACGTCCGCTTCACCGACCTCCACACCTGGGTCCTGGCCCTGCCCGGATTCGCCGACGATCCCAACCATTCCAACGAAAAGATCCTCGAAGCCATCCAGATGGCGTGGATTTCCGAGCGGGAGTGAAGAAAAAGCTTCAACCACGGGGAACACGGGGAACACGGGGAAGAAGGAATTACACGAGCGCGGCGATCGACGGCCAGGGTGCATTGTGGGAGCGGGATACGCCCGCGAAAGCGCAGAGTGCAAGAACATCGCGGCCTGAGGCCGCTCCTACGCGACATGCATTCCCCCCCGTGTCCCCCGTGGTTAATAGCTTTTTTCGGTGAGGCCCGACCGCTGGCGAGGCCGCCTAAACCCGCGTATGATCGCGGGTTTGTCGCATTTTGCCCCCCGAACAACGAGCTAACGAACGGAGATTCCGATGGCCATCGAGCGCACCCTTTCCATCATCAAGCCCGACGCGGTCGCCAAGAACGTGATCGGCGAGATCTACGCCCGCTTCGAGAAGGCCGGCCTGAAGATCGTCGCCGCCAAAATGAAGCACCTGTCCCAGGCCGAGGCCGAGGGTTTTTACGCCGTGCACAAGGAGCGCCCTTTCTTCAAGGACCTGGTGAGCTTCATGATCTCCGGCCCGGTGATGGTCTCGGTCCTCGAAGGTGAAAACGCCGTGGCCGCGCACCGCGACATCATGGGCGCCACCGACCCGAAGAAGGCCGCGCCCGGAACCATCCGCGCCGATTTCGCTCAATCCATTGATGAAAACGCGGTGCACGGTTCCGACGCCCAGGAGACCGCGCGCAACGAAATCGCCTATTTCTTCGCCGCCACGGAGCTCTGCCCGCGCACCCGCTGAGGGTGAACCAGGTCGCATGCCCGATACGCAGGAAAAAACCAATCTGCTGGGCCTGACCCGGCGCGACATGGAGGCCTTCTTCACCGACATGGGGGAGAAGGCCTTTCGCGCCTCTCAGGTCATGAAGTGGATTTATCACCACGGCATCACCGAGTTCGATGCCATGACCGATCTCGGCAAGGCCTTGCGCGCCAAGCTGAACGCGCGCGCCGAGATCCGTCTGCCCGAAGTGGTGGTGGACGCCCCCTCGCGCGACGGCACGCGCAAGTGGGGGCTGCGCCTGGGCTGCGATCAGAGCGTCGAATGTGTGTTCATCCCCGAGGACGACCGCGGCACGCTGTGTGTGTCGTCCCAGGTGGGCTGCACGCTCAATTGCAGCTTCTGCTCCACGGCCCGTCAGGGCTTCAACCGCAACCTGACCACGGCGGAGATCGTCGGCCAGGTGCTGTTCGCCGCCATCACCCTCGGCATCCCCGAGAACAAGGGCGAGCGTGTGGTGACCAACGTGGTGATGATGGGCATGGGTGAGCCGCTCATGAACTTCGACGCCGTGGTCAAGGCCATGGACATCATGCAGGACGACGTGGCCTTCGGCATTTCCCGGCGCCGCGTCACCCTGAGTACCGCAGGCGTGGTGCCGGCCATTTACCGCCTGCGTGAGTTTTCAGACGTGAGCCTGGCCATTTCGCTGCACGCGCCCGACGACGCGTTACGCGATGAACTGGTTCCCATCAACCGCAAGTATCCGATCGCCGAGTTGCTGGCGGCCTGCCGCGCCTATGTGGACGAGCGCGCCCACCGGCGCGTGACCATCGAATACGTGATGCTCGACGGGGTCAACGACACATCGGAGCACGCCCGCGCGCTGGTGAAGCTGCTGCGCGACGTGCCTTGCAAGATCAACCTGATTCCCTTCAATCCGTTTCCCGGCAGTCCCTACCGCCGCTCCTCGCGGCAGGCTGTGGAACGCTTTCAGGACATTCTCATTCAATCGGGATATACGACTATCACGCGCAAGACGCGCGGCGACGACATCGCAGCGGCCTGCGGCCAGTTGGTCGGCGAGGTCCAGGACCGCACGCGGCGCAGCGATCGGCTCACCGCAATTCCGGTAAGGAGTGTGGCGTCATGAAGAAATTCGTCATCGTGTTGGCCGGCGCCGTGTTGCTCTCGGCCTGTTCCTCCATGCAGACGCGCGATACCAAGTCCGCGCAGCTCAATGCCGAGCTGGGTCTGCGCTACATGCTGCAAAATCAGAACGAGCTGGCGCTTGAAAAGCTCAATCGCGCTTTGGAGCAGGACCCGGACTCCGCCGTCGCCCATCACTACGTGGCCGAGCTGTACCGGCGCCTGGGCGAGACCGAGGACGCGGATCGCCACTACCGCAAGGCCATCAGCCTCGATCGCGACAATTCCAGCGTTTACAACAATTACGGGGTGTTTCTCTGCAACGAGAAGCGCTACGACGCCGCCGAGAAGCAGTTCCTCGCCGTGCTCAAGAATCCCGTGTACACGGGCCGCGCCCAGACCCTCGAAAACCTCGGCCTGTGCATGCAGGCGGCCGACGACAAGGCCAAGGCGGAAGAGTATTTCCGCAAGGCCCTGCTGGCGGATGCCAAGACGCCCAAGGCGCTGATGGGCATGGCCCAGCTGAGCCATGCCGCCGGTAATGCCCTGTCCGCGCGGGCCTACCTGCAACGCTACAACGAGGTCGCACCCCACACGCCCGAATCGCTGTGGCTTGCCGTGCGTGTCGAACGTGCACTCGGCAACAAGGGCGCGGCGGCCAGCCAGGGCCTGTTGCTCAAAAACCGGTTCCCGGATTCACAAGAGGCCCGGGACTATCTGAGGAGCGAGAAACCGTGAGCGAAACCTTGGATGTCGAGGTGGTCACCGTGGACGGCCCGGGTCGGCAACTGGCCGAGGCGCGCGAGGCGCAAGGCCTCGCTCTGGAGTACGTCTCCGGGCAGTTGCGCCTGAGCCTGCATATCCTGCAGGCCCTCGAACACGACGACTATGCGCAACTGCCGCCGGCGGCGTTCGTCAGCGGTTATGTGCGCAGCTATGCGCGCCTGCTCGGCCTGCCCGAGCAGGACCTCGTCGATCGCTACGCTGCGGTGCAGGCGCCGCCGCCTGCTCAGGTGGGTGCGGTCACGCGCAGCCAGCCACAGCAGGTCCAGGCCAGTGATCCGCCCGTGCGCGCGTTCACCTATCTGGTGTTCGGCGGCTTGCTGGTGCTGTCGGCCGTGTGGTGGATGACCCAGCGCGAGACGGTGCAGGACACGCTGCCTGCGCCGGACGCGGCCTTGGCGGGCGCGCAGGAAGTGCCGGCTGCTGCCGAGACGCCCCTCGCCGCACTGCCCGAACCACCGGCCGACGCAGTGCCGGCTCCGGCGGAGCCCGCCATGACGGCCGTAACCCCCGCGCCGGAACCCGCGCCGGTAACCGCCGCCGTTCCCTCTGCACCACCTGCCGAGGACCCGGCCGCCCAGCCCGCAGCGACGCCCGCCGCACCCGAAACGCCGCCGCCGCTCACCGTCGACGTACCGCAATCCAAGCTGGTGCTCGATTTCACGGGTGAGTGCTGGACCGAGATCACCGATGCCGCGGGACGCCAGCTGGTATACGACTTGGCCACGGCGGGCCGCACCATCACCGTGCGCGGCGAGGCGCCGTTCACCGTGTTCTTCGGTTATTCGCCGGCGGCGCAGGTCACCTTCAACGACGATGTGTTCGATCACGCGCCCTACCAGCGCCGCAACGACACGGCGCGCTTCCGGCTCGGCAACGCCGACGACAACGTGGCCCGGACCGACTGATGCATAAGGAAAGCCCCATCCGCCGGCGCGTCTCGCGCCGCATCATGGTCGGCACCGTGCCGGTGGGCGGCGACGCCCCCATCTCGGTGCAGAGCATGACCAACACCGAGACCACGGACGTGGCCGCCACGGTGGCGCAGGTGCGCGCGCTGGAGAAGGTCGGCGCCGACATCGTGCGCATCTCGGTGCCCTCGCTGGAGGCGGCCGAGGCCTTCGGTGTAATCAAGAAACAGGTGAAGGTGCCGCTGGTGGCCGACATCCATTTCGACCACCGCATCGCCCTGCGGGTGGCCGAGCTGGGGGTTGACTGCCTGCGCATCAACCCCGGCAACATCGGCCGCGAGGACCGCGTGCGCGCGGTGGTGGAGGCGGCGCGTGAGCGCGGCATTCCCATCCGCATCGGCGTGAACGCCGGCTCGCTGGAAAAGGACTTGCAGAAAAAGTACGGCGAGCCCACGCCCGAGGCCCTGGTGGAATCGGCACTGCGCCACATCGAGATTCTCGAGAAGCTCAACTTCGCGGATTTCAAAGTGAGCCTCAAGGCCTCCGACGTGTTCCTCACCGTGGAGGCTTACCGTCAGCTCGCCGGGCAGATCGAGCAGCCCCTGCACCTGGGCATCACCGAGGCCGGCGGCTTCCGCTCCGGCGCGGTGAAGTCCGCCATCGGCCTCGGCATGCTGCTGGCCAAGGGCATCGGCGACACCCTGCGCGTCTCGCTCGCCGCCGATCCGGTGGAAGAGATTCGCGTCGGCTTCGACATCCTCAAGAGCCTGCGCCTGCGCAGCAAGGGCATCAATCTCATTGCCTGCCCGTCCTGCTCGCGCCAGAACTTCGACGTCATCGCCACCGTCAATGCCCTTGAGCAGCGCCTCGAAGATGTCATCGAACCCATGGACGTGGCGGTGATCGGCTGCGTGGTCAACGGCCCGGGCGAGGCCCGCGAAGCCGACATCGGCCTCGCCGGCGGCCAGCCCAACCTGCTCTACCTGGGCGGCGAACCCCACCACAAAGTGGAAAACGCCACCCTGGTGGACGAACTGGAACGCACCATCCGCGCGCGCCTGGCGGAGCGGAAGAAGAACGGCTAAAGGCAAAACGGCGCAACACAGAGGCGCAGAGACACAGAGGACGCAGAGCGGATTGAATGCTTGTACATTCACCAGCGGCCTCCGACCAGGCAGGCGAATTGATTTACTCTCTGCGTTCTCCGTGTCTCTGCGCCTCTGTGTTGAGATCTTTTAAGTAAAGGTAAGAAATTGAGCGGAAATATTCAGGCGATCCGGGGGATGAACGACATCCTGCCGGAGGAGACCCCTGTCTGGCGTTATCTGGAAGAGACCGTGACGCGCGTGCTCGCGGGGTACGGCTATGAGGAAATCCGTCTGCCCATCGTCGAGAAGACGGAGCTGTTCAAGCGCTCCATCGGCGAGGTGACGGATATCGTCGAGAAGGAGATGTACACCTTCGAGGATCGCAACGGCGACAGCCTCACGCTGCGCCCCGAGGGCACGGCCGGGTGCGTGCGCGCCATGCTTGAGCACGGCCGGGTCGGTAATCGGCAGGCGCAGCGCGTGTGGTATCGCGGCCCCATGTTCCGCCACGAGCGTCCGCAAAAAGGGCGCTATCGTCAGTTCCACCAAGTGGGCATCGAGGTGTTCGGTCTCGAAGGACCGGACGTGGACGCCGAGCTGATCCTCATGACCGCGCGCCTGTGGCGCCAACTGGGCCTGGCGGACGCAGTGACCCTGCAACTGAACTCTCTGGGCTCGGTGGCCTCGCGTGCGGCCTACCGCGAGATTCTGGTGGAGTATCTCCAAACGCACTACGAAACCCTGGATGAGGACAGCCGGCGTCGCCTGCTCACCAACCCGCTGCGCGTGCTCGACAGCAAGAATCCCGCGATGCAGGCGCTCATCGAGGCCGCGCCGCGGCTTATGGAGCACCTGGATGCGGAGTCGCGCGCCCATTTCGACGGCCTGTGCGCCATCCTCGACGCGGTGGGCGTGCGCTACGAAATCAATACCCGCCTGGTGCGCGGGCTGGACTACTACGGCCGTACCGTGTTCGAGTGGGTGACCGATCGCCTCGGCGCCCAGGGCACCGTGTGTGCGGGCGGCCGTTATGATGGCCTGGTCGAACAACTTGGCGGCAAGCCCACGCCGGCGGTCGGTTTTGCCATGGGCCTTGAACGCCTCACCGCGCTTATCGACCCCGCGGCCGTGCCAATGGAGCGCTTCCGCCCCCACGCCTACCTGGTGAGCGTGGGTGAGGGGACGGAAATTGCCGCGCAGGTGTTGGCCGACCGCCTGCGCGAGGCCTTGCCGGAGCTGCGCCTGCTCATGAATTGCGGCGGCGGCAACTTCAAGGCGCAGATGAAGCGTGCGGATCGCAGTGGCGCACCGCTCGCGCTGATCCTTGGTGAGGACGAGGTCGCCAGGGGTGTAGCAGGCGTGAAGCCATTGCGCGACGGTGGTGAACAGGCCACGGTTTCGCAGGACGCACTCGTCGCCGATCTGGCCGAGTGGCTGCGCAGCCAGCCATGACATTCTGAGGGACGAAAGGGGAGAGCAGGTGTACACATCAGAGAACGAACAAGTCGAAGCCCTGCAACGCTGGTGGCAGAAGAACGGGCGCTCGGCCCTGATCGGCATCGCCATCGCCATTGCCCTGGTGCTGGGCTGGCGCAGTTGGCAGGAGCACCGCGCGGTGCGTGCCGCCGAGGCCTCGGCGCTCTACCAGCAGGTGCTGGAACAGCAGGACGCAGCGGCCGTACTGAAGACCGGCAGCGCCCTGGTGGAAAACTACGGTGACACGGCCTACGCCAGCCTGGCGTCCCTCGCCATGGCCTCTGCGGCCATGCAGCAGAACGACAGCGACGCTGCGGCGTCGCACCTGCGCGCCGCCATGGACAGCGCGAAAATCCCGGGTATCCGTCAGGCCGCTGCCGTGCGCCTGGCGCGTGTGCTGCTTTCGCAGAACAAGGCGCAGGAGGCGCTCGTGGTGCTCGACGGCACTGAACCGGCCGGTCTGCGCGGCGCCTTCGAGGAAGTGCGCGGTGACATCCAGTTGGCGCTGGGCAACAAGGATGTGGCGCGTCAGGCCTACCAGAATGCCTTGGCGGAATACGCTGGCGTCGCCGCCAAGCAGGACGTGCTGCGCCTGAAGCTCGACGATCTCGCGGACGAGGCCTGATGATGAAACGTGTCGCGCCCTGGCTCGTGTTGCTGGCCCTGGCCGGCTGCGCCGGTTCGCCTTCACCGGTGATTCCGCCCGCACCACTGGCCGATTTCGAGCCGGCGCTGCGGGTCGAGCAGCCGTGGGCGCGCAGCATAGCCGCCGGTGCGGACGGCCATTTCCTCCAACTCGGCCCGGCCTACGACAACGGCCTGGTGCTTGCGGCGAGCCGCCGTGGTTTGGTGAGTGCCCACGACGCCAGGAGCGGTCTGCGCCGTTGGCAGGCTGATCTGGGCGCGCCCCTCAGCAGCGGTCCCCGTCCCGCCGGTGACCTGGTGCTGCTGGGTGGGCGGGCGGAAATCATTGCATTGCAGCGCGGTGATGGCGCGGTGCGCTGGCGTGTCCCGGTCAGCAGTGAATCACTGGGCGATCCGGTAAGGGCCGGTGACATCGTCGTGGCACGCACCATCGACGGCGCCGTCCAGGGCCTCTCGGCCCAGGACGGGCGACAGCTGTGGCGCGTACAGCAGACTGTGCCGCTACTGAGCCTGCGCGGCCAGTCTGCGCCCCTCATCGTCGGCGACGCCGCCATCGTCGGCTTCGCCAACGGGCGTGTCGCGGCCTATGCGCTGCGGGACGGCACCTTGGTGTGGGAGACCACCGTCGTGGTGCCGCGGGGTCGCACCGAACTGGAACGCCTGGCCGACATCGACGGCCAGCTGGCGCTGGCCAACGGCGTGCTGTTCGTGGCCGGCTACCAGGGACGGGTAGGCGCCTTGGCGCCGGCGAACGGCCGGCCGCTGTGGAGTCGTGAAATTTCCTCCTACCAGGGGCTCGCCGTGGCCGGCAGCGAAGTCTTCGTGAGCGATGCCGAGGGCAATGTGTGGGCCCTGGCGCAGCACAACGGCGGCACCCTGTGGCGTCAGGATGCCCTGCGCGGGCGCCAGCTGAGCGCACCGGTGGTGCACGGCGATGCGGTAATCGTGGGTGATTTCGACGGTTACCTGCACTGGCTGGCGCGCGACGACGGCCGCTTCCTGGCGCGCGTGCGCGTGCAGGACCGGCATGAACTGTTTCCCGTATCTCAGGCCTATGACGATCCATTGCGTGGCTACCGCGAGGAACACCACGTCATCGCCGCCCCCGTGGTCGGCGACTCTCTCGTGTTTGCCTATGACAAGCGGGGCGCCCTCGGCGCCTTCCGCGTGAGCACCCCATGAAACCCGTCATCGCCCTGGTGGGCCGCCCCAACGTGGGCAAGTCCACGCTGTTCAATCATCTCACCAAGACCCGTGACGCCCTGGTGGCCGATCAGCCGGGCCTGACGCGTGACCGCAAGTACGGTCGCGGCGTGGTCGGCGATCGCCCCTACATCGTGGTGGACACGGGCGGCCTGACCGGTGGCGAGCGCGGCGTCGAAGAGATCATGGCCCGTCAGGCCGTGCAGGCCATTCAGGAATCCGACGCGGTGCTGTTCGTCACCGATGGCCGCGCCGGCCTCACCGGCGGCGACGAGGAGATCGCGCGCCAGCTGCGCCAGACCGGGCGCCCCGTGTTCCTGGTGGTGAACAAGACCGAGGGCATGCCCTGGGCCACCGCGAGCGCCGAATTCCATGCGCTGGGCCTCGGTGATCCGCACACCATCTCCGCCGCCCACGGCGACGGCATCCATGGACTCATGGAAGAGGTGCTTGAGCGCTTCCCGCAGGATGGGGAAGACCTGGAAGACGAAGAGGCCGGCATCAAGGTCGCCATCGTCGGGCGCCCCAACGTCGGCAAATCCACGCTGGTCAACCGTGTGATCGGCGAAGAGCGCGTGGTGGTGTACGACATGCCGGGCACCACGCGGGACAGCATCTACGTGCCCTTCGAGCGTGACGGGCAGGCCTATACCTTCATCGACACGGCGGGCGTGCGGCGCCGCGCGCGCATCGAGGATACGGTCGAGAAGTTCTCGGTCATCAAGACCCTGCAGTCCATCGAAGAGGCCAACGTGGTGATCATGGTGATCGACGCCCGTGAAGGCGTGGGCGAGCAGGACGCCACGCTGCTCGGCCATGTACTCGACGCCGGTCGCGCGCTGGTGATCGCCATCAACAAGTGGGACAACCTTTCCCAGGACCAGCGCGATCAGGTGCGCCGTGATCTCGACTTCAAGATCCCGTTCGTGGAATGGGCCAAGGTCCACTTTATCTCGGCACTGCACGGCACCGGCGTGGGCGAGCTGTTTGCCTCGGTGCGCAGCGCCTACAAGGCGGCCATGGCGCGCTTCCCCACGCCCGAGCTGACGCGCATGCTGGAAAGCGCCGTGGCCGTTCACACGCCGCCGCTGGTGCGCGGCCGGCGCATCAAGATGCGTTACGCCCACCAGGGCGGACGTAATCCGCCCATCATCATCATTCATGGCAGCCAGCCCAACGCCGTGCCCGACAGCTACAAGCGTTTCCTGGTGAATTTCTTCAGGGAGCAACTGCGCCTGCAAGGCACGCCGCTGCGTGTGGAGTTCCGCGGCAGCGAAAATCCGTACGAAGGCAAGAAGAACACCCTCACACCGCGCCAGGTGGCCCACCGCAAGCGCATGGTGCGGCACATCAAGAAGCGCGAGACCAAGCGCTAGTCCGTCGCCCGGTCGTAACCCGGATGGAGCACGGCGGAATCCGGGGAGCATGCGGCCACCAAGAAAATGGCCCAACGCAGAGACGCAGAGAGCGCAGAGAGCGCAAAGTAGGGCGAGGTCATGTTCGCGCACCACGTGGCCTAGGGACTTTCACGCGCTTTCCGCGGATACAAAAAAAGAGAGCACGTCACCCGTGCTCTCTTCTTCTGGATGGCGCGGCGGGAGCATGCTCCCGCATTCGCATCAATCGTGATGATGCCCCTCGGGCCCGTGCACGTGGCCGTGTTCCAGTTCTTCGTCGTTGGCGTCGCGCACGTCGACCACGGTCACGTCGAAGGTGAGCGTCACGCCGGCGAGGGGATGGTTGGCGTCCACGGTAACGGTGTCGTCCGTCACGTCGACCACTGTCACCAGCCGCACGCCGTCTTCGCTGACCGACTGGAAGCGCATGCCCACCTCGAGCTCGTTGGCATCCTCGAAGAGGTCACGGGAGACCGATTGAATCAGGGCGTCGTCCCGTTCACCGTAGGCCTCGGTCGGCGCCACCTTCACGTTCAGCGCGTCACCGCTGGTGCGTCCTTCCAGCGCCGACTCCAGACCCGGAATGATGTTGCTGAAGCCGTGCAGATAGGCAAGCGGGTCGCGACCCTGCGAGCTGTCGATGACCTGGCCCTGCTCGTCGGTGAGCGTGTAATCGATGGTGACGACCTTTTTGGCGGTGATTTGCATGATGGGTCCCAAGGGGTGAAAGGATGAATGGTCGCCCGCAGTTTACGCGGCTTGACAGGCCGATACCACGCAAACGGGGCAATTTCACGGCTCTTTCGAGCGTCCGCTAGTATTTTTGCCATGGACGAGTACTTCCGGAACGAGGTGTCGCGACGCGTGTGGGACAGCAAGTACCGCTTTCGCGAGTCTGAGACCGTTCATGACCGGGATGTGGTCGCCACGTGGCAGCGTACGGCACGCGCCCTGGCCGGCGCCGAACGCGAGCCCGCCCGTTGGGCGCGGGCTTTCTTCGATAGTCTCGAGGGTTTCCACTTCCTTCCCGGCGGGCGCATCCTCGCCGGAGCGGGCACCGGGCGACAGGTCACGCTGTTCAACTGTTTCGTGATGGGCACGCTCCAGGATTCCCTTGACGGGATCTTCGACGGCCTCAAGGAAGGCGCGCTCACCATGCAGCAGGGCGGGGGCGTCGGTTACGACTTCTCCACCTTGCGGCCGTCCGGTGCGTGCGCCGATGCCTCCGCCACCATCGCTTCGGGCCCGGTCTCGTTCATGGATGTGTGGGACAGCATGTGCGGCACGCTGCTGTCCACGGGGGCGCGCCGCGGCGCCATGATGGCCACGCTGCGCTGCGATCACCCGGACATCGAGCAGTTCATCGATGCCAAGCGCCAGCCGGGCCGCCTGCGCCGGTTCAATCTCTCTGTGCTGGTCAGCGACGCCTTCATGCAGGCGGTGGAAAGCGACGATCTGTGGCCGTTGGTTTTCCCCGTCGCCGGCGTCAAGGGTGAGGGGCCAATCGTGATGCGCGACTGGTCCGGCCAAGCCGAACCGGTGCCGTGCCGGGTGATGCGAACCGTTCCGGCGCGTGAACTGTGGGAACGCATCATGCGCGCCACGTTCGATTACGCGGAGCCCGGCGTGTTGTTCATCGACCGCATCAACGCAACGAACAACCTCTGGTATCGCGAGCGCATCAGCGCCACCAATCCTTGCGGCGAGATCCCGCTACCGCCCTACGGCGCCTGCGATCTCGGTTCCCTCAATCTGCCGACGTTCGTGCGTGAGCCGTTCACGCCGGACGCGCGACTGGACGAGGAGGCCCTGGCGGCGGCGGTGACTACCGCCGTGCGGCTGATGGACGATGTCATCGAGGTTTCGCGTTTTCCGCTGGAAAAACAGGCCGAGCAGGCCCGGGGGAGCCGGCGCATCGGCCTGGGCATCACTGGGCTTGCCGATGCGCTGGTCATGCTCGGGCTGCGCTACGACCGGGATGCGGGGCGTGCGTTTGCGGCGTCGGTGATGCAGCGGGTCTGCCACAGCGCTTATCGGGCGTCGGTCGCGTTGGCAGGAGAGAAGGGCCCGTTCCCTTTTTTCGAACGCGACGCCTATCTGGAAGGAGGGTTCATACGGCAATTGCCCGCCGATATCCGCGACGGCATCGCGCAGCACGGCATGCGCAACAGCCACGTCACGGCCATTGCGCCCACGGGTACCATCAGCCTGTTTGCCAACAACGTATCGAGTGGACTGGAACCTATCTTCGACTACGCCTACACGCGCCGCCTGGTGGAACGGGACGGCACCTACAGCGAACAGACAGTGGAAGATTACGCCCATGCGCTTTGGCGCACCCTGCACGATGGCGCAGTGCTGCCTGAGGCCTTCATTACCGCCCAGGCGATTGCGCCGGAAGATCACCTGGCGATGCAGGCCGCGTTGCAGCCCTTCGTGGACAACGCCATTTCCAAGACCATCAACGTCCCGGCCGATTACCCCTTCGAGACCTTCCAGCGCCTGTACCGTATGGCCTACGACAGTGGTTTGAAGGGCTGCACCACCTTCCGCCCCAACCCCATCACCGGCGCCATTCTCACCCGCGGGACCGCCGTCGAACCCGCCACCCAGTGCTGCGGCTTGGAGCGTGAGGGGGACTGATCTGGGAAAGACTAAACACGGGGGACACGGGGGAAATCAAGGGTATCGGTACGACACTTCCGGCGGCTTGCTCCATGCATTGCTCTCGACCGCCGGCTCCCGGCGCGGTCTACCTCCTCCATCCATGGAGTCGTATCTTCTGCATCATGCCGTCGTTTCACGCAGGGAGTAGGTGGGCAGGATCGTCCCTTCTCCCTCCGGGAGAAGGACAGGAAGAGGGGATCAAACAAGAGGTGCATATCTGGTCCATACCTTCGGCGCATGGACCGAAAATTACCGCAGATTCAGGGCTACGCAAAACAACCCCTGTTCACTCTTCTCCCGCCACCGCCGCCATTTCGGCAGGCAGCAGGAACAGGGCGGGGTCGACGGCGGTGCCGTTGAGGCTGACGGTCCAGTGCAGGTGGGGGCCGGTGACGCGGCCGGTGGCGCCGACAGTGGCGATGATCTGTCCTGCATCTACTTCATCGCCCACCTGAACGTCGATGCTGTCCAGATGGCAGTACATGGTCACCAGCCCCTGACCGTGATCGAGGAACACGGTCTTGCCGTTGAAGAAATAGTCGCCCGTTTCGGTCACCCTGCCCGGGACGGGCGCACGCACCGGCGTGCCGGTGGGCGCGGCGATGTCCATGCCGCTGTGGGGCTTGCGCGGCTCGCCGTTGAAGAAGCGGCGCAGGCCGAAGGTGCCGCTGTTGCGGCCGTCCACGGGGGCCGCGAAGCGCAGCTGTGAGGGGCTGGCGTCGCGCCAGGTGGTGAAGACGGTACGGGCGCGGCGTTGCTCGGCGATGATGCGCGGCATGTCCTTGGCGTAGGGGTTCACCATGCGCTTGTTTTCGAGCGTGAGGTGCTGGGTGGCGTACTGCTTGGGGGCAACCTGGAAGGACAGCCGCTCTTCGCGACCGTCGCGTACCACGCGCAGCTCATGCGCGCCGATGGAGGTCTGGAGCGGAATGCCCACCACTGCCACCCAGCCGTTCCCGCTGCGGGTCACCAGCACGCGATGGTCGGCATAGTGTGCCTCCAGGACCTTGCCGGCCGCGCCGAGCGGCACCACGGCGACCCCGCCGGGAACGGCCGATGCCTGCGGCAGCTCGGCCGCGCCGGCGCCGGAGGCCACCAGTGCGGCGAGGGCAAAAATGACGCTCTTAAACATCGACATCCTTTTCCTCCACCCTCACGTTGAGCGCACCCTGTGCCAAGCGTGCACGCAGGCGGTCACCCACCGCCACCTCAACGGGGGCGCGGACCACGCTGCCGTCAGTGCGCTGCACGATGGCATAGCCGCGACCGAGCGTGGCCAGCGGCGAGATGGCGTGCAGGGCCCGCACGTTGGCGTGCAGATACTGTACGCGCGTTTCATGCACGCGTCCCATGGCCGCTGCCAGGCGGTGCGTGAGGCTGCGCCGGCGATCGGCAAGGCGCGCCAGGCGGTGCACGGGGGTGTGCTGCGAAAGCCGTGCGCTCACCGTCGCGAGGCGCGCGCCCATGTGGCGCAGCCAGCGTTGCTCGGCCTTGACGAGCCGCGATTGCAGTTCGTCCACGCGCTGGGCCATCTCCTGGAGCTTGCGGCCCGGATGTTTCAGGCGCTTGTCCACCCAGACGAGCATCTGGCGCTTGCGCGCCACCACCGTCTGGGTGCAGCGGGTGAGGCGGGCATCCAGGCGCGCGAGGCGCTTCAATTGTTGGGTGCTGTCGGGACTCACCAGTTCGGCAGCGGCGGACGGCGTCGCGGCACGCATATCGGCGACGAAGTCCACGATGGTGAAATCGATCTCGTGGCCCACGGCGCTCACTACCGGAATGGGCGAGGCGTGGACGGCGCGCGCCACCACCTCCTCATTGAAGGCCCACAGGTCCTCCAGCGAACCGCCTCCGCGGCCGACGATGAGCACGTCACATTCGCCGCGCATGCCGGCACGCCCGATGGCGGCGGCGATCTTCTGTGCGGCGCCCGCACCCTGCACGGGCACCGGATAGACGATGACCTGGATGGCCGGGCAGCGGCGACGCAGTATGGTGAGCACGTCGCGGATGGCGGCGCCGGTGGGCGAGGTGATCACGCCCACCGTGTTCGGCATGGCGGGCAGGGGACGCTTGCGTGCGGGATCGAACAGGCCCTCGGTCTGGAGCCGGGCCTTCAAGGCGTCAAAGGCCCGCCGCAGCACGCCGTCGCCGGCCTCCTCCATGTGTTCGACGATGAGCTGGAATTCCCCGCGCGGCTCGAACATGGAGATGCGCACCCTCGCCACTACGTGCATGCCATTGCGCGGTTCGAAGCGCAGGTGCAGGTTGCGCACGCGGAACATGGCGCAGCGCGCCTGGGCGTGTTCGTCCTTCAGGGAAAAATAAAGATGTCCGGAGCCGGGCCTCGCAAAATTGGAGATCTCGCCCTCGACCCACAGCAGCGGAAAATGGCCTTCGAGGACGGCTCGCGCCTCGCGGTTCAGTTGCGAGACCGAGTAAACCTGACGGGGTTGACCGGTGGAACCAGGGGACGGAATGGGGGCTGTCATGGAGCGGGATTCTACCAGCCGGCGCCCGGGCGGCGACCATGACGGCCCGCACAGTTGTATGCCCGGACCAGGAAGAAGGCCGGTGTCGCCGGCCTTTTTCCTGATTCATCAGGACGTTATTTGCTGGTGGCCTTATACGACGCCTTCTCACGCTGCTGCTGATCGAGGGCGAGCTTGCCCTGTTGCTCGGCCGCATTGGCCAGCCTCTGGGCGGCGGCGAAGTCCTGCTTGGCGGCGGCCGCCTTGGCTTCCTCGATCAGCTTCTCGGTGTCGCGCCACTGGTAGCCCACTTCCTGCGCCTTCTTTGCAGCGGCCTCGGCGGCGGCGATGGCCTGATTGGCGGAATCGGCCGTGGCAGCAGGCTCGCTCGGACCTTGACCCGCGCAAGCGGTGGCGAGCAGGGTGGCGGCAAGCAGCAGTGCATGTTTCTTCATTTCTTCCTCCGGAATGCTAGGTGGTCAAGACAGGCTTTTAGTTATATGTCCGAGCCAAATTACAGCACAGGCTCGCCGCCCCGGCTAGGCATTATCCCCACTGGGATGTCAGGGAATATTAAGCCGCATTGCGTTTCACGGGCGGAAACCTATAATGGTCGGTTTATCTAAAGCTGACAGCCGAGACGGATTCCCTATGCGCATTGTTCAGGAAGCCCTCACGTTCGACGACGTCCTCCTGGTTCCGGCCCACTCCAACATTCTGCCGAAGCAGGTCGACCTGCGAACTCGCCTGACGCGCGGGATTACCCTGAACATACCTCTGGTTTCGGCGGCCATGGATACCGTGACCGAGGGCCGGCTCGCCATTACCCTGGCTCAGGAAGGCGGCATCGGCATCATCCACAAGAACATGACTGTCGAGCAGCAGGCGGAACAGGTGCGCATGGTCAAGAAGTTCGAGGCCGGCGTCATCAAGGACCCCATCACTGTCACCCCTGACACCTCCATCCGCGACGTCCTCAAGCTCACCCGCGCCGAAGACATCTCCGGTGTGCCGGTGGTGGACGCGCAAGGTCAGCTGTGCGGCATCGTTACCAACCGCGACCTGCGCTTCGAGACGCGCTACGACAGCCCGGTCTCTGCCGTCATGACCGGTAAGGACCGCCTGGTCACCGTCAAGGAAGGCGCCTCGCGCGACGAGGTGCAGCGCGTTCTGCACCAATACCGCATCGAGAAGGTGCTGGTGGTGGACGAGAACTTCCACCTCAAGGGCCTCATCACCGTCAAGGACATCCAGAAGGCCACCGACAAGCCGAATGCCTGCAAGGACGAGCAGGGCCGCCTGCGCGTGGGCGCAGCCGTGGGCGTGGGCGCCGGCACCGACGAGCGCGTGGCCGCACTGGTCGCCGCGGGTGTGGACGTGGTGGTGGTCGATACCGCTCACGGCCATTCCGCGGGCGTGCTGGAGCGCGTTGCGTGGGTAAAGAAGAACTTCCCCGACCTCCAGGTCATCGGCGGCAACATCGCCACCGGCGCGGCGGCCAAGGCCCTGGTCGAGGCCGGCGCTGACGGGGTGAAGGTGGGCATCGGCCCCGGCTCCATCTGCACCACCCGCATCGTGGCGGGCGTGGGCGTGCCGCAGATCACGGCCATCGACAATGTGGCCAAGGCGTTGGAGAGCACGGGCGTGCCGCTCATCGCCGACGGCGGCATCCGGTATTCCGGTGACTTCGCGAAGGCCATCGCCGCAGGCGCGTACGCGGTGATGCTCGGCGGCATGTTCGCCGGCACCGAAGAGGCGCCGGGCGAAGTGGAGCTGTTCCAGGGGCGTTCCTACAAGTCCTACCGGGGCATGGGTTCGCTGGGCGCCATGGCGGCCTCGCAGGGGTCGAGCGATCGTTATTTCCAGGAAGGTAGCGAGGCCGACAAGCTGGTGCCCGAGGGCATCGAAGGCCGCGTGCCCTACAAGGGTCCGCTGGCCCCGGTGATACACCAACTCCTCGGCGGGCTGCGTTCCAGCATGGGTTACTGTGGTTGTTCGAGCGTCGAGCAGATGCGCAGCAAGCCCGAGTTCGTCCGCATCACCAACGCCGGCATTTCCGAGAGTCACGTGCACGACGTGCAGATCACCAAGGAAGCGCCCAACTACCGCGTCTGAGCTGCACCGGAAGGGATGAGGGATGCGCCTCATCCCTTCTCTCCCTCAACTCGTAGTCCCGGATGAAGCGCAGCGGAATCCGGAGATTCTCGTCGCCCTTCCCGGATTCTGCTGCGCTTCTACGAAACAACCTGTCAGGATTTCCCGGCGATGAACACCGCGCGCCGTGGTGCGGGATGGCCTTCCACTGTGCGCGTGGGATCGTGCGGGTCGATAAAATCACACAGCGATTCGAAACGCATCCAATCGCTGGCACGCTGTTCATCGGTGGAGGTGACGGAATCGTCCACGCAACGCACGTGCGTGAAACCCGCTTCCTCCAGCCAGCGGCAGGCCTGCGGGATGGAGGGAATGGCCCAGACGTTTTTCATCTTGGCGTAGCGTCCGTTCGGCACCAGCACGCTTGGCGTGTCACCTGCAACCACCAGCGTCTCCAGCACCAGTTCACCGCCCGGGCGGAGTTGCGCGCGCAAACGCGCGAGATGCTCATGCGGGTCGCGACGGTGATACAGCACCCCCATGGAGAACACCGTATCGAAGCACCCGGTGTCCGGCAGTGCCTCCAGCGCGAGGGGCAGCACGAAGGCCGGGAGCGGGCCGCTGAAGTGGCTGATGGCGGCGAACTGCGCCACGTACAGCAGCGTCGGGTCGATGCCGAGCACGAGGGCCGCGCCGGCGCCGAGCATGCGCAGGGCGTAGTAGCCGTTGCCGCTGCCCACGTCGAGTACGCGCCGGCCGGCGAGCGGCGCAAGATGCGCGGCCACGCGCCGCCACTTCCAATCGGAACGCCACTCGGCGTCGATGTGCACGCCATGGATGCAGAACGGCCCCTTGCGCCAGGGATGAAATACCTGCAGGCGCTCACGCAGCATGCCGGTGTCTGAGTCAGCGGCACCTATGCGTACGCAGTCAGCGTCGAGATCCCTATCCTCCCTCGGCAGAACGGGAAGTGCGGCAAGGGCGGCCTGCCAGCGCGGTAGATCACCGTGACGCTGCGGGTCGAGTGCTGCCCGGCTCGCCGCCAGCAGGATCTCCGTATGGGTGTGCAGCGGCGTCGCAGCGAGGACCGTCCGGAGACGGGCGAAATCGATCATGCGAAGGCGACCAGTGAGACGAAATTGAGGCAGCGGTACCACACATCGCTGCGGGCGAAGCCGGCCGCTGCCAAGCGGTCCTGATGTGCCGTCAGCGTATCCGGTACCAGCACGTTTTCGATGGCCGTGCGCTTTTGACTGATCTCCAGCGAGGAATAGCCGTTCGCTCGCTTGAATCCAAGGTGCATGGTTTCGTTGAACTGTTGCTGAAGGGGATCGGCAAACACGACCTTCTCCGAAAGCACCAGCACGCCGCCCGGCGCCATGCCGGCGCGAATGCGCTGCAGCAGGGCGAGGCGACCAGCAGGCGGTACGAATTGCAGCGTGAAGTTCAACGCCACCACCGAGGCGTTGCGGATTTCGACTTCGCGGATATCCGCGCACGCCACCGTAACCGGTGGCCCGGGCTCCCTGTCCACGTTCTCCCGGCAACGGGCGATCATGGCCTCGGCATTGTCGATGGCAACGAGCTGCACATCCGGCGTACGAATGCGGCGGCGCATGGCAAGGGTGACCGCGCCGAGGGAACAGCCGAGGTCATAGCAGAACGTGCCAGGCTGCGCGTAATGCCCGGCGATCAGGCCGGTGAGGGCGACCACGTCGGCATAACCCGGCACCGAGCGCCGAATCATGTCCGGAAATACCGACGCTACCGTTTCATCGAAAGCGAAATCGACGATTCGGGTGCGCGCCTCAGCGTAGATGCGATCTTCACTCATGGAGCCAGCCTCGAAGAGGTCGACATTATACGTGCTGCGAAAAAATGCGGGCAGGACCGAAGCGCGCGGCAAGGGTCGACGATCCGTCCGCATCGATGTCGCGCAAAGTCCGAACCCCAGCTCAAGCGGGATACGAATTTTCCCGTGCACTCTCTTTGCCTTGGTCGCAAGCCTCTAGCCGAGCGCACGCAGCGCGGGCGCTCGGCTGGCGCAGGTCCGCCCTGCACCGCGTTTGACCCAGTATCGGGGGTCTCCTATACGAGTGTCGAGAACCCGTGCGCTGCGGATTGGCCCAGCGTGAACACGGCAACTCCATCAAAAATGGACGAGGTGACACCATGAAGAGGACTGCGCTCGTATTGACTGCCAGTGCCTTGTCGTTGGCCATGTCCGGTGCGTTTGCTGCCGGGGCCGGTAGCCAGGCGCAATTGGACCCGGCGAATACCTATCGCGCCAGCGACCTGATGAACATCCAGGTGAAAGGCTCGGACGACAAGGACATCGGTTCACTATCGGAACTGATCGTGGACAAGGATGGCAAGGTCTCCCACGTGGTTCTGCAGGAGAGTGGGACGCTCGGCATGGGTGACAACAAGTATGTGGTGCCGTGGGATCGCGTGAGCATCACGAGCCCGGACGAAGCGACCATCGACGTGAGCTCCGATCAGCTTTCGTCGGAGTTCGCGGCCTTCGATGAGCAAGTGTACGAACAACAAGGCCAGACCGAGCAGCGGAGCCCGGAGCAGTCATCCGACCAGCCCATGGGCGGCGGAACCTTGAGCCAGTAAGCGTGGGTAGAGAGGCCGGCTTCGAGGGCCGGCCTCTCATTCATCCAGCCAGCGAACCAGATAGAACATCTTGAAGCCTTCCGAGGATTTGGAAGGCCCCACCACGCGTGCCGCGTACAAGTGTCGGCCCGCATCGGCTTCGTGGACAGCTTCGGCGTCACTTTGCATCAGGCGCACACAGTTGGCCTGGAAACGACCCCGCCCGCGTCGCGGCGCGTACACGACCGCGCTTTGCTCTGCGCCCCGTGACGTCTCGCTGTCCAGGAAAAAACCGCTCTTCTCTTCCATGCCTGCTCCTGTGACGAAACTCGTGCTATTTGAGCGTGTGAACGGAATCGATGACACGCGTTCAGCTGTCGATGATCGTCGGTCCGCGGGAACCGAGCCACTCGATCAGTGAAGCCAGCTGTTGGCCTGCTTGCGGGTCGAGGGCCTCCTTGCTGAACTCCAGGGCGAGCAGGCAGGTGCCTTGCCGGGGATCATCGGATTCCAGACGCACGCTACGGGCGGGCACCGCCGGCAGCGACCACGTGCGGCCCGAGGGCGCCTCGGTGAACGCGAGCGACAAGTTGAAATCGCGGTAGATCCCGATGGCCTCGGAATGGCGCAGGCGCAGCAGTGCGCCGCTGAGACTCAGGTTCAGCAGCGTGACGGGCTCGGCCGTCCCCCCGATATCGAGCGTGGCTTGGTGTAGAGGCAGGTCCGAGTAGCGTTCCGTACGACGTTGCGTGGCCGCATTCCATGAACTGCGAATCTTCTGTTCCAGCTCCGCGGGTGTAAAAGGCTTCACGAGATACTGGGTGACCCCGAGCTGGATGGCGGCAAGGATGGATTCCCGGTGGGCGTTGCTCGTCACCATGATGAAGGGAATGTGACGCAAGCGCTCGTTGCGGCGTACGTAAGACAACAATTCGTCACCATTCACCTTGCCCATGCTCCAGTCAGAGATGATCAAGTCGACCGGGTTCTTGTCGAGCATCAGCAGCGCCTCATGGCCGTCGGCGGCTTGCAGTACCCGCTCGACCCCGAGCTTGGCTCGCACGACGCTGACGATGAGCCGACGCGCCATCGCCGAGTCGTCCACGATCAGAAAGCGGAGGTTTCGCATCGTTTCCTCTTGTTGTGGTGCGCGTGCGGAACACCGGGATGCATTATTCCACAGCCTGCGCGATTGTTCAGCGCCGTCCCCGCCGGCACCTTGGGCGAGTGTCGCCCAGACGTGCTCGACCCTGAATGACGCAAGGCGCCACCAAGAGCGCAATAGCACACTAGACTGCGGAAAAGCACCGCACCTCCGGTCACGGTCGCCATTTGCACGCGTGAGCGGTCGGCGGAACTGGCCGGTTATCTGCGCTGGCATTGGCAAGCCCGCTGTTGGCCCGCCCTGCGCGGCCGGGCGGATTTTCCCACCGACCTGGCGTTCATCGAATTCGCCGGCGCGCTTGCGGGTCTCCCCGGCTACCTCCACCAACGCCTGCGT
>JALOAT010000010.1 GCA_023228645.1 Gammaproteobacteria bacterium | reverse complement strand
GCCTTGCCGAGGCCAAAGCGCAGCATGGCGTTGTCCGGTCCATTTTCGAGAAGCTTTTCCAGCTGTTCCGTACGCGTGTTCATCAGGGCCTCTGGGCAACCAGCAGGGCCTCGCCGCGCAGGCCGCGGCTGCCGTCGCCGATGTCGTGTTCTTCACGGTAGACGACCGGGGTGAGCTCTGCAAACAGGTGCAGGATCTCGCCACGGGCGAGCCGGTAGGCGGGATTGCCGGGACCGGGACCCACGCCGGCGAAGGTCTGGTAGAACAGCAGGCCGCCGGGGCGCAGCGCCGCCACAAGCGCGGGGGCGAGGGTGCGTTCCAGGAAATGCACCACCACGATCACGTCGTAGCTGTCGGGTGGCGGCGGTGCGGCCAGGGCGTCGCGCACCTGCGCCTGGATGGGCAGGCCTTCGTGTTCGGCATGGGTTGCGAGGGTGGCGATGGCCACGGGCGACAGGTCCCAGGCCTCCACCGTGAGGCCGGCGCGCGCGAGCAGGCAGGCATGGGCGCCGAGACCGCAGGCCAGGTCGAGGGCGCGGCCTTGAGCGGGAAGCAGATGCAGGTTGTCGGTGAGCACACGCGCTGCGCGGGTCTCGTCCACCGTCTGGTCGCGGTAACGCGTGTCCCACTTGTGCCGCAGCGCGTCGTCGCTCATGTCAGAGGAAGGTCACGCCCACCTGGAACAGGCGCTCCACTTCCGGGATGCGGCGCTTGTCCACCACGAACAGGATGAGATGGTCTTCGGCCTGGATCACCGTGTCGTGATGGGCGACGACCACTTCGTTGCCGCGCACCAGGGCGCCGATGGTGGTGCCCGGCGGCAAGCGGATGTCCTGCACGGCGCGACCCACCACCTTGGAGGAACGCATGTCGCCGTGGGCCACCGCCTCGATGGCCTCGGCGGCGCCGCGGCGCAGCGAATGCACCACCACCACGTCGCCGCGGCGCACGTGGGTGAGCAGACTGCCGATGGTGGCCTGAGCCGGTGAGATGGCGATGTCGATGTCGCCGCTTTCCACCAGGTCCACGTAGGCGGCGCGGTTGATGAGCGCCATCACCTTGCGCGCGCCCAGGCGCTTGGCCAGCATGGCCGAGAGGATGTTGGCCTCCTCGTCGTTGGTGAGGGCACAGAATACGTCGGTGTTATCGATGTTTTCCTCGAGCAGCAGTTCCTCGTCGGCGGCGTTGCCTTGCAGCACGATGGTCCTGCTGAGCTCCTCGGCGATGGCCTGGGTGCGCGCCGCGTTGTGGTCGATGATCTTGACCTGGTAGACGGGCTCCAACGCCTTGGCGAGACGCTTGCCGATGTTGCCGCCTCCCGCGATGATGATGCGTTTCACCGGTGAATCGAGGCGGCGCAGCTCGCTCATCACGGCGCGGATGTCCTGCTTGGCGGCGATGAAAAACACCTCATCGTCCGCCTCGATGACCGTGTGGCCCTCGGGAATGATGGCCGCACCGCGGCGAAAGATGGCGGCTACGCGGGTCTGCAGGCCCGGCATGTGCTCGCGCAGCCGGCGCAATTCCTGGCCCACCAGCGGTCCGCCGTAATAGGCCTTCACCGCCACCAGCTGCACCTTGCCCGCGGCGAAATCGAGCACCTGCAAGGCGCCCGGGTGTTCGATGAGGCGGTGGATATAGTCGGTCACCAGCTGCTCGGGGCTGATGAGCACGTCGACCGGGATGGACTCCTGCGAGAACAGCTGTGGGAAATCCAGGTACTCCTGGGCGCGCACGCGGGCGATCTTGGTGGGCGTGTGAAACAGCGTATAGGCCACCTGGCAGGCCACCATGTTGGTTTCGTCCGAGTTGGTGACCGCGATGACCATGTCGGCGTCCTCGGCACCGGCGTGCGCCAGCACCTCCGGGTAGGAGGCCGGGCCGAATACGGTGCGCAAGTCGAAGCGCTCCTGCAGGGCCTGGAGGCGGGCCTTGTCCGTGTCCACCACGGTGATGTCGTTGGCCTCGCTGACCAGGTTCGCCGCCAGTGACGAGCCCACCTGCCCGGCCCCCAGAATGATGATCTTCATGCAGCGATTCCTCACGCGCCTTTCGGGCGCGGCATTCTAAACCAACCGTCCGTCGTTGAACGCCGCGGACGAAGACAGAAGAGAAAAGCCTAACCACGGGGGACACGGGGAACACGGGGCGGAAAATCTCTTGATGATTTGCCCTGACCTGTACAGCAAATGGATTTCCCGTGTTCTCTGTGTCCCCCGTGGTTAATGCTTTGCCTTTACGTCCGCCTGCCGTCAGCGCTTGATGTCGCGCGGGTCCATGGCTAAGGCGCGCAGTTTGCGGTAGAGGTGGGTGCGTTCGATGCCAGCGTGCTGCGCCACGCGCGCCACGTTGCCGTCCATCTGCTCCAGCAGGTGCTCGAAATAGCGCCGTTCGAACAGCTCGCGGGCCTCGCGCAGCGGCAGGCGGACGGCGCGGGCGAACAGATCGTCCTGGACCTGCGCGGCGGCCTGCGGCGGTTCGCTGCGACCGAGGGCGCCTTCCAGCTCGGCCACGTCGATCTCGTTGCCTGAGCCCACGATGAGCAGGCGCTGCACGAGGTTTTGCAGCTCGCGTACATTGCCCGGCCAGCCGTAATTACGCAGGCGGTTTTGCGCCGCTACGGTGAAGGCGCGAAATGGCAGCCTGCCATTGTCCACGTAGTAATCGACGTAGAAGCGCAGCAGTTCAGGAATGTCCTCGGTGTGCTCGCGCAGCGGCGGCACGTCCAGTGGCAGCACGTTCAGGTGGTAGTAGAGGTCGGAACGGAAGGCGCCCTCGCGGGTGCGCGCCTCAATGGGATGGCGGGTCGCGGCGATGAAGCGCACGTTGACCTGCACGGGCTCGGTGCCGCCCGCGCGGTAGAAAGCGCCGCTCTCCATGACGCCGAGCAGGCGCGCCTGCATGGCCAAATCCATATCGCCGATGTCGTCCAGGAACAACGTGCCGCCGTTGGCCCGTTCCACCAGGCCGAAGTGGACCTTGTCCCCGTCTTCGCTGCCGAACAGTTCCAATGCCGCACTTTCACCGAGCAGGGCGGCCACGCCCACCGCCACAAACGGGCCTTCGCTGCGGGCACTGTGGTGGTGCAGGTAGCGCGCGAGCACGCTCTTGCCGCTGCCGGGTTCGCCATGGATGAGCACTGCGGCATCGTGCTGCGCGATACGCCGCGCGCGCTCACGCAACTGCGTCATCACCGCGCTGCGCCCCACCGGTTCGGTGACCGGACGCACCTGCTTGAGCAGACCCTCGTTTTCTTGCAACAGGTGATAGGACTCGAGGGCGCGCTGTACGGTAATGAGCAGCTTGCCGAGGGAGAGCGGCTTCTCGATGAAATCCCAGGCGCCGAGCCGGGTCGCCTCCACGGCGGTTTCCACGGTGCCGTGGCCGGACATCATGATCACCGGCGGTCCGGGCGTCGCCTCCTCGCTCCACTCCTTCAGGAGCGTGATGCCGTCCACGTCCGGCATCCAGATGTCCAGCAGCACCAAATCCGGCCGGCGCTGACGGCGCGCCTTGCGCGCGGCGGTGCCGTTCTCCGCGATGCCCACCTCGTAACCCTCGTCCTCGAGGATCTCCTGCAACAGGGTGCGGATGTCCGGCTCGTCGTCCACCACCAGGATGTAGGGATGTGTCATGACTCAGGCCCGCCTGTCCTGTGACTGCCGCGCCAGCCGCGCGGCACAATCCTGGCTGCCGATGGGCAGGCGCACGCTGATCGCCGCACCGCCTGCCGGGCGGTTCTGGGCCGACAGCATGCCGCCGTGCTCCTCGACGATCTTCTTCACAATGGCGAGGCCGAGGCCGGTGCCCCTGGGCTTGCTGGTTACATAGGGCTCGAACAGCCGCCCGAGCAGCGCCTCCGCGATCCCCGGCCCGTCGTCCTCCACCAGCAGCTCCACGTGTTCGCAACCGGCGTCGCTGTAAGTCGTGCTCACCCTGACCTCGACCGTGCGCTCCGCCGGTGCCGCCTCCAGGGCGTTCTTCAGTAGATTGTGCAACAGCTGGCGCATGCGCATGGCGTCAGCCTCCACGTAATGGAGGCGCGGCGCCAGCGCCAGGTTGATGTGCATGCGCTTATCGCCCCGATAGAGCTCGGCCACCTCGGTGACCAACATGTTGAGGTCCATGGGCGCGAGGCGGATCGCCGGCGTGTGCGCATACTCCGAAAAGGCCTTCACCATTTCCTTCATGGCCTCCACCTGCTGCACGATGGTGTGGGTGGCGCGATTCAGCACCTCGGCATCCTCGGGGCTCATGCGATCAAGATACTTGCGGCGCAGCCGTTCGGCCGACAGCTGAATGGGGGTGAGCGGATTCTTGATCTCGTGGGCCAGGCGCCGCGCCACCTCGCCCCAGGCCGCGTCGCGCTGGGCCTGGATGAGCGCGGTCACGTCGTCGAACACGATGACCTGGCCGCCGCGCATGTCGCCCCCATCCGGCAGCGGCGAGCCGTGGCAGCTGAGGATCTGCCGGCCCGCCGGACCAAACAGGGTCACCTCCGCATGCCACTCGCCTTCCTCCCGGCCCAGGAAGCGCCCCAGCGTGTCGATGAGCGTCGCGAGCCGCA
This sequence comes from Gammaproteobacteria bacterium, assembly GCA_023228645.1. Lineage (GTDB taxonomy): Bacteria > Pseudomonadota > Gammaproteobacteria > Thiohalomonadales > Thiohalomonadaceae > JALOAT01. The sequence goes on along the minus strand of JALOAT010000010.1, from coordinate 94,685 downwards.
CGTGGGCCACGGCCAGGTCCGACAGGCTCGCGCCGTCGAAGGCGGAGGGTTCCAGGCCGAGGATCTGGGCCGCCGCCCGGTTGCTGGTGCGGATGCTGCCGTCCGCGGCGACGGTGAGGACGCCGGAGGAGAGATGCGCGAGCACTGTCTCCAGGTAGGCGCGCTGCGCCTCCACCTGGCGCTGGCTGCGGTTCGCCCGTTCGTGCGAGAGGGCGATCTTGCGCGTCATCTCGTTGAAGGAGCGCACCAGGAAACCGATCTCGTCCCGTCCGGGCAGCGGCAGGCGCAGGTCGTAGTCGCCTGCGGCCACGGCCCGCGTGCCCTCGGCGAGATCGCGGATCGGCGCCACCAGGCGCCGCGCCGAGAAAAACGCCGCCCACACCGCACTGAGAATGCTCAGCAGCAACACCAGCGACAAGGTGAGCGTGAAGCTGAACTTCAGCGGCTGGCGCAGATAGGCCAGCTCCTTGTACTGGCCGAAGGCCGCCTGCACGCTTTCACCGAGCGAACTCAGGCGTTCGTTGATGGGGTAGATGGCGAGCAGCAGCTTGGGCTCGCTGCTGAGCCCCTCCGTCACGGGCACCACCACGCGCACCTGAAGGCCGCCGGCGGTCGGTTCCAGGGCGGCGTAATCCATGCCCTGGCGCAGCTGCAGCAAAACCGCGAGATTGGGCATGCTCGGCACGATGTCGGTGGGATCGGCGCTGCTCGAGGCGAGCACCCGCCCCTGACCGGTGAGCAGGGTCATCTCCAAGGCCTTGCCCTGCTGGCGTACCTCGTCGAGCTTGAGGGCGGCCACGCTCTCGGGTGCGCCGATGAACTCGATGGCCAGTTGGCGTGTGAGCTGCAGGCTTTCACTCAAGCGCGAATCCAGCGCCGTACGGCCCAGTTCCAGGGCATCTTCCAGGGCGCGCTCCACGCGCACGTCGAACCAACTGTCGATACCCCGTTGCAGGAACTGCACCGAGAAGTAATAGACCACCGACACGGGCGCCACGGCCAGCATCACGAACATGACCACCAGCCGCAGCGTCAGGCGCGCGCCGGGCGCCCGCCGCCGGTATTGGCCCAGCAGGCTCACCAGGTTGCGCACGATGAGCGTCACCAGCAGCAGCAAGGCGGCGCCGTTGATGGCCAGCAACAGGGAGTAGACGCGGCTGAACTGGGCGGAATTCTGCGTCGCCGCGCTCATGAGATAGAGCGAAGCAAGCAGCAGCAGGAGTACGGCCGCCACCGGGCGCGGCCCTGCCGTGAGGCGTTTCAGGGTCGTAACGACCATGTGTACCAGTCGCTGCTGAGCCACCAGGCGGGCGTGATGTAGGCGAACGGGCGCAGCGGTGAAGGCAGCGCCTCGATGTCGAGGTCCACCCGCATGGCGATGCGGTAGCGGGCGTCCGGTGCGAGCAGGTTGTCGTCGATGACCGGCAGATCGCGGACATCGCCGAGTGCGCGCAGCGCGCTGTGGAGCGTGAGATACACCTCGCTGGCGCCGCTGTTGAGATTGGTTAGCACGTGCAGCCCGGACAGGGCGTGATACTGGATCTCGTAACGCTGCTTCAATTCGGCCACCTGCGGGTCGGGCAACCAGTCCCGTTCACGCTCGATGGTGATGTGCATGCGCAGTGTGAGCGGCACGCCATTGGCGAGGGCGGTGAGTGCGCGCTCGCTGAACTGGTAGTCGATGTCGGCGTCGAGCACGTGGACCTGATTGACCAGACCCGTGGCCGCCGAGCGCACTACGAACTCGCCGGCCCGAGCGCCGGCGCTGCCGAGGCAAAGCGCCACGAGCAGAGCCACGCCGCAGGCCCATGCGAGCCCACTAGATCTTGGCGATGCGCGCGTAATAAAAGCCATCCATTTCGTCCTCGCCCGGGAGGACTTGCCGGCCGGGGGCGGCCTCGCGACCCCAGTGCGCTGCAATGGGAAGCGGGCGGGCGTCCGACTGCTCCGCGATGAAGCGTGTGATCTGCCGGGCGTTTTCTTCGGGCAATACCGAGCACGTGGCGTAGACAAGCATACCCCCGCGCTTCAGCAAGGGCCACACGGCCGCAAGCAGGCGTTGCTGTTCTGCGACGAGGGTTGGAATGTCGTCGGCACGGCGCAGCAGTTTGATGTCGGGATGGCGGCGGATCACGCCGGTGGCCGAACAGGGCGCGTCGAGCAGGATGCGATCGTAGGGGCGGCCGTCCCACCAGGCCTCGGGCACTGCGGCGTCGGCCGCGAGCAGGCGCGCTTCGCCGCCGAGGCGTGCGAGGGTTTCCTGTACGCGGGTGAGGCGCGCCTCGTCCTTGTCGAGGGCGTCGACGGTGAGCCCGGCGGTCTCGAGGATGTGGCTGGTCTTGCCGCCCGGCGCGGCGCAGGCATCCAGCACGTGCTGGCCGCTCTCCAGTTGCAGCAGCGGCGCGGCCAGTTGCGCCGCCGCATCCTGCACCGACACCTCGCCCGCGGCGAAGCCGGGCAGGCGCTCCACCGGCACGGGTTCGGCCAGGGTCAGCGCAGCGGGGGCGTGGGGCGACGGTCGCGCGTCCAGACCGGCGGACCTGAGCAGGTCCAGGTACTCCTCGCGACTGCGGCGCGCCAGGTTCACGCGCAGCGTCATGGGCGGGCGCTGGTTGTTGGCCTCGATGATGGTCTGCCAGTGGTCGGGCCAGGCCTGCCTCAGGTGATCGATGAGCCAGGCCGGGTGGGCGAGCGCGCTGGCCTCGTCGCGATCGGCGCGCGCCAGCAGCGCAGCCGACTCGCGCTGGAAGCGCCGCAGCACGCCATTGACCAGGCCCTTGGCCCAGGCCTTGTCCAGTTCCAGCGTGGCCTCCACGGTGCGCGATACCGCCAGGTGCGGCGGCATGTCCAGATAGGCGAGCTGGTAGAGCCCGCCGATGAGCAGGCCGTGGATGACCCGATCGCGTGGCTTGAGGGGCTTGGTGACCAGTGCCGCCAGCACGGTCGCGAGGCGCGGATACCAGCGCAGGCTGCCGTAGCTGATTTCCTGCGCGAGTCCGCGTTCGGCGGCAACCACGCGGCCGCTGTGGAAGGGCAGGGCGGTGGCGAGGGAGCGGCCGTGGTCGAGCACGTCCACGAGCACGCGCGCCGCCGCGGCCCGCCCGCCCGGTTCAGCCACCGAGATGCGCCCCGGTGACGCGGCGGGCGTTCACGAAGTCCGCCGCCGACAGCGGCTTGCCGCCGGGCAGCTGCACCCGCAGCAGGCGCAGCAGGCCGTCACCCGTAGCCACGTCGATGCCGTCGCGGCTGGCGTGCACCACCGTGCCCGGCGTGCCCTTGCCCGCAACCGGCTCGGCGGACCAGATGCGCCAGGCCTCGTCGCCGAGGCGGGTCTGCGCCACGGGCCAGGGGTTGAAGGCGCGCACCTGGCGGGCGATCTCCTGCGCCGGCCGCGACCAGTCGATCTCGGCCTCGGCCTTGTCGAGCTTCTTCGCATACGTCGCCTGGCTGCCATCCTGCTTCTCACCGCGCAGGCCCCGTCCCAGACGCGGCAGCGCCTCCAGCAGGGCGCGTGCACCCAGTTCGGCGAGGCGATCGTGCAGAGTCTCGGCCGTGTCCTGGTCGGTGATGGGTGTGCTGAGCACGTGCAGCATGTCGCCCGTATCCAGGCCCACATCCATTTGCATGATGGTGATGCCGGTCTCCGGATCACCGGCCAGGATGGCGCGCTGGATGGGCGCTGCGCCGCGCCAGCGCGGCAGCAGGGAGGCGTGGATGTTGATGCAGCCCAGGCGCGGCGTGTCGAGCACGGCCTTGGGCAGCAGCAGGCCGTAGGCCGCCACGATCATCAGGTCGGGTTTCAGCGCCGCGAGGCGCGCCTGCTCCTCCGGGTCCTTCAGCGACACCGGCTGCATGACCGGCAGTCCGTGTTCCAGGGCCACTTCCTTTACTGCGCTGGGCGTGAGCTTGCGACCGCGGCCGGCCGGCCTGTCAGGCTGGGTGTAGACGGCCGATACGTGGTAACCCGCTGCGAGCAGCGCGCGCAACGCCACGGCCGCGAATTCCGGCGTGCCGGCAAAGACGACATTGAGGCCCTGGGGCATGGAAATCCCGACGTTTTCCTGGAAATGACGAAGCCGCGAAGCTTAACAGAAAAGCCTTAAACCACGGGGGACACGGGGATGACGTTCTTGTAGGTCATGTTGGTGCGCAGCGCCTACGTGACGAACGCGGGCTCGAACCTGTCACGTAGCTTCGCAACGTGACGTGTGCGACCACCACGAGGACTCCCCGTGTTCCCCGTGTCCCCCGTGGTTCATTCTTTTTTCCTCTACAGGGTCTCCCGCTCGCGCTTTTCGAGCTTTTTGCGGATGCGCTGGCGCTTCATCTGGGAGAGGTAATCGACGAACAGCTTGCCTTCGAGGTGATCGATTTCGTGTTGGATGCATACGGCCAGCAGGCCGTCGGCCTCCAGTTCGAAGGGCTGGCCGTCGCGGTCGAGGGCACGTACCTTCACGTGCTCGGCGCGGCGCACCTTTTCATAGATGCCCGGGACCGACAGACAGCCCTCTTCCATTTCTTCCATGCCATCGCGGGACAGGATTTCGGGATTGATGAACACGCGCGGCTCGTTCTTTTCCTCGGACACGTCGATGACGATCACGCGCCGGTGCACATCCACCTGGGTGGCGGCCAGGCCGATGCCGGGCGCCGAATACATGGTCTCGAACATGTCCGCCACCAGGCGACGTACATCGTCGTCGACCTGCTCCACGGGCTGGGCCCGGGTGGTGAGACGGGGGTCTGGGAAGTGGAGGATGGAAAGGATCGCCATGGTGCTCGTCCAGCTTGGGGTCCCAATGATACTTAATGAACCGGTTCACGCCTATCGGGCCGCTGGGGTGCAGCACGGCGGCGGCGCCGAACGCTTCCGATCTGTGATGACCACCCTTTGAGCCTAACGGTTTTTGCTATTACACTCGCGCGAACTCGCATCAGCTAAGGGCTTGCCATGAAAGAAGGATTCCGTTCGGGTGCCTTAATCGCCGCGCTGGTGATCAGTATGGCCGGTTGTGCGACGGCGCCCACGGATCGCGAAGCGCCGGTGACGCCCGCCACCGTGGCAGAGCCAGTGCCTGAACAGCCCATGGTCCGGGACAACGCCCCCGTCACCTATGTGGTCAAGAAGGGCGACACCCTGTGGGACATCGCCAACCTGTTCCTCGCTACGCCCTGGCGCTGGCCCGAGGTCTGGCACATCAATCCGCAGGTCCGTAACCCACACCTCATCTATCCCGGTGATGTGCTCACCCTGACCTATGTAGACGGCAAGCCCCGCATCCAAGTTCAGGGCGACCCGAGCGCGCGGCTACCGGTGGTGAAACTGTCGCCGCGCGTGCGCGTGGAGCCGCTCGAGCGCGCCATCCCCACCATCCCCTACGACGCCATCAGCCAATTCCTCAGCCGCCCGCGCGTGGTCACGCCGGAGGAGCTGGAGCGCGCGCCCTACGTGGTGTCGGCCCAGGAGGAGCATCTCATCGGCGCGCCCGGCTACCCGGTGTATGTGCGCGGCATTCAGGACAAGGACATCAAGGACTATGTGGTGGTGCGCCTGGGCCAGCCCTATCTGGACCCGACGGACGAGGATGTGGTGCTGGGCTACGAGGCCATTCACGTGGCCGACGCCCGCGTGCAGCGTAGCGGCGACCCGGCGACCCTGGTGATCCAGCGCGCCCATCGCGAGACCCTCCCGGGCGACCGCCTGCTGCCGTTGGACGACGGGGTCCTGGAGCAAAACTACCTGCCCCGCCCCCCGTCCCGTGACATCGACGGGCGCATCGTGGGTGTGATGGGCGCGGTCAGCCAGATCGGCCAGTTCCAGGTGGTCGCCATCAGCAAGGGCGCCAACGACGACCTGGAGCCGGGTAACGTGCTGGCCGTGTACCAGTTCGGCGCCCTGGTGCGCGACCCCTACACCCGCGAGGAGCTGCGCTTGCCGCGCGAGCGCGCCGGCACGCTCATGGTATTCCGCATCTTCGACCGGGTGAGCTACGCGCTGGTGATGGATGCCAGCCGGGCCATTCATCTCCACGACGTGGTGACCAACCCCTAAGCGGCGTGCCCAGGGACGGGCCCGGCAATGACTGATACCGACCTGAAGCGCTGGCTCGTTCTGCTGCGCGTGCCGGGGCTCGGGTCGGTCGGCATCCGCGAGCTGCTGGAACACGCCGGCAACCTGGAGCGGCTGTTTTGCGCGCCGCCGGCCGATCTGAACCCCGCGCTGACCGCCGTCCTGCGGCGGCCCGACTGGGCGACCGCGGAAGCGGACCTGGCCTGGGCCGACGGGGATCAGCGCCATATCCTCCCGCTCGACGACCCCCGCTATCCACCGCTGCTCGGCGCACTGCCGGACGCCCCGCCCGTGCTGTTCGTGCTGGGTGACCCCACGGCCCTGTCGGCCCCCCAGCTCGCCATGGTGGGCAGCCGCAATCCCACCCCCACCGGGGCGGAGACGGCCTACGCCTTCGCCCGCCACCTGGCCGGCGCCGGGCTGGTGATCACCAGCGGGCTGGCGCTGGGCGTCGACGCCGCCAGTCATAAAGGCGCCCTGGACGCCCCCGGTCAGACCATCGCCGTGGCGGGCACCGGCCTGGATCGGGTCTACCCCGCGCGCCACAAGGGGCTGGCCCACGCCATCGCGGCCGAGGGCGCGTTGGTGAGCGAGTTCCCGCCCGGCACGCCGCCCCTGCCGCACCATTTTCCGCGCCGCAACCGCATCATCAGCGGCCTGAGTGCCGGAACGCTGGTGGTCGAGGCGGCGCTCGGCAGCGGTTCGCTCATCACCGCGCGCACGGCGGTGGAGCAGGGCCGTGAGGTGTTCGCCATCCCGGGCTCCATCCACAACCCCTTGGCGCGCGGCTGCCATCGGCTCATCCGCGAGGGCGCCAAGCTGGTGGAGACCGCGGCGGACGTCCTGGAGGAACTGGCACCCCAGTTGCGGGCCGCGCTGGCGCAGCCCGAGGCCGCGGATCGGACCCCGGCCGTTGAACTCGATCCGGCCGCTTGCCGTCTACTGGAAAGCCTCGATCAGGCGCCGACTTCGGTGGATTTGCTGGTGGAACGCAGTGGATTGACGGCCGAAACGGTTTCCTCCATGCTGTTGGTCCTTGAGTTGCAGGGGTATGTGGCTGCCGTCAATGGCGGGCACTACATCCGCACCGGCAAGAGAGTGTGATGATGAAAGAAAGCGTTTTGGATGTCCTGATGTACCTCTTCGAGAATTACATGAATGAAGAGGCAGACGTCGGCCAGGACCGCGAGACGCTGAAAACGGAATTGGGGCGGGCGGGTTTCCATGACCGCGAGATTGCAAAGGCCCTGGACTGGCTTGAGGGCCTTGCCGAGCTGCAGCACACATCCGTCGATTTGCCGCGGAAACCTTCCCAGTCCATCCGTGTCTATTCCGACCGCGAGTGCGAGAAGCTGGACATTGACAGCCGGGGCTTCCTGCTATTTTTGGAGCAGGTAGGTGTGCTCGACCACACCACGCGTGAGATGGTGATCGATCGCGTGATGGCGCTGGAGGGGGCGGACATGGACCTTGACCAGCTGAAGTGGGTAATCCTGATGGTGCTGTTCAACCAGCCCGGTCAGGAAGCGGCGTTCGCCTGGATGGAAGATCTGGTGCTGGACGAAATGGAATCCACCCTGCACTGAGACACCAACCAAGGATCCTGGACACCAATGCCCGCACCCCGCGGGCATTGCTTTTTCGGACGGCATCATGAGCAAAAACCTCGTTATCGTCGAATCGCCGGCCAAGGCGAAGACCATCAAGAAGTACCTGGGCAAGGACTTCGAGGTCCTCGCCTCCTACGGCCACGTGCGCGACCTGCTGCCCAAGGAGGGTGCGGTCGACCCGGCGCATGGCTTCGCCATGAAATACCAGGTCATCGACAAGAACGAAAAGCACGTCGACGCCATCGCCAAGGCCATCAAGAAGGCCGATGCCCTTTACCTCGCCACTGACCCGGACCGCGAAGGCGAGGCCATCTCCTGGCATCTCTTCGAACTGCTGCGCGAGCGCAAGCTGCTCGATGGCAAGACCGTGGGGCGGGTGGTGTTCCACGAGATCACCAAGCGCGCCATCCAGGAGGCCGTGGGGCAGCCCCGTGCGCTGTCTCTCGACCTGGTGAACGCCCAGCAGGCGCGCCGCGCCTTGGATTACCTGGTGGGTTTCAATCTCTCGCCGCTGCTGTGGAAGAAGATCCGTCGTGGCCTGTCCGCCGGGCGCGTGCAGAGCCCGGCGCTACGCATGATTGTCGAGCGCGAGGAAGAAATCGAACGCTTCGAGGCGCGCGAATACTGGAGCGTGGAGGCCGACTGCCTGGCCAAGAAGCAGCCCTTCACCGCCAAGCTGGCACAGTTCCAGGGCGAGAAGCTGAGCCAGTTCTCCATCACCGACACCGGCCGCGCCACCGAGGTGCACAAGGCGCTGGAGAAGGCCGCCGACGGCAAGCTGCTGGTTTCGCGCATCGAGCGCAAGCAACGCAAGCGCAATCCGGCCGCACCGTTCACCACCTCCACGCTGCAGCAGGAGGCCTCGCGCAAGCTGGGCTTCTCCGCTCAGCGCACCATGCGCATCGCCCAGCAGTTGTATGAAGGCATCGACATCGGCGGCGAGACCGTCGGTCTCATCACCTACATGCGTACCGACTCGGTGAACCTGGCCCAGGAAGCGCTGGAGGAGATCCGCGACTTCATCGGCAAGACCTACGGCAAGGACAACATCCCCAGCGAGGCGCGCGTCTACAAGACCAAGGCCAAGAACGCCCAGGAGGCCCATGAGGCCGTGCGCCCCACCTCGGTGTTGCGCACCCCCGACGCCGTGGCCGGCCACCTGTCGCGCGATCAGCACAAGCTCTATGAACTGGTGTGGAAGCGCACCGTTGCCTGCCAGATGATCCCGGCCACCATCGCCACCGTGGCGGTGGACCTTGCCGCCGGCAAGGACAACGTGTTCCGCGCCACCGGCAGCACCATCATCGATCCGGGTTTCATCGCCGTGTACCAGGAGAGCGTGGACGAGGCCAAGGACGAGGAAAAGGAATCGGTACTGCCGCCGCTGGAAGAGGGCGACACCGTGCAGCTCGCCGCGATCCGCCCCGAGCAGCACTTCACCGAACCGCCGCCGCGCTACAGCGAGGCGAGCCTGGTGAAGGCCCTGGAAGAGCACGGCATCGGCCGCCCGTCCACCTACGCCAGCATCATCGCCACCTTGCAACAGCGCGAGTATGTGGAGATGGACAAGCGCCGCTTCCGCCCCACCGACGTGGGCCGCGTGGTGAACAAGTTCCTCACCGAGCACTTCACCCAGTACGTGGACTACGACTTCACCGCCAAAATGGAGGACGAGCTCGACGCCGTCTCGCGCGGTGAAGAGGACTGGGTACCGCTCATGCAGCGCTTCTGGGACCCGTTCATCCACCTGGTGCAGGACAAGGAAGAATCGGTCTCGCGCAAGGACGTCACCCACGAGACCCTGGACGAGGCCTGCCCCAAGTGCGGCAAACCGCTGTCCATTCGCCTCGGCCGGCGCGGGCGCTTCATCGGCTGCACCGGTTATCCCGAGTGCGACTACACGCGCAACCTGAACGAGAGCAAGGAAGAGGCCCAGGCCGAACCGGAAGTGGTCGAAGGCCGCAGCTGCCCGCAGTGCGAGTCGCCGCTCATCATCCGCACCGGTCGCTACGGCAAGTTCATCGGCTGCAGCAACTACCCGAAGTGCAAGTACATCGAGCCCCTGGAGAAGCCGGCCGACACCGGTGTGCAGTGCCCCGAGTGCAAGAAGGGCACCTTGCTGCAGCGCAAGTCGCGCTTTGGCAAGATCTTCTATTCCTGCTCCACCTATCCCACCTGCAAGTACGCGGTGTGGAACCCGCCGCTCAACGAGCCCTGCCCCAAGTGCGGTTGGCCCATCCTGACCCTCAAGACCACCAAGCGCCGCGGAACCGAAAAGGTCTGCCCGCAGAAAGAATGCGGCTACACCGAACTGGTCGAGGGCCCCGAGGCCAAGGAGCAGGTGGGTTAAGAAGAAGATCTAACCACGGGGGACACGGGGGACACGGGGGACACGGGGAAATCAATTTTCGTGCGGGTTGGCTCAACCCACCAATTGCATGATCCCCGTGTTCCCCGTGTCCTCCGTGGTTGTGCTTTTTGATCGTTTTGGAGCGAAGTGATGAGCCGTTTTGTTGCCGTGTTGATGGGGTCCGATTCAGACCTGCCGACCATGAAGGCCACGCTGGAGGTGCTGGCCTCGTTCGGGATTCGCTACGAGGTGAAGATCACCTCCGCCCATCGCACGCCTGCCGCCACCCATGACTACGTGAAGGATGCCGAGGCGCGCGGCTGCGGTGTGTTCATCGCTGCCGCGGGACTGGCGGCCCACCTGGCCGGCGCGGTATCCGCCATGACCGTGCGCCCGGTGATCGGCGTGCCCATGGACGCCGGCCCGCTGCAGGGCATGGACGCGCTGCTGTCCACGGTGCAGATGCCAGCAGGCATTCCCGTCGCGACGGTGGCCATCGGCAAGACCGGAGCGAAGAACGCGGGCTACCTCGCCGCACAGATCCTTGCCGTCGCCGACGCAGACCTCGCTGCCAGGCTGCGCGAGGAGCGTGAAGCGAATGCACGCAACATCCAGGCGCGCGACGCGGTGGTCCAGAAAGACCTGGGACTGTAAACCCTCGAACGCAGCGCCGCAGAATTGCCGCGTACCATGAGCCACCCGCCAGCATCCGCCGTGCCTCGGCGCCTCTGTGTCGGGCCGTTCGCTCCATGATTAGCCCCTGGCACTTGCGCATTGCCCGTGATGTGCTGCGCACCGGCGGCGTGGTGGCCTATCCCACCGAGGCGGTGTACGGCCTGGGCTGCGACCCGCAATCGTGGCGCGCCGTGGAAAAGCTGTTGCGCCTGAAGCGCCGCCCGGCGGCCAAGGGTCTCATCCTGGTCGCGGCATCACTGGAGCAACTGGCGCCCTACATCGCGCCGCTCACCGACGAGATCACTCAGCGCGTGCTTCCCACCTGGCCGGGGCCGTTCACCTGGCTGCTGCCCGCCGCCGAGCACACCGCGCCGTGGCTGCGCGGCGAGCATGCAACCATTGCGGTGCGCATCAGCGACCATCCCGTGGTGAAGGCCCTGTGCGAGACGTTCGGAGGCGCACTGGTCTCGACCAGCGCCAACGTGGCCGGTCGTGCTCCGGCCCGCAATGCGCTGACAGCGCGACGGGTCTTCGGCAGCGAGATCGATTACATCCTGCACGGCCCGCTCGGCGGGCTCGAACGTCCCACCTCCATCCGCGATGCTCGCACCGGTGCAGTGCTGCGCTGACTCGCAGGGTGGAGCGGCCATCGTGGCGTGTACGAGCGGCCTCAGTCCGCGTTTCTTCGGGGTGCCGCGGCCTGAAGCGCAGATTCCAATCGCGCAGCTCACTCCGCCTTGTTGCGCATGAAATCCGCGGTGCGGAACAAAGCCTGCTCCAGTTCTGTGCGCAGATCATCAGGGACGCCCACGTCTTCCATAGCCTGGCGCATGCACAGCATCCATTGATCCCGTTCGGCACTGCCGATGGGGAACGGCATATGTCGCTGGCGCAGGCGCGGGTGTCCGTGCTTTTCCACATACAACTGCGGACCACCCAGCCAGCCGCTCAGGAACATGAACAGTTTGTCGGCGGATTCGCCGAGATCCTGCGGATGCATGCGTCGGATGTCCTGGGCCTCGGGTAGCGTGTCCATGAGGACGTAGAAGCGATCCACGAGGCGACGCACGGTTGCTTCACCGCCGAGGCGTTCGTAATGCGGGTTGGTCATGGTTTCTCTCCGTCGCGGCAGGCCAGGTATTCTCGCGACGCCTTCGTCGCGCCACAAGCTGTGCTGTTGTATTCATTGATAAACGTGCGGCGAATTCGCGAGAGCGCAAGCGTGCGCAAGCAAGAATATTTCCGCACCCTATTCCCGCGGCGAATCTGCCTTCCCATAATGCGCGCCGATTCCGCTCATGCGGGATCATTCCCCTTACTAACTTCGCTGGAATATTGAAATCGTATGAAGCGCACAATGGTTGGTTGGCGTGATTCTGGTCCTTTCCGCCTGCGGCAAACAGCAGGAGGCTGCGGAATCTGCAGCTGCCGAGGTTGCGCCCGCTACGGAAGTCTCCGTGCCCGTTGAACAGGTGGCTGCTCCTACCGAAACCGCCACGCCTGCCGCAGCTCCCGCACAGCCGCAATAACGCGCACGCGCACCCACGGGCACCGACCATGCGTTGGTGCCCTTTTTCGGTGGCGCCCGGGCGGGGTCTGATAAAATCCCGCCATGGATGTATCCGATCTTCTCGACACTCTGAACCCCGCCCAGCGCGAGGCGGTCGCCGCCCCGCCGGGCAATCTGCTCATCCTCGCCGGCGCCGGCAGCGGCAAGACCCGCGTGCTCACCCATCGCGTGGCCTGGCTCATCCGCACCGGCCAGGCATCAAGCTACGGCATCCTTGCCGTCACCTTCACCAACAAGGCCGCGCACGAGATGCGCGGGCGCATCGAACACCTCCTCGGCACGCCCACCACGGGCATGTGGGTCGGCACCTTCCACGGGCTCGCCCATCGCCTGCTGCGTGCACACGCCCAGGATGCCGGCCTGCCGGCGGGTTTTCAGATCCTCGACAGTGACGACCAGCTGCGCATCGTGCGCCGGCTGCTGCGCGAACAGGGTGTGGATGAATCGCGCTGGCCACCCAAGCAGGTGCAGTGGTTCATCAACGCGCGCAAGGACGAGGGCAAGCGCCCGAAGGATCTGGGGCCGGGCGACGATCCCTACCAGCGCCAGATGCTCAAGCTCTACCAGGCCTATGAAGAGGCTTGCCAACGCAGCGGCGTGGTGGATTTTGCGGAGCTCCTGCTGCGAGCCTTCGAAGTCCTGAAGGAGCGCCCGGACATCCTCGACCACTACCGGCGCCGCTTCCAGCATATCCTGGTGGACGAATTTCAGGACACCAATGCCATCCAGTACGACTGGCTCAAGCTCATCGCGGGCACGCAGGGGCTGGTGTTCGCGGTGGGCGACGACGATCAATCCATTTACGGCTGGCGCGGGGCGCGCATCGAGAACATCCACCGCTTCGTCGATGAGTTCCCGGACGTGCGCCTGGTGCGCCTGGAGCAGAACTACCGCTCCACCGCCACCATCCTCGCCGCCGCCAACGCGCTCATCGCCAACAATGCCGATCGCCTGGGCAAGGAGTTGTGGACCGAAGGCGAGAAAGGCGAGCCCATCCGTGTGTACGGGGCCTTCAACGAGATCGATGAGGCGCGCTTCATCGTGGAGCGCATCCGCGAGCACGAGGCGCACGGCGGCAAGCGCTCGGAAGTGGCTGTGCTGTACCGTTCCAACGCCCAGTCGCGCGTCATCGAAGAGGCGTTGATGCAGGCCGGCGTGCGCTATCGCGTCTACGGCGGACTGCGCTTCTTCGAGCGCGCCGAGATTAAGGACGCGCTGGCCTATCTGCGCCTGCTGTTCAACCGCACCGACGACGCCTCCTTCGAGCGGGTGGTGAACACGCCCACCCGCGGCATCGGCGAGCGCACAGTGGAGCAATTGCGCGAACACGCCCGTGCCTTTGGCGTGCCCTTGTGGCGGGCGGCGCGCGACCTGCTCGCGCACAACATCTTCGCCGCGCGGGCCGCCAATGCACTCAAGGCTTTCGTTGATCTCATCGAACGCCTGACCGCCGGCGTGGAGGGCATCGAGTTGCACGAGCAGGTGGAGCAGGTGATCGCCGGCTCCGGGCTTATCGAGCACTACCGCAAGGAAAAGAGCGGCCGCGGCGAGGACCGCATCGAGAACCTGGAGGAACTGGTCAACGCCGCACGCCAGTTCGAGTACGACGAGGTTGAGCACGCGGGCATGGATGCCCTCGGCGCTTTCCTGGCCCACGCCGCGCTCGAGTCAGGTGAAGGTCAGGCGGGCGAGGGCGAGGACAGCGTGCAGCTCATGACCCTGCACTCAGCCAAGGGCCTGGAATTCCCGCTGGTGTTCATGGCGGGTATGGAGGAGGGTCTGTTTCCCCACCAGATGTCCATGGACGAGCCGGGCCGGCTCGAAGAGGAGCGGCGCCTCTGTTACGTGGGCATGACCCGCGCGCGGCAGCGGCTCTATCTCACCTGGGCCGAGGTGCGCCGGCTGTACGGGCAGGAACACACCACGCGTCCTTCGCGGTTTCTCGATGAGATCCCCCGCGAACACCTGGAAGAGGTGCGCCTGCGCGGCACCGTCAGCCAGCCTTATTACGCCCGTCGCGCGGTGGTGGATGAATCGGCCGGCGGACTGCGCCTCGGCCAGCACGTGCGCCATCCCAAATTCGGCGAAGGCGTGGTGCTCGCCTGCGAGGGGCAGGGTGCCCAGGCGCGGGTGCAAGTGAATTTCGATGCCATGGGCAGCAAATGGCTGGTGTTGGCCTACGCGAACCTGGAGGCGTTGTGAGCCCCGCCCGCCATGTTTGTGCACATCCCGGCCCCGGCCGGGCATCTATGGGGAGTTAGTGACCACTGCCTGCCGTAATGCGTGATGTATCGCGTAAGCTGTTGATTGGAAAGGCTTCCGCCCGGTGGTGAAAAAATCACCGATTCAACAGCTGCTCAGTGGTGGAGGGTCGCGGCGGAAGAAGCCCCCAGAACGTCCACAGAGTTATCCACAGGTTCTGTGGATAACGACCGCATCCGCCTGCGCTACCAGCGGAACAGCACCCATTGCGGGATTTCCGGGTTGGACAACTCGTTCCTGCGCGTCTCCAGGCTGCCGTCGCCGTCCGTATCGATGAGGAAGTAGGGTGGCCCCGAACGGGGCGTGATGCGCACCATGTAGAGCTGCCCCGACACACGGTATTCCTCGATGACCTCGCGCTCGCGGCGGATGATGGTCACTTGCGGTTCGAGCAGTTCCTCGACGCTGGCCGGCGGGGGCGGGGTGCCGCTGCGCCCCTCCGGCATCGGCGGCGGGGGCGGTACCTCATCGGGTGTTTGGGCCAGGATGGGCGCAGCCAGGCTGGCCAGTAATAAAAACAGACCGGTACGACGCATGCGTGGCCTCAGAGGTCGAGCAGGATCTCGCGCTCCTCGGCAGAGGGCTCGAAACCGCGCTGTTCGTAATGACTGAAAATGGAATCGACGACTTCTTCCGGGGTGTTGAGTACCTGGAAGAGCTCCATGTCGGCCGCATCAACCATGCCTTCGCCGACCAGTTTGTCGCGCAGCCAATCGATGAGCCCCTCCCAGAAGGCCGAGTTCACCAGGAGAATGGGGATGCGCCGGGTCTTGCCGGTCTGCACCAGAGTGAGGATCTCGGCCAGCTCGTCCAGGGTGCCGAAGCCCCCGGGCAACACCACATAGGCCGCGGCGTATTTCACGAACATCACCTTGCGCGCGAAGAAATGACGGAAGCTGAGGGAGATGTCCTGGTAGGGATTGCCGGTCTGCTCATGGGGCAACTGGATGTTGAGACCGATGGACGGCGATTTGCCGGCGTAGGCCCCCTTGTTGGCGGCCTCCATGATGCCCGGCCCGCCGCCGCTCACCACCGAGAATCCCGCATCCGAGAGCTGGCGGGCAATCTTTTCGGTGAGTTCGTAATAGGGATGATCCGGTTTCATCCGCGCCGAACCGAAGATGCTCACCGACGGTCGAATCCGGGCAAGCCGTTCGAAGCCCTCCACGAACTCCGCCATGATCTGGAAGATCTTCCAGGATTCGCGCGTGAGAATGCTGTCGTTGACCGGGGTCATGCCCGGATGGCGGTGCTTGCTGTCGTCGTGCATGGATGCCTTTCAAGCGCGGACTAGCGCGCGGCCCATTGTATCGTGCGGTCGGTGTTCTGATTCAGGACACTGGCCATTTTAGTCATAATGCGGTGCGCCCCTACGACCCTGCCCAGCCCATGACCCATAGTAACAAGCCTCTCGTCCTGGTAGACGGCTCGTCTTATCTCTACCGGGCCTTCCATGCGCTGCCCGCGCTGACCAACTCTGAAGGGCAGCCCACCGGCGCCGTGTACGGCGTCGTCAACATGCTGCGGCGGCTGCTGCTCGATTTCGAGCCGGACCACGTGGCCGTGGTGTTCGATGCCAAGGGCCCCACCTTTCGCGACGAAATCTATGCCGACTACAAGGCCCACCGCCCGCCCATGCCGGGCGAGCTGGTGAGCCAAATCGAGCCGCTGCACGCCATTGTGCGCGCCATGGGTCTGCCCCTGCTGTGCATCGACGGCGTGGAGGCGGACGACGTGATCGGCACCCTGGTGGTGCAGGCGCGCGCCCACGGCCTGGACGTGGTGGTCTCTACCGGCGACAAGGACATGGCCCAGCTGGTCAAGCCCGGTGTGCGGCTGGTCAACACCATGACCGCCACGGAGATGGACGAGGCCGGGGTGATCGACAAGTTCGGCGTGTCGCCGGAACTCATCATCGATTACCTGGCACTCATCGGCGACACCAGCGACAACGTGCCGGGCGTGCCCAAGGTCGGCCCCAAAACGGCCGTGAAATGGTTGCAGCAGTACGGCAGCCTGGACGGCGTCATGGCCCATGCGGCGGAGATCAAGGGCGTGGTAGGCGAGAACCTGCGCAACAGCCTCGGCCACTTGCCCCTGTCGCGTCAGCTGGTCACCATCAAGTGCGACGTGCCCCTGCCGTTCGCCCCGGCGGACCTGAAGCGGCAGGAACCCGACCGTGCCGCCCTCAAGGCCTGGTTCACACGCCTGGAGTTCAAGGGCTGGCTGGCCGAGCTGCTCGGCGCCGACCGCGCCGAGGCCCGGTTGCATGCCGGGCCGCCGGAGACCGGCGTGAAGGACCATCACGCGGTCACCGACTGGGCCGAGTTCGAGGGCTGGCTGGAACGCCTGCGCACCGCCGAGCTGTTCGCGTTCGACACCGAGACTACCAGCCTCGACTACATGCAGGCGGAGATCGTCGGCGTCTCCTTTGCCGTGACCCCCGGCGAGGCCGTGTACGTGCCGCTCGCCCATCAGGACCCGGGCGCGCAACAGCTCGATCGCGACGAGGTGCTGGCCGCCCTCAAGCCGCTGCTGGAGGACCCGGCGCGACCCAAGCTCGGCCACAACCTCAAGTACGACATGAGCGTGCTGGCCAATCACGGCATCACCCTGCGCGGCATCGCCCACGACAGCATGCTGGAGTCCTACGTGCTCGACGCCACCGCCTCGCGTCACGACCTGGACTCCCTGTCCCTCAAATACCTGGGCCACAAGACCATCCTGTTCGAGGACGTTGCCGGCAAGGGCGCCAAGCAGCTCACCTTCGATCAGGTGGCCGTGGAGCAGGCGACCGCCTACGCCGCCGAGGACGCCGATGTGTCGCTGCAGCTGCACCGCGCGCTGTGGCCGCGGCTCAAGGCGGAGGGCACGCTGGCGCAGGTCTATGAAGACATCGAGGTGCCGTTGGTCCCCGTGCTCTCGCGCATGGAACGCACCGGCGTGCTGGTGGACGTGGACATGCTGCGCCGCCAGAGCAACGAGCTGGCCACACGCATGCTGGAGGTGGAGCGCGAGGCCTTCGAGGCCGCTGGCGGACCGTTCAACCTGGGCTCGCCCAAGCAGATCCAGGAGATCCTGTTCGGCAAGCTGGGCCTGCCGGTGCTCGCCAAGACCGCCACCGGTCAGCCCTCCACCGCCGAGGACGTGTTGCAGGAACTGGCCATCGACTACCCGCTGCCCCGGCTGATCCTCGACTACCGCGGCCTCGCCAAGCTCAAGTCCACCTACACGGACCGCCTGCCGGAGCAGGTGAATCCGCGCACCCGGCGTGTGCACACCTCCTATCACCAGGCGGTGGCCGCCACCGGGCGCCTGTCCTCATCCGACCCCAACCTGCAGAACATCCCGGTGCGCACCGGCGAGGGCCGGCGCATCCGCCAGGCCTTCGTGGCGCCGCAGGGATATCGGCTATTGGCCGCGGACTACTCCCAGATCGAGCTGCGCATCATGGCCCACCTGTCCGCGGACGCGGGCCTGGTGCGGGCCTTCGCGAGCGGTGAGGATATCCACCGCGCCACGGCCGCCGAGGTGTTCGGTCTGGCCCCCGAGCAGGTTACCGCCGACGAGCGCCGCTCCGCCAAGGCCATCAATTTCGGGCTCATCTATGGCATGTCCGCCTTCGGCCTCGCCAAACAGCTCGGTATCGACCGCGGTTCGGCGCAGGGCTACGTGGACAAGTACTTCGCCCGTTACCCCGGGGTGAAGCGCTTCATGGAGGAGACCCGAGAGGGGGCGCGCGAGCGCGGCTACGTGGAGACGGTGTTCGGGCGGCGCTTGTACGTGCCGGACATCCGTGCCTCCAACATGCAGCGTCGTCAGTACGCCGAACGCACCGCCATCAACGCCCCCATGCAGGGAACCGCCGCCGACATCATCAAGCGCGCCATGCTGACCATTGACGCCTGGTTACCGGCGAGCGGCCTGGACTGTCGCATGATCATGCAGGTGCACGATGAATTGGTATTCGAGGTGAAGGAGGGTCAGGAAGCGGAAGCGAGCGCTCACATCCGCCAGCGCATGGAGGCGGCTGCGCACCTTTCCGTGCCCTTGGTGGTGGAGGTCGGCACCGGCACCCACTGGGACCAAGCCCATTGAAGGCGATCTATTTCGGTGGTTGCCCGGAACCTTTTCCGATCCCGCCAGTCCTACCGGGTAAGCCATAGTGCTTGCCCTCCCGTTGCTCTCCCTGACGGGATGTAGCCGGCCCGGCTCGGCACCCCCCGAGCCGGGTCCTCATAACCCCGGGCGCTCTTCCTCCCCCTTAGCCCGGGGTTTTTTTTCGTCCCCTTATCAGCCCTCCCGGACAAAAGGCAAAAAGCCATTAACCACGGGCGACACGGGGAATTCAATTCTTGTGGGGGCGGCCTCAGGCCGCGATTGTCGTCGGATACCCCGTCATCGCGGCCTGAGGCGCTCCTACAGTCATTTTCACCGTTGTAGCCAGCTTCTCTTGCCCCCTCTCCCTCCGGGAGACGAGCGCAACCATTGATGGATTTGCCCCCCCGTGTTCCCCGTGTCCCCCGTGGTTAATGCTTTTTTCTTTCCGCACTCACTCCCCCGGCCGCAGCCAGCCGTCGAGGACGGCGCCGGCTTCGTCCACGCCGGTCTTGGCCTGGCTGGAGAACAGCTGGGCAGTGACACCAGAGTACTCGGCTGCCAGAGCCTTGCGCACCTGTTGCAGGGTGGCCATGGCCGGACCCCGGTTGAGCTTGTCGGCCTTGGTGAGCAGGGCGTGCACGGGCATGCCCCGCTGGGCGCACCAGTCGAGCATGGTCCGGTCGTACTCGGTGAGCGGGTGGCGGACGTCCATGATGAGCACAAGACCTTCGAGACAGCGCCGGGTGATCAGATAGCGTTCGAGCAGCGCCTGCCAGTGCCGCTTCACGGTCTCCGGTACCTGCGCATAGCCGTATCCCGGCAGGTCCACCAGGCGCCGGCCCTCGTCCAGGCCGAAGAAGTTGATGAGCTGCGTGCGCCCCGGCGTCTTGCTGGTGCGTGCCAGGCCGGTCTGTCCGGTCAGCGTATTGATGGCGCTCGACTTGCCTGCATTGGAACGCCCGGCGAAGGCCACTTCGCGCCCGCTGTCGGCCGGGAGCTGCTGTAGGGCATTGGCGCTGATGAGAAAATGCGCCTTGCGGTAGAAGGCCTCGGAATTCATGATGTGCGGCCCAGTTGGCGTGGATTTTCGCCACTCCGCGGTTGACCCGCAGCTTGGCTCATTGGTATATAAGGGACCCTTTATTTGGGCTTTCCCCGTGCGCCTAATATGCTGTGCGGGGCTGAACATTATAAAACGGAGTGAGGGCGAGACATGAAGAAGACGATTGTTGCTGCGGCCGTGGGCGCAATGGCGCTGGTGTCCACCGGTGCAATGGCTGCGACCGGTGAACAGGTCTATAACCAAGCCTGCCAAGTTTGCCATAAGATGGGCGTCGCTGGCGCACCCAAGCTGGGTGACAAGGCCGCATGGGGTCCCCGCATTGCCCAGGGCATGGCGACCCTCCAGGATCACGCCATCAAGGGCTTCCAGGGCAAGACTGGCGTGATGCCCCCCAAGGGTGGTTTCATGAACCTCAGCGACGCCGATGTGAAGGCCGCCGTCGAGTACATGACCAACAACAGCAAGTAAGCCTTTCGGCATGGGTTAATCGATGAAAAAGCTAGCGTCTGTAGTTCTCGTTCTGATGGGTGTCGCCGGCGCCGCGCAGGCGGCCCCTGTAGGTGATGCCACGGCCGGCCAGGGTAAGGCCATGGTCTGTGCTGCTTGCCATGGCATGGATGGCAACAGCTTTGTTCCCACCTTCCCGAAGCTTGCCGGTCAGCACCCGAGCTACATCGCTAAGCAGTTGGCGGCATTCAAGGCCGGCGAGCGTAAGGATGAAGTCATGGCGCCCATGGCTGCACCCCTGAGCGAGCAGGACGTGGCCGACCTGGCCGCATACTTCAGCAGCCAAAAGGCCAGCGTCGGTACCGCCAATCCGGAACTGGCCGCGGCGGGCGCCAAGATCTACCGCGGCGGTATTGCGGCCAAGGGCGTATCCGCCTGCATGGCATGCCATAACCCGTCTGGTAGCGGTATCCCCGCAGCCGACTTCCCGGCGCTCGGTGGTCAGCAGGGTATGTACGTGGCCAAGGCCCTGCGTGATTTCCGCTCCGGCGTGCGCACGACGGACCCCGCCGGCATGATGCGCAACGTGGCCGCCAAGATGTCCGATGAGGAAATCAATGCGGTCGCCGAGTTCATTGCCGGTCTGCATTAATCCGTAGCCGTTACAGGCGAGCACAAAGGGTGGTCTCGGCCACCCTTTGTCATCTCCGGGGACCCATCTCCGGAACTTGCCGCCCTTCGCGTCAGTCGGAGGGAGTGGAACTTCGTCCGCCTCCCGTTCGAGCGGCCCACCCCCGGCGCCCAAAGGAAACCCATGGCTGGCTCCCCAAACACGCCTAACACCCCTCGGCAAAGGCGCGGCACCGGCGCCGTCCTGGTCGAATTCCTCGGTTCCATGAACCTGGCCATCACGCTGCTGGTGGCCCTCTCCTTCGCCGCCATCATCGGCACGGTCCTGCAACAGAACCAGCCCTACCCCGATTACGTCCGCAAGTTCGGACCGTTCTGGTTCGAAGTGTTCGAGCGCCTGGGGCTGTACGACGTCTACAGCGCCCCCTGGTTTCTGGTGCTGCTCGGCATGCTGCTGGTGTCCACGGCGGTATGCGTGTACCGCAATACACCGACCATGCTGCGTGACATGCGCCACTTCCGGCTCGACGTACAGGACAAGTCGCTGCGCGCCTTCCACCAACAGGCGGAGTGGCAGGCCGAGGGCGACGTGAGCGCGGTGGCAGAGCGCGCCGGCGCCGTGCTCGCCGCGCAGGGCTATCGCGTGCGCACCAAGGACCATGGCGACCGTACCGTGGTCGCCGCTATGCGCGGTGCGTGGAATCGCCTCGGCTACCTGCTCACCCACGTGGCCATCGTGGTGATCTGCGTGGGCGGCCTCATCGACGGCAATCTGCCGTTGAAACTCGCCGAACGCCTCGGCCGCCTCCAGGTGGAGACGCGTGACATCCCCGCCTCCCAGGTACCTCCCGAGAGCACCCTCGCCGCCGACAGCGCCGCCTTTCGCGGCAGTGTGCGCATCGCCGAAGGCGGGCAGGCCGATTTCGTGTTCCTCAACGTGCGCGACGGCTTTCTGCTGCAAAAACTGCCGTTTCGCGTCGAGCTGCTCGATTTTCGCGTGGAGCACTATCCCTCGGGCCAGCCCAAGTCTTTCGAGAGTGACCTGGTGATCCACGACCCGGACCTGTCCGAACCCCTCAAGCGCACCATCGCCGTGAATCACCCGCTCATTCATAGAGGCTACGCCATCTACCAGGCGAGTTTCTCGGATGGCGGTTCGCGCCTGAAACTGCGGGCGCACGCCCTTGATGCACCGGGTCTCGCGCCCTTGGAACTCGAGGGGGCGGTGTATGACGACCTCAAGGTGATCACCTCGCGCGGCCCGCTGACAATCGAATTCATCGACTTCAAGCCCTACAACGTCTTCCCGGCCGAAGACGGCAGTGCCGGCTTCCGGAATTACGGCCCCAGCGTGGTGTTCAAGCTGCGCAACGAGGCGGGCGAGGCTATCGAATACGTGAACTACATGGTGCCCGTCACCCAGGAAGGGCGCACCTACTACCTGAGCGGCATGCGCACCCTGCCCGGCGAGCCGTATCGCTACCTTCACCTGCCCCTGGACGCCGAAGGCAGCCTGGATCGCTTCATGACCCTGCGCAGCAACGCCCTTGACGCGGCGCGCGTGCATGCCATGGTCGATGCCCAGGCCGATGGGCTCGTGCCCGCCGGTGGCGATGCGGCGATGCGCGCGAACCTCATCGGCTCCATCACGCATTTGGTGGACCTGTTTGCCCGCGGCGGCATGGGCGCGGTGGTGGAGCAAGTGGAACAGGCCGTGCCCGAAGCCGAGCGCCAGCAGGCCATGGAATCGTACGTCATGGTCCTGCAATCGGTGCTCGGCTCGCTCTACGTGGATCAGTTGCGCGAAGAAGGCGTGCTCGACGAGCAGGGCGTGAGCGATGCGGATGCGCAATTCTTCGACGACGCCCTGGAGGCCTTCGCCGCGCTCGGCAGCTACGGCTCGCCGCTGTTCATCGAGCTTACCGATTTCGAGCACGTCGAGGCCTCGGGACTGCAGATCACCCGCGCACCGGGCCAGGATATCGTCTATCTCGGTTGCGTTATGCTGATGGCGGGCGTTTTCTTCATGTTCTACCTGCATCATCGCCGCGTGTGGGTCTCGGTAAGCGCGGGCGAAGCGGGCGCGCGTGTCCTGCTCGCTGGTAGCGGCAATCGTGATCGCGCCGAATTTGCCAGCGAGTTCGAAGGCGTGCGCCGGGTGCTCGCGGTGGCCACGGGTGCGGATGAAGCCATGACTCAGCAAGAGGCGGGATAATATGTCGGTGACTTCAGAGTTCTTGCAGGACGGACTGACGCGCAAGGCATGGTGGCAGCGCCTTGGCTGGTGGGATTGGGGCTGGGGTGCGCTGGTGTTGGCGGGCGCGCTGTTTGCCTACGCGCGCTACAGCGCCCTGATGGACGGCTTCGAGATCATCATCCTCGCAGGCACCGTGCCGGTGGTCCTGGGCCTGGGCTGGGGCTGGAAGGCGATGCGCACTTACACTCTCGTGGTCGCGCTGCTCAGTCTTGCGTCGATCGGCCTGTATGGCGCCGAACTGGCGCGCGGCGACGCCAACTTCTTTCTGAAATATCTGCTGTCCAGCCAGTCCGCCATCATGTGGATGAGTGCACTGTTCGTGATGGCCACGGCGGCCTACTGGCTGTCGTTGTTCATGCGCTCGGAATTCACCGGCCGCGTGGCCACGGCCCTCACCTGGTGCGCCTCGGCCATGGGTTTGATCGGCTTGCTGGTGCGGTGGCGCGAGTCTTACCTGCTCGGTCCGGACGTGGGCTACATCCCGGTGAGCAACCTCTACGAGGTGTTCATCCTGTTCGCGGTGATCACCGGGCTCATGTACCTGTACTACGAAGGCCGTTACCGCAGCCGCGCCATGGGTGCCTTCGCCCTCACGGTGATCAGCGCCGCGGTGGCCTTTCTGCTGTGGTACTCCTTCGAGCGCCAGGCCCACGAGATTCAGCCGCTGGTGCCGGCGTTGCAGAGCTACTGGATGAAGATCCACGTGCCCACCAACTTCGTGGGCTACGGCGGCTTCGCCCTGGCCGCGATGCTGGGCATTGCCTACCTCATTGTCGACCGGCTGCGCCCTGGCAGTTCCTGGGCGGCGCGCCTGCCCGCGCGCGAGCAACTGGACGAGGTGATGTACAAGGCCATCGCCCTCGGCTTCGCCTTCTTCACCGTGGCGACCGTGCTCGGTGCCATGTGGGCGGCCGAGGCGTGGGGTGGCTATTGGAGTTGGGACCCGAAGGAGACCTGGGCCCTTATCGTATGGCTGAACTACGCGGCCTGGCTGCACATGCGTCTGACCAAGGGCTGGCGTGGCCGGCCCATGGCCTGGTGGGCCATCATCGGCCTGTTCGTCACCACCTTCGCCTTCCTGGGCGTGAACATGTTCCTGTCAGGCCTGCACTCGTACGGAACGCTGTAAGACCGGTACGCCGTTACACCGTAACAGGTGACGCGTGATGCGTGACGCGATAGAGAGGCCTCCCAATCGTTTCACACGTCACCTGTCACCCATTCACTTCTTGCCGCCGTAGACGTAATGGGAGTACGTGGCGACGTCCTGGCTGACGCGGCGGAACAGGCGATCGAGGCTCACCACGGCGTGCTCCAGGATGTTCACAGCGATGAAGGGATGCTCGATCCGCAGGCGCTGATACATGATGCGGGACATGCGCAACATACGCGTTTCCGGCCGCATGGCCACCAGGCGGATGGAACGTGGCTCCCGATCGAAGAACGACATCTCGCCCATCAGTTCGCCTTCCCGCACCCGGGCCAGTTCCACGGCCTGGCCCTGGTTGTCATAGACCAGCGCGGCCTCCCCTTTTACGACGAAATACAGTGCCTCCCCCACCTCGCCGATGTCAGCGATGATCTGGCCCTTTTTGAATTCCACCAGTTCCGTGAAGTCCAACAACAGGTTCACCTCGCGCAGTGTGAGAGACTCGCAGAGGTTCTGCTGATTGAGGAATTCGCTCAGCTCGGCACGTTTTTTTGCATCGTCGGTCAGGATTGCCATGGAACAGCCTCCGGGAAAGCAGGCGCATAGCATAGTGCATCGCGTTTTGGCGGCGAAAGCACCGATGTGATGACAAGCTCCCATGGCCATCGGGTATGATGTATTTTCGGTGCCGGACTGTACCGAAGCCAAGGAGAACCCATGAATTTCAAGCGCTTCCTTCTCATTCTCAGCACCTTCCTGCCCCTCGTCGCCGGGGCCGCCGAGCCGTTTACGGAAGGCGTTCACTATGCACGCATCGAGCCGGCGCAGCCGAGCGATGCCGCACCCGGCAAGGTCCAGATCACCGAGCTGTTCTGGTACGGTTGCCCACACTGCTATGAGATGGAGCCGACCATTCAGGCCTGGCTTCAGAAAAAGCCCGATACCATCGAATTCACGCGCATGCCGGCCGTGTTCCGCACTAACCTGTGGCATGTGCATGCCAAGGCCTTCTATGCCGCCGAGGCCCTCGGGGTGCTTGACCGTGTGCACAACGACTTCTTCACGGCCATCCACGATCGGCGGCAGATGCACGGTACGGAAGACCAGCTGGCACGGTTTTTCGCCGATCGGGGCGTGCCCGCCGTGGACTTCCGCGCCGCATTCAACTCCTTCGCGGTGGAGACCAAGGTGAACCGGTCAATGGCGCTCAGCAAGGCCTATGGCATCACCGGGGTGCCGGTCTTGGTGGTCGCCGGCAAGTACCGGGTGGAGGGTGATATGGCAGGAAGCTATGAGAACATGATCCGCATTGCGGAATACCTCGCGCTCAGGGAAGGGCGCGGCGCCCGCTGACAGGCTCACATGAAGGCTGCCGAACTGTTCGTCCGTTGCCTCGAAAACGAGGGCACGCAATACGTTTTCGGCATCCCGGGCGAGGAGAACCTCGACCTGATGGACGCCCTGCTCGGCTCATCCATCACCTTCGTGACCGCGCGCCACGAGCAGGGCGCGGCCTTCATGGCGGACGTCTACGGGCGCCTTACGGGGCGCGCCGGGGTGTGTCTGGCGACCCTCGGCCCCGGCGCCACCAACCTCATCACCGGGGTGGCCGACGCCAACATGGATCATGCCCCGCTGGTGGCCATCGCCGGCCAGGCCTCCACCAACCGCCTGCACAAGGAGTCGCACCAGGTCCTCGACCTGGAGCAGATCTTCCGGCCCATCACCAAGTATTCCTCGCGCCTGCTCGCCCCCGAGGTGATCCCGGAGGTGGTTCGCAAGGCCTTCAAGCTGGCCCAGACGGAAAAGACCGGCGCCACGTTCATCGAATTTCCGGAAAACATTGCGGAAATGGACATCGACGACGTACCCTTGCCGGTGAAAAACCCCCATCAGCCCGAACCGCTCAGCGAGCGGGTCAAGGCCGCCGCCGAGCTTATTAGCAATGCGCGCAATCCCATCATCCTCGCCGGCAACGGCGTGCTGCGTGCCAAGGCCTGGCAACAGCTGGCGGATTTCGCCGAGCGCCTGAACATCCCCGTGGCCAATACCTTCATGGCCAAGGGCGTGGTGCCCTTCGCGGGCAATCCGCACGCGCTGGGCTCCGCGGGGTTGCAATCGAAGGATTACGTGAACTGCGGGTTCGACAAGGCCGACGTCATCATCTGCGTCGGCTACGACCTGGTCGAGTATCACCCGTACCTGTGGCACCCGACCCGCGACCGGATCATCATCCACATCGACTCCATTCCCGCCGAGGTGGATGCCTACTACTCGGTGGCGGTGGGCGTGGTCGGCGATATCAAACACTCCCTGCTGCGCATCGGTGAGCTGTCCACGCCGCACCAGGGCCAGCACATGCGTGCCTTGCGCCGCGCCCTCATCGAGGACATGAACGCCTGCCACGCCGATGGCGAATTCCCCATCAAGCCGCAGAAGATCATCTGGGACCTGCGCACGGCCATGGCGCTGGAGGACATCGTCGTGTGCGACGTGGGCGCCCACAAGCTGTGGATGGCGCGCATGTTCCGCTGCGAATACCCCAACACCTGCATCATTTCCAACGGCTTTGCGAGCATGGGCATCGCCCTGCCGGGCGCCATCGCCGCCAAGCTCGCGCATCCGGATCGCAAGGTGGTGGCGGTGACCGGTGACGCGGGCTTTCTCATGAACGTGCAGGAGCTGGAAACAGCCGTGCGCCTCGGTACGCCCTTGGTGGTGCTGATATGGAACGACAGTGGGTACGGCCTGATCAAATGGAAGCAGATGAATTACTTCGGCAGACCGGCCTTCGTCGATTTCACCAACCCTGATTTCGTCAAACTGGCCGAGTCTTTCGGTGCGCGCGGTTATCGCGTCGAAAGCGCCGACGAGCTGCGGCCGACCCTACAGAAGGCACTTGCCGACAGCGCGGTCAGCATCATCGACTGCCCGGTCGATTATGGCGAGAACCTGAAACTGACAGCGAAGATGGGCGAGATGGTCTGCCCGATCTGAGGAACGCGAGTCGATGATTTTGCCCATGCACACCACCCGCCTCGCAGAGCCCGCACCGCACCAGCGGCTGCGCCTGCTGAGCTACAACATCCAGGTGGGCATCGACAGCGTGCGGCCGCACCATTACGTGACCAAGAGCTGGCGGCATCTGCTGCCCCACGATCAGCGCTTCCGCAACCTCGATCGCATCGCCCAGGTGCTGTCCGGTTACGACATCGTCGCCTTGCAGGAGGTGGACGCGGGCAGCCACCGCACCGGCAACATCAATCTCACCGAATATCTCGCCCAGCAGTCGGAGTTCGCGTTCTGGCATCATCAATTGAACCGCGACCTGGTCGGCATCGCCCGACACGCCAACGGCCTGCTCTCGCGCCTGCGCCCGGTGGAGGTCACCGAATATAAGCTGCCCGGCTTCATTCCCGGTCGTGGTGCGTTGCTGGCGCGTTACGGCGAGCTCGTCGTGGTGCTGATTCACCTCGCGCTGGGCCAACGCACACGTCTCCAGCAACTGGAGTACATCGCCGAAGTCGTAGCCGAGTACGAACACGTGGTGCTCATGGGCGATATGAACTGCGAGCCCGGCAGCCTCGAGATGCAGTTGCTGTTCCGACGCACGGGTTTGCGGGAGCCGGTGGAGGGCATGTGCACCTTCCCGAGCTGGCGCCCGGCCCGCAACATCGACCACATCCTGGTGTCACCGACCCTGGAGATCGCCCAGTGTCAGGTGCTCAACCATGCCCTCTCGGACCACCTGCCGATCGCCGTGGAGATTGCCATTCCGGCGCACGTCCGGCTTGCCGTCTGAGGACTGAGCCATGGTCCTGATCAACAACGACGGCGGGCCACCGCAACCCGAAGCGTGGCGGCAAAAGTACTACGACAGCCTCGACGCACTGGAGAAGCAGGAGCAGGAGTGGCGCCAGATCGAGGCCCTGCTGCGCCAGACCCTGTTGCGGCTCATCAGTTACACCGACCTCGCCGAGCCCGGCCTCGCGACCAGGCTTGACGAGCTGCGCGGCGAATTGCGCAGGGGCACCGACACCCGGGAGCTTGCACCGCTCCTGGAAGACCTCGGCTGTGGTCTTGCCCAACAAGAGAGCGCCGCCGGGCTGCCCGGCCCGGGCCTCGCTTTCGCCCGTGAGATCCTTGCCACCCTCACCGACCGCCTGCTCACTGACGCGCCGGCAGATGCGACCCGGTTCATCCGTGCCGCCGTGACCGGCTCCGAGTCCGACATGCGGCGCGCCGTGGGACACCTGGTCGATCTGGTGCAGGAACGCGTCGATGGCGGCGGTTCCATCAACCAGGCGCTGCTGCGGCTGCTCGAGTACATCGCCGTGCCCCGGGAACTCACCGAGCGCGCCGAGGCCCTGCGGGGCCTCCTGCAGGAGCCGCTGACGCCGGTTGCGGTGGAAGGCGTGCTGCGCAGTCTGGCCGAGTTGATCGCCGACATGCGCGTCGGCGCGCTGCGTGAGAAGCGTGCCCTGGAGGACTTTCTCAGCCAGCTCACCGATGGCCTGCAGACACTGGATCAAAACCTTCACGCGACCGTGAAGGCACAGATCGATTCCTTTCAGGAAGGGCGGCGGCTCGGTTCCGCCATCGATGTGCACATGGACGGCATCGATGCCGCCGTGCAGTCGGCCCAAGGCCTCGACCAGCTGAAATCCCTGCTCGACTCACGCGTGCACGCCATCCGCGACGACATGGCTGCGTTCCACCGCCTCGAAGAACAGCGCGCGGCGGAATTGGAGCGTGACATGAGCAGCCTCACCGAGCGTCTCGCGGCGCTCGAGTCCGAGGCGGAAGGCCTGCGCGAACGCGTGCGTGTGGAGCGTTGTCAGGCGTTGCTCGATCCCCTTACGGGGCTTCCCAACCGACTCGCCTACGACGAACGCGTGGTGCAGGAATACCAGCGCTGGCGGCGCTACGGCTCGCCGTTGGTACTGAGCATCTGGGATGTCGATCACTTCAAGCGTGTGAACGACAGCTACGGCCACCAAGCCGGCGACAAGGTGCTGCGCGTGATCGCCACCCTGCTCAAATCGCAAACGCGCGTAACCGATTTCATCTGCCGTTACGGTGGCGAGGAGTTCATCATGCTGTTGCCGGAGACCGAGCTGGCCGGCGCCCTCAGCTGCGTGGAGAAGGTCCGCGCCACTGTGGAGAACGCGGAGTTTCACCACCGCGGCGCGCGGGTCAAGGTCACCGTGTCCTGCGGCGTGGCCCAGTTCCGCGGCGAAGACATCGTGGAAGACGTATTCAATCGCGCCGATCAGGCGCTCTATGCCGCGAAGCGCGCCGGGCGCAACTGTTGTCGGACGGATTTAGGCGTGAACTGACGGTGCCGCACCGCAGGACGCGCGGTAGGAAACGGCCGGTCAGTGACTTTGAAATGGCGCGCCCGGAGGGATTCGAACCCCCGGCCCCCACCGTCGGAGGATGGTGCTCTATCCAGCTGAGCTACGGGCGCGTGGTGTGGTGTGTGCCTGCGAGGCAGGCGCGGGAAGCGGCTAAGGATAACCGGAGATGGCCGTCCCGTCCACGGGGATGTGTGGGCGGTTCGCTTCTCCGGGCTCGGTCACGGCTGCTATATTCCCGCTATTCCGGTACCCCGCGAAGGGGGCGATGCACCGGCGGTCTGCACCGCCAAGAACAGCTTTCGAGGTAATTCGTCGTGGCCGACAACAAGGGTTTGCGCTTGAGCTTTGTGATGTTGCTGGTGATGGCTCTCATCATCGTGCTGGTGCTGCAAGGCATGAGCAGCCTGCTGGCCGGGCGCCGGTTGGCGGATCTGAGCGATGACGCCGTACTTGCGCGTATCCAGCCCGTGGGTTCGCTCAACACGGGGGCACCCATCATGGCTGAGGCCGCAACGGCGGCGCCCGCGGCGCCCGCGGCGAGCGCTGCCCGCACCGGCGAACAGGTTTACAACGCCTCTTGCCAGGCCTGCCATGCTACCGGCGCGGCCGGCGCACCGAAGCTGGGCGACAAGGCGGCCTGGGCCCCGCGCATCCAGCAGGGCATGGATACGCTCATGACCCACGCGCTGAAGGGCTTCAATGCCATGCCTGCCCGCGGCACCTGCGGCAACTGCTCCGATCAGGAGATTCGCGAGGCCATCGAGTTCATGATCGACAGGTCCAAGTAGATCGCCATTACCGGGGCGGCGCCACAGCGTCGCCCCTTTTTTCAGGCGCGGCCCGCTTACCGCTGAGGCCCAGCAGACCCCCGGTTTCCCCCTTCTTCGCTGATCGACTGACGTGACCCAGACCCTCCCCGTGGCCTTGCTGGTCACCAGCGCCTTCCTGTGGGGCCTCTCCTGGTGGCCGCTCAAGCACTTCAACGCGCAGGGCATCGACGGGCTGCCGCTCATCGCCGTGGCCTACGGGGTGGCCGCCGTGGTCTTGCTGCCCTGGCTTTGGTCAGAGCGCCGGCGTTACCGGGGCGAACGCCGCCTGGCGTGGCTCATGGTGCTGCTGGGCGGCTACGCCAATCTCGCCTTCGCCGAGGCCATGATCCTCGGTGAAGTGGTGCGTGCGATGATGCTGTTCTATCTGGCGCCCGTGTGGGGTGTCCTCGGTGGGCGTGTGTTTCTCGGCGAGCACATCGATAGGCAGCGTGCCGTGGGGGTCGTGCTCGCCCTTGCCGGCGCATTCCTCGTGTTGGGGGCCTGGGGTGTCCTCGCCACACGGCCTACCCCGGTGGATTTCCTGGCAATCACCGCGGGCATGGCCTTCGCGCTGAACAATGTGGCGACCCGCGCCGCCCAGCGCATTCCGACCGCCACGAAAAGTGGCGTCGTCTTCGCAGGCTGCGCGCTCATGGCGCTGCTGCTCATGGGGGCGCAGGCCACGCCCATGCCGGTGGTGCCTGCATCCGGGTGGGCGTCGCTGGCTGGCTTCGGCCTGGGCTGGCTGTTGCTTGCCACCTTGCTCACCCAGTGGGCCGTCACGCGCCTCGAGACCGGACGGGCCTCCATCATCCTCATTACCGAGCTGCTTGTGGCCGTGGTCTCCGCCACGCTCATCGGTGGCGAGACCCTGGGCAGCAAGGAACTGGCCGGTGGTACGCTCATCTTTGCGGCCGCGCTGATTGAGGCGCGCCGCGCCTGATCTTGGCCAGGAGATTTGACGCGGAGGTCGCAAGGGTGACCCTCAAGAATTCAATACAGAGCCACAGAGATACGGAGCCCCCCACAAGGTGATATTCCGTGGTCGAAAGCCTTTCTCCGCGGCCTCCGCGACCTTCGCGTTGTCGCATCAGCACGATCCGTGAAGGCCGATTGCATCGATTGGTGGGGTCCGATTCACGGAAGCGCACAGCCCCGCCCTACAGCCTGACCCTACACTTGAAGTAAGGCGAAGGGATCGACGTCAGGACAAGGCGTGTCCGTGAACGCGGAGGACGTACCATGTTGATGAAGGCTGCAACGTGGTTCGGCATCATCATGCTGGTGGTCGGGATTCTCGGCTTCATCGGCCCGCTGACGCCGAACGGGTTGTTATTCGGGTTGTTCGCTGTGGATGGCTTGCACAATACGGTGCACCTGCTGACCGGCGCCGTGGCGGTCTGGGTGGGCCTGACCAGCGAGCGGGCATCGCGGCTGTATTTCCAGATCTTCGGCATCATCTATGGCGTGCTTTTCCTGATCGGACTTGCGGCCGGCAACAGCCCGCTGCTCGGCGTCATGGCCCACAACTGGGCCGATGTGTGGCTGCACCTCGCGATTACGGCGTTCGCGCTGTACATGGGGTTCTTCTACCGCGTGAGCTATCGCAAGGCTCACCCGGCGGATCGCCCGCATTGATGATGCACCGAAGGTCGGGGTTGCTCCGAGTGTCTGGTGGCAATGGCGGTGCTAGTATCGTCGGCGGGGCTTGGGTCCCGCCGACTGCTACCTGCCGGAGTGAACCATGCACAGGAAGATGCCTCAGCGCGTAGTTGCGCTTTTTTCACTGCTCGCCACCCCGGCGGCCTTTGCCCACACCGGCATCGGCGATCCGGGCGGGCTCTCTCACGGTTTCGTTCACCCGCTGGCCGGTGTGGACCACCTGCTCGCGATGGTCGCGGTCGGCCTGTGGGCCGCGCAGCGTGGCGGCAGGATGCCATGGCTCGCGCCGCTGGCCTTCCTCGCCCTCATGACGCTCGCCGCCGCGCTGGCGGTGGCCGGCGTCACACTGCCCAAGGTGGAGCTCGGCATCGCCGCCTCGGTGACGGCGTTCGGTCTGCTGGTGCTGTTTGGCCGGCAGGTGACGCCCGCCGTTGGCCTGGCGCTGATCGGTGGCTTCGCCGTGTTCCACGGCCATGCCCACGGCACGGAGATGCCGCTCGCCGCGTCCGGCCTGCTCTACGGCGCCGGCTTCATGCTGGCCACCGCCGCGCTGCACGCGGGTGGCCTACTCGTTGGTCTGGCGGCGCGGGCCTGCGCCTCGGAGCGCCTGCTGCGCTATTCGGGCGTGGCCCTCACGGGCGGCGGGCTTTATCTCATCGGCGCGTAGGCCTACTGGCCCAGCATGCCGCGCAGGTTGGCCAGGTGCGCCTTGCCGCGCTCCTGGCGTTCTTCCTTGGGTAGTTCCACACCGCCACCTTCCCATTGCAGGTCGTCCTGGGGCAGTTCCTGGAGGAAGCGTGAAGGCTCGCAGCGCACCAGTTCGCCGCCCTTGCGGCGGCGTTCGGCGAGGGTGAAGGTGAGGGTCTTCTGGGCGCGGGTGATGCCCACGTAGGCGAGGCGGCGCTCTTCCTCCACATTGTCCTCTTCCACGGCGCTGCGGTGGGGCAGCAGCATCTCTTCCATGCCCACCAGGAACACGTGCGGGAACTCCAGCCCCTTGGCCGCGTGCAGGGTCATCAGGCGCACCGCGTCGCCGCCCTTTTCCTCGTTATTGCGGTCGAGGATGTCCATGAGCGTCATGCGGTTCACCAGGTCCTGCAAGGTGGGTTCCGCCGCCACGACCTCCCCGGGCTCGGGCTCGCTCATGCGCTTGAGCCAGTCCACCAGTTCCCACACGTTGCCCATGCGCCGCTCGGCCTGCTTGAGGTCCTTGCTGGTGTCGTTCAGCCACGTCTCGTAATCGATCTCCTTGATGAGATCGCGCACCGCCTCAATGACGTTGCCGCGCTTGGCGCGGTCCTCGATGTCGACGATCCACTCGCCGAAGCGGCGCAGCCGGTCCGCGGCGCGGTCGTTGAGGTGCTGGCCGAGCCCGAGCTCGTGGCAGGCGCCGAACAGGCTGGTCTGGCGCATGGCCGCGTAGTGCACCAGCTTCTCCACGGTGGTCGGGCCGATCTCGCGCTTGGGTGTGTTCACCACGCGCAGGAACGCCGCGTCGTCGTCCGGATTCACCAGCAGGCGCAGGTAACCCATGATGTCCTTGATCTCCGCGTGGGCGAAAAAGGACTGGCCGCCGGAGAGGATGTAGGGGATGCGCTGCTCGCGCAGGGCCTTCTCGAACAGCCGCGACTGGTGATTGCCGCGGTAGAGGATGGCGTACTCGCCGTACTCGGTGCGGTGCCTGAAGCGATGGGTGATGATCTCCGAGACCACGCGTTCGGCCTCGTGGTCATCATCGCGCACGGTGATTACCCGCAGCGGATCGCCATGGCCCATCTCGCTCCACAGCTGTTTCTCGAACACGTGCGGGTTGTTGGCGATGAGTTGGTTGGCGGCCTTGAGGATGCGCGCCATGGAGCGGTAGTTCTGCTCCAGCTTCACCACCTTCAGGTTCGGGAAGTCGTTCTTCAGCAGCGCCAGATTCTCGGGCTGCGCGCCGCGCCAGGCGTAGATGGACTGGTCGTCGTCGCCCACCACCGTGAGCGCGCCGCGTACGCCCACCAGCATGCGCACCAGCTGGTACTGGGTGGCATTGGTGTCCTGGTATTCGTCGACCAGCAGGTAGCGGATCTGGTTCTGCCAGCGCTCCAGCGCCTCGGGGTGCTCGCGGAACAGCAGCACCGGCAGCATGATGAGGTCGTCGAAGTCCACCGCGTTGTAGGCGCGCAGGTGGCGGTTGTATTCCTCATACACCTTGGCAGCGGCGTGTTCCTGCATATCGGCCGCGTTCATGGCCGCCTCGGCGGGGCCGACGAAGCCGTTTTTCCAGCGCGAGATGCGCCATTGCACCTGTTCGGCCAGATCGTCCGCGCCCGCGTCGCGGCGCAGCAGCTCGCGGATGAGGCCGGCGCTGTCCTGGCTGTCGAAAATGGAAAAGCCGCTCTTGAGCCTCGCCAGCTTCAGCTCACGCTTGAGGATGTCCAAGCCCAGGGTGTGGAAGGTGGATACGCGCAGGCCGCGCGACTCCTTGCCCTGCATGAGCTTGCCCACGCGCTCCTTCATCTCGCGCGCCGCCTTGTTGGTAAAGGTGACGGCGGCGATGTTGCGGGGCGCGATGCCACACTGCTGGATCAGGAAGGCGATCTTCTGGGTGATGACGCGCGTCTTGCCGCTGCCCGCGCCGGCGAGCACGAGCAAGGGGCCGTCGATGTAGCGCGCGGCTTCTTTCTGGCGGGGATTGAGACTATGCATGGACCGGGTGTTTCGCAGGGCGCGCCATTTTACTCCACGCGCCGCCCGGGCGCGGGTCCGACTTGGGGCGGTGGCTGCAATTGCTTGATTCCCAAGGCGGCTCGCGCGAGATCAGCGGTGCCCCTTGCGATAACCCACGGCCTCTGCCAAGTGCGCAGTGGCGATCTGCCTGGCCCCCGCGAGGTCGGCGATGGTGCGCGCCACCTTGAGGATGCGGTCGTGGCTGCGTGCGGACAGCCCGAGCCGCGTGACCGCCTGCTCCAGCAGGGCGGCGGCGTCCGCAGGCAGGCCGCAGTCGCGGGTGATGTCCGCAGGACCGAGCTGCGCGTTGGGCCGCCCGGCCCGCGCCAGCTGGCGCTCGCGTGCCGCCGTGACGCGCACCCGCACCGCTTCGCTCGGCTCGCCCGGCTGCGCCGCGCGCAGTGCCTCGGGCGGCAGGCTCGGCACCTCGATGCGCAGGTCGATGCGGTCCAGCAGGGGCCCGGAGATGCGTGCGCGGTAGCGCAGCACCTGCTCTTCGGTGCAGCGGCAGCGTCCGCTGGCGTGGCCGAGATAACCGCAGGGGCACGGGTTCATGGCGGCAATCAGCTGGAAGCGGGCGGGAAACTGGGCCTGGCGCGCGGCGCGCGAGATGGTGATCTGCCCGGATTCCAGCGGTTCACGCAGCACTTCCAGCACCCGCCTGTCGAACTCGGGCAGCTCGTCGAGAAACAGCACGCCCTGATGGGCCAGAGAGATCTCGCCCGGGCGCGGATGCGAGCCGCCGCCCACCAGCGCCACCGCCGAGGCGGTATGGTGCGGCGCGCGGAACGGTCGCACACCCCAGCGCTCGCGCGAGAATCCCTGCTCGCTGATGGAGGCGATAGCCGCGCTCTCCACCGCCTCGTCCTCGGTCATGGGCGGCAGCAGGCCGGGCAGGCGGCTCGCCAGCATGGTCTTGCCGGTGCCGGGCGGCCCCACCATCAATAGCGAATGGCCCCCGGCCGCCGCGATCTCCAAGGCGCGGCGCGCATGGTGCTGGCCCCTCACGTCGCGCAGATCCGGCGGCATCTCACGCACGGCGAAGGGGCCCGCTTCTGCCGGTGGCAATGGCGTACGCCCGATCAGGTGCGCGCAAACTTCCAGCAGGTGCTGCGCACCGAATACCTCGGCGCCGCTCACCAGCGCCGCCTCGGCGGCATTGTCCGCCGGGAGCACGAGCGTGCGGCCCGCGCGGCGAGCGGCGAGCGCGAAGGGCAGCGCGCCGCGCAGTGGTCGCAGCGCGCCGGTGAGGGCGAGCTCGCCGCCGAACTCGTATCGGTCGAGCGCCTCGCGCGGGATCTGACCCGAGGCGGCGAGGATGCCGAGTGCGATGGGAAGATCGAAGCGGCCGCCTTCCTTGGGCAGATCGGCGGGGGCGAGATTGACGGTGATGCGGCCGGCGCCCGGGAATTCGAAATGGGCATTGACCAAGGCGCTGCGTACGCGGTCCTTGCTCTCCTTCACGGCGGCTTCTGGCAGCCCAACGATGTTCAGCACCGGCAAGCCGTTGGCGAGGTGAACCTCGACCGTGACCTCCGGCGCGTCGATGCCGGCCTGGGCGCGGCTGTGGACGATGGCGAGCGACACGATGCATTCCTTCCCTGGATGCGCAGAACATACCGGATCGACGATCGCTTGGGAACGCCTGGCAATTCCCGTGGCTCAGGCCATGCTTTTTGCCTCGCCCCACGCAAGCCATGCCCATGGACACGCTCACACGCAGGGACGTCCATCTCCTGGTCAGCGGGCTGCTGCTGTTCGAAGCATCTTTGGTGATCCTTTTCCTCTTGGAGTGTGCACTTGGCAGCCCGTTCTGGTTCGTGCGCCGTCTCGTCGACCTGGACGGCGAGCAGAGCATCGCCGCCTGGTTTTCCTCGATTCAGCTGTGTGCCGTGGGCGTGGTGCTGCTGCTCAAGGCGCGCCGCCCGGGGGCCCTCGCACCCCTCGGCCGCGGGTTCCTCGCGGTGCTGGGCCTTGCGTTCGTGTTCCTCTCCGCAGACGAGGCGTTGTCCCTCCACGAGGCGCTCACCGCCGGGCTGGCGCGTTACGGCTGGCTGCCGCGCTTCGAGGGCGGGCACGGCATCTGGATCACCCTCTACCTCGCGGCAGGATGCGCTTTTCTGCTCGTCTCCATTTCCCGCCTGCGTTTTCTCTGGCGTCATTTCCGCGGGCCGAGTGTGCGGGTGGCGGGCGGGCTCGTGGTGTTCGTGAGTGGCGCAGTGGGTGTCGAGGTGATCGGCTACGGATTGGCGCAGGCTGCAACGCTCCTGCAACAGAGCCTGGCGATCGCCTGCGAGGAATGGCTCGAGATGGCGGGGATCACCCTGGTGCTGGCGGGCGCCCTCGGCCTGTGGCGCGAGGAAATCACGCCGGTTCCGGTTGCGCCCGAGGGCCGGCATCCGGCACAGCTGGGCTGATCAGGAAAGCGCTGAATAACGCCAGCCCGGCCTAGAAAAAAGCTGGAACTACGGAGGCCGCGGGCCACGGAGAAGAGCAGCGGTTGCCGAAGGACAGGATGAGGGGATCGAGAGATCAAACAATCACATCTGAATCGATTCCCTCTCCCCAACTTTCGGCAACCGCTCCCTGCGTTGCTCTCGACCGCTTGCTCCCGGCGCGGTCTACCTCCCCCCATCCATGGGGTCGTACCTCGCGCATCCATGCGCTCGTCTCCCGGAAGGAGAGGGGGCAAGGAGGGCTGGCTACAACGGCGAAATGTGACCAAGAGACAGCCCGGAGGGAGAGGGAGCAAGAAGGGCTGGCTACAACGACAGCCCTCCGGGAGAGGGACAGGGAGAGGGGACTTCAATCAGAGCCCTGCCTAGTCACTTGGCGCCAGATTAGGGTGCCTTTCCGCCGCAGCGGGCTTCCAACTCGGCGACCTGCTTTTCCAGGGCCATGAGCTTCGCGCGCGTATGTTCCAGTACGCGCGTCTGGACCTCGAAATCCTCGCGTGTCACCAGGTCCAGGTGGGCGAACGTGCTGTGCAACATGGCGCGCACGTTCTTCTCCATATCGTGTTGCAGGTCCCGCGCACCCGGCGGGAGGATGCCGGCAATGCGCCGCGACAGCTCATCGATGAATCCCGGATTGTTCATTAGTGCTCCCCCATCGTGATGGTTTGATTTTAGGGTAATCGCCCGCGTCCGGCCGCGCACTATAAAGGTGCGAGGCCATTCCTGTCGCTGCCTAAGGGTGCGGCAAAGACCCCGTTTCACACGCGCTGTTACGCCTGCGAGCCGGTTGCGCGGTGAATCCCGCAACTGGCACAGCCCGTGCAAATGCTCCCTTGCATTCCCCTGGTATTCCGCAAGGAGCAAGAACAATGAGCAAGACCATCACCACTGTACTGTCCACGCTGGCTGCCGGCCTGTTCGTGAGCGGCAGCGCTTGCGCCGACGTGACCGGCAACGTGGGTGTCACCAGCAACTATCTCTGGCGCGGCGTCACCCAGAACGACGATCGCTCCGCCGTGCAGGGCGGCGTCGATTACGAGCACGACGCGGGCTTCTACGCAGGCACCTGGCTTTCCGACCTCGACGGCGCCTACGAGCACGATGTGTACGCGGGTTTTTCCGGCGAAGCAGGCGCGCTCGGTTATGACCTGGGCGTCAACCACTACATGTACCCCCTCGCGGACGACGCCGATTTCACCGAGCTGTACGGCAGCATCAGCTACGAGATGTTCACCGTGGGCCTCGCCTACACCGTGAACAGCGACGTACAAAGCGACCCCACCGCTGCGCAGCCGTTCATGGAGGGCGACCTCTATTACTACGCCGGCGCGGAATTCGTCCTGCCCGATGAATTCACCCTCGGTCTGACCGTAGGTGCCTACACCTTCGATGAAGATGGCGAGGCAGGCACTGACCTGGACTACATGCACTACCGGATCGGCCTCACCAAGTCCGCCGGTGACTTCGGCGATTTCACTTTCGCCTTCGATCAGAACGATCTCGACGGCGTGAGCAACGGCAAGGACAACGACGATCCGCGCTTCAGCGTCGCCTGGACCAAGAGCTTCTGAGTCGTGAAAAACGCCCGCCTGCGATCGGCGGGTCCACCTGCGAGGACGCAAACCATGAAACTGATTACCGCCATCATCAAGCCGTTCAAGCTCGATGACGTGCGTGAGGCCCTGTCCGACGTGGGCGTGCAGGGCATCACGGTCACCGAGGTGAAGGGCTTCGGACGTCAGAAAGGGCATACCGAGCTGTATCGCGGCGCGGAATACGTCGTCGATTTCCTGCCGAAGGTGAAGATCGAGGCAGCGGTGCCGCTGAGCCTGGTCGATCGCGTTGTCGAGGCCATCGGCAAGGCGGCGAATACCGGCAAGATCGGCGACGGCAAGGTGTTCGTGTTCGATCTCGAGCACGTGATGCGCATCCGCACCGGCGAGACCGGGCCGGACGCACTGTAACGCGCAAGGAGAAACGCCATGGAACAGATCACTGAAGTGAAATACGCGCTCGACACCTTTTACTTCCTGGTGTCCGGTGCCCTGGTCATGTGGATGGCCGCGGGCTTTGCGATGCTGGAGGCCGGCCTGGTGCGTGCGAAGAACACCGCCGAGATCCTCACCAAGAACATAGTGCTCTACGCCGTCGCGAGCATCATGTACATGCTGGTGGGCTACAACGTCATGTACGGCGACAGTATCAGCGCGGCCCTTCCAGGCATCAGCTTCCTGCTCGGCGAAGAACACACACTGCAGGCGGTGCATGCCGGTGGTGAGGACGCACCGTATTACTCGAACATGGCCGACTTCTTCTTCCAGGTCGTGTTCGCCGCCACCTGCATGTCCATCGTCTCGGGCGCCGTAGCCGAACGCATGAGGTTGTGGGCCTTCCTTGCCTTTGCCGTGGTCATGACCGGCTTCATTTATCCGGTGCAAGGCTTCTGGAAGTGGGGCGGTGGCTTCCTCGACGAGTTGGGCTTCGTGGACTTTGCCGGTTCCGGCGTGGTGCACCTCGCGGGCGCCTCGGCCGCCCTCGCAGGCGTGCTGCTGCTGGGGGCACGTAAGGGCAAGTACGGTCCGAACGGTGAAGTGAACGCCATCCCCGGCGCCAATCTGCCGCTCGCCACGCTGGGCACGATGATCCTTTGGCTTGGCTGGTTTGGCTTCAACGGCGGTTCCGAGCTGAAGTTGTCCGACGTCGGTGAAGCCAATGCCGTGGCGAAGGTGTTCGTGAACACCAATATGGCGGCGGCAGGCGGCGTAGTCGCGGCACTGGTCACGTCGCGGCTGCTGTTTGGCAAAGCCGATCTCACCATGGCGCTGAACGGTGCATTGGCCGGGCTGGTGTCCATCACCGCCGAACCGCTCGCCCCGGCAGTACTCACGGCGACGCTGATCGGCGCGTTGGGCGGCGGATTGGTGGTGTTCTCCATCGTGACGCTCGACAACCTGAAGATCGACGATCCGGTGGGCGCCATCTCTGTGCACGGTGTGGCAGGTATCTGGGGCCTTTTGGCGGTGGCCTTCTCCCATGCGGATGCCAGTCTGTGGAACCAGATCATCGGCGCTGCGGTGATCTTCGCCTGGGTGTTCGTCGCCAGTTTTGCGGTTTGGGCAATCCTGCGCGCCGTGATGGGTATCCGCGTGAGCGAAGAAGATGAGTACTCGGGTGTGGACCTGGCCGAATGCGGTCTCGAGGCCTACCCCGAATTCACCAGCAAATAAGAACGAAGCTCCTCCTCAGTGATGTACGTGCACGGGCACCTGGCAGCAGGTGCCCGTTGTTTTGTTACGATGCCGTCGGCAAAAGTCCGGCTCCTCCGCCGTCGCAAAGGGCGACGTCGTCGCCGTGCTTGCAGCCGCGGGGATAACGAAATACCTTCCATGCCTGCTCAGGCCATCGGCAGGCACCGGAGAATCCCCACTGGCCACGCTCGACATCCTTGATCTCGGATCGCCCCTGTTCGGTCCCGTGCGCCTGTCGGCCGGACCGGGGGAGGTGGTCGGGCTGTCCGGGCCCTCGGGCGCAGGCAAGACCCTGTTGCTGCGAGGCGTGGCCGACCTGGACCCGACCCGTGGCGAGGTGTACCTGGACGGCCAATCGCGCAGCGGCTTTCAGGCTGCTGCGTGGCGCGCCGCCGTCGCTTATCTGCCGGCAGAGAGCCAGTGGTGGGAGGAACGCATCGGCGCCCATTTTCAGGCCTCCGCCGACGCGCTGCACGCCCTTGGCCTGCCGGGCGATGCCCTGGACTGGGAGGTGGCACGCTGCTCCACCGGTGAACGCCAGCGCCTGGCCTTGCTTCGACTGCTCGCCGGAGGACCCCGGGTGTTACTGCTCGATGAACCGACCGCCAGCCTCGACGCGGCGGCCGCGGAGCAGGTGGAGGCCTGCGTGTTGGCCTATGCACGCACCTGTGGTGCGCCGGTGTTGTGGGTGAGTCACGACCACGAGCAGTTGCGACGTGTGGCACGAAGGCGCTTTCAGGTCTTGCCGCGAGGACGGCTGGAGCCTCTGGTATGAGTGTCATCGCGCTGTCCGTTCTCGACCTGTCGCTTGCCGCACTGCTGGTCGCCGCGCTCGCCGTCGTCGCCCACGGCTTGCGGTTGGGCCTGGGTCGCCGCCTGCTGCTGGGCGCCCTGCGCACCACCTTGCAGTTGCTGCTTATCGGGCTGGTCTTGAAGGTGTTGTTCGAGAATGCCGGTTTGGGCTGGATCGCCCTGCTGGCGCTGATCATGCTCCTGGTGGCCGGCCGCGAGGTGATGGCCCGGCAGCAACGCCGCTTCGGGGGGCCGTGGGGATTCGGCCTGGGCACCGCCTCCATGTTCCTGTCGTCCTTCACGGTGACCTTGTTCGCGCTGATCGCGGTCATCGGCACCACGCCCTGGTGGCAGCCGCAGTACGCCATTCCGCTCTTGGGTATGCTGCTCGGCAATACCATGAACGGCGTGTCGCTCGGCCTCGACCGGCTCACCAGCGGCGCCTTCCAGCAACGCGCGGTGATTGAAACGCGCCTCGCCCTTGGCCACACCGCCGTCCAGGCCATCGGCGCCATCCGCCGCGACGCCGTGCGGGTGGGCATGGTGCACATCATGAACGCCATGGCGGCCGCCGGTATCGTCAGCCTGCCGGGCATGATGACCGGTCAGATCCTCGCCGGTACACCGCCCATGGAGGCGGTGAAATATCAGATCCTGATCATGTTCCTCATTGCGGCGGGCACTGGGTTTGGTACGGTGGCCGCGGTGTGGTTCGGTGCACGTCGGTTGTTCGACGAACGCGAACGCCTGCGGCTGGATAGGCTTTCACATCCACGTACGCGATGACAGGGAGAAAGTTCATGCGCGCAATGTTGTCCATGGGAATGTTGCTGTTCAGTGTCGTCGCCTCTGCGCAGGTTGGCGTGTTCAAGTGGGTCGACGGCAACGGTCAGGTGCATTACGGCGAACGCCCGCCCGGTGACGCCCGTGCGACCCCCATGGAACTCCCCACTTCCAGCGCGCCTTCGCAACCGGCCACCGAAGACGATCGCCTTGAACGGCAGCAACGATTGCTGGAGGCGTTCCAGAGCGATCGTGAGAAAAAACAAGAACAGGCCGCCCAGGCGGCCCGCGCAGCCGAGCAGCGCAAACGCAACTGCGCAGTTGCCCGCGACCGCCTGCGCCGCCTTCTGGAGGCCGGGTTCCTCTATAAGCTCGGCGAGGACGGAGAGCGCCAGGTCCTGGGTGATGCGCAACGGTCGGCCGCGGAGCAGGGCGCCCGTGCCGACGTCCAGCAGTGGTGCAACTGATCGTCTGCACCGCCGCGACACGTCCAAGGCACATGGATTCCCCTTGCACCGCAGATAACGAACTTGACCACGGCGGACTCGCGGCTATCTTGAGATTTCCCTCCCGTTGCGGAGCGGGGCGAATGGATGCGTCCCGGAGCGCCGATGCGCTCGGAATCTGCGGAAGGATGCCGCACACGCATGGATGATGCCCACCCGGGCAACTGAACGCAGGACCATCAGCAGGCTCACGGATGGAGCGGTGATGTTCTCCTTTGCCTCCCCTCCGTAGAGCCGTCACCCATCGAACCGGCAGCCCCCGTCCGACACGTTGGTGTACCAGGAGGGACAGCCGTGCATCAGATCATCAGGCATTCATTTCACGTGATCCTGCTTTGCGGATTACTGGCGGGCTGCGGCGGAGACGACGGCGGCGATAGTCCGCCGCCGCAGTCCGGCATTGGAAGCCCCATCACCAACCCGGGTGACGGCACCACGTCACCGATTACGTACTACGAAAGTGTCGGCTGTTCAGGTACGTCGGTGTATGTGCTTGCGCATCAGCACGATTGGCAGCTGTTCATGAATCCGAAGGCGTACAAGGACATCGCCGAGGATTCGTGCAAGACGATCTTCATTCATCTGACCGCGGGCGATGCCGGGAAAGGGAATGGTCCTGAGGGCAATCCGTATTATGCCGATCGAATTACGGCAGCCATCAATGCGGTGGAGTTCGTCGCCGATAGCTTCGCCGAGCCACCGGCTGCACCCGCTGATCGGACACCTACTGAGGTCGGTGGCTACCACATTGAGTCGCACCGCTATGGAAACACCGTGTCGCTGTTCCTGAACTTGCCGGACGGGGGAACCGTCGATGGAGGCGGTTACGAAGAGACAGGCTACGAGTCCCTGAAGAAACTTTTTGAACAGAAGTCAGTTACCGCGGTGGACGGAGCCTTGACGCTTGCCGGATGGGATGAACTGTTAACTCTCA
The DNA here is from genome assembly GCA_023228645.1 of Gammaproteobacteria bacterium. Taxonomy (GTDB): domain Bacteria; phylum Pseudomonadota; class Gammaproteobacteria; order Thiohalomonadales; family Thiohalomonadaceae; genus JALOAT01. The sequence continues at coordinate 51,238 of JALOAT010000010.1, read as the reverse complement.
TGCAGAACATCCTCGCCGAGGAAGTGAGGGGTGAGCCCACCTACATCAACGGATTCGATTGGAACACGGTGCGCAATCCCGCCGACCATTGGGATCATTTCTACGCGGCCAAGGCGGTCGAGGGCTTGGCGAGCCGCCTCGGCACAGCCGGAATTCGGCTATTCCTGGGTGACAGCGAGGCCAAATTGCGCAGTAATCTGCGCCCGGGCGAGGTCATCGACTCCACGAGCGTCTACGCGGTAACCGTCGACAGCATGCGTTCCTCGGTGAATCCGGAAGGATGGGCAAATACCGGATTTCTCAGCAAGGCCTCCTCGTGCCTGTGGCGTGCACCGGCAAATGGTCCTCTGAATGGGGAGTCTCTCTGTAGTCCGTGATTTGCAGTGTTGCCGCCGTGTGACAGCCGACGCTGCTACACGGCGGCCGACCTTTCTGGCCAGCGCCTTGCAAACCCAACGGGCGCCAATGACAATCGGGCTTCGCAGCGCGGCAGGATGTCACAAGAACGCCGCACGCCCGGGTTGCCATAGGACAGGGGGAATCATGAACATTGTCAGATTGCTGGTCGTAAGTTTTGTCACGGCCATTGCCTTGCCGGTCTTCGCCGATCCCCCGCCAGGCTATCCATTCCTCACCTACGACGAAGGCCTGCGCCGCGCCGCTGCCGAAGACAAGCCGGTGTTTCTCTATTTCGGTCGTTACGGCTGCGGGTGGTGCGACAAGACCAACAAGGAATCCTTTGCCGACCCCAAGGTGAAGAGGCGTTACACGGAGAACTACGTGCTGGTCTACCTGGACGCGGAGAGCGGTGATCGCATCACGCTGCCGGACGGCGAGCGCATCACGGAGATGGAATTCGGTGCGCGCATGAACGTGTTCGCCACCCCGGTGTTCGTCTGGCTCGCACCGGACGGCCGCCAGCTGCTGAAGGTCCCCGGCTACAAGACTGCCGAGGAATTCGGACATTTCGACGACTACGTGCGGGGTGGTCACTACCGCACCACGAGCCTGCTCCAGTTTCTGGGTTCGCGATGAAGCGCGTGGCGCTGGTGTGGTCGTTGGCGGCGACCCCGGCGGCCGCCGAGTGGACGTTTTCCGAGGGCCTCGCGGTCGACGGCGACGCCGCCGCGGGTGTGTTCGCGCATCTGGAGTCCGCCGGCCGGCGCTCGCTCGCGGTGAACGGTGACGCGGTCGCCGTGGTGTGGGAGGACAACCGCAGCGGTGCGCCGCAGGCGTACCTGGCCATGCGCACGTCCGACCGCGAGGTGTTCTCCGCACCCGTGCAACTGAGTACCGGCAAGGAAGCCTACGAGCCGGCCATCGCCGCCTTCGCGAACGGCTTCGTGGCCGCCTGGGAGCAGGACGGCGGCGTGCACGTGCGTGCCATCGACGCCGACGGCATCGGTCCGCTGCGAAGGCTCAGCGGCGCGCGCGCCTCACAGCCCACCCTGCACGCGGCCGGCGATCGCCTGTTTGCCGCCTGGGTGGAACGGGTGGGGCGTTACGGCCAGGTGCAGGTGGCGCCGCTGACGGTGCAAGATCAGCGCGTCGATATCGGTGCGCATCGCGCCGCCGACGCGCGCCCCCCGCAGGACCATCAGCTCTATCCCAGTCTCGCCCACGTCGACGACCAGCTGGTCCTCGCCTGGGAAGACCGGCGTGCCGGTCACACGCGGTTGTTCTATGCCTGCGCGCCCATGGCCACGCTGACGTTCAGCACTCCCGGACCCCTGAACGAACACCCGCCGCCGCCCAGCACCGAATTCGGCCGTGGCGGCGGCGTGACCCGCGTGGCGCTCGCGGGGAACGGCAAGCAGGTGGCCGCAGTGTGGATGGACAAACGGGACTTCCAGAGCGGCTACGACATCTATGCGGCATCGCTCAGCAAAGACTGCCGCTTCGGCGCCAACGAAAAGGTGCAGGACCTGTTCGGCGAGAACACGCCCCAGTGGCACCCCGCCGTGGCCGTGGCTCGTGACGGCAGCATGGTGGCGGTCTGGGACGACCCGCGCGACGGTACCCCGGACCTGTGGCTTGCCAAACGGGGTGAGGAGGGTTGGAGCGACAACATCGCCGTGGGACCGGCACATGGTCCGGCCCGTCAAGACAATCCCATGCTGGCGTTCGATGAGAAGGGCCGGCTCCACCTCGCCTGGTTGCACGCCTCGGAAGGCGAAGCCATGCGCGTGATGCATGCGGTCGCAACACGCGCGCAGCCTTGAGCCTGAATCTTGGTCACATCACAGGAGAGACGGAGGCTTGCAAAAAACGTATTAACCGGCGGCCGCAAAATAGCATCGTCCCTCCTCCCTCCGGGAGCGGAGCGCATGGATGCGCGAGGTACGACTCCATGGATGGAGGAGGTAGACCGCGCCGGGAGCCGGCGGTCGAGGGCAATGCATGGAACGAATTGCCGGAGGACAGGATGAGGGGATCAATAAACCTCACGTCTGAGAAGCGCCTCGGTGCCTTGCCCCGAGAACTGCCTTATTGCTGAATTCATTCATGCATCTGTCCACCGTCCGGGCTATGCGATGGAAGGCCAGCAGTCCGCAGTTCCTATATCGCAACTTTGCAATGAATACTAATCAAACCGCCGCTGAGGGAATCACCGATTTGCCCGGCAGCTCACCCGTGCGGCTCATGTAACCATTAGCGCCTCGCGCAGGCCCCTGACGGCGGGAATCAGCGCACTTCCGTCGTTTTCAGGCGCGGCGCCAAGGCCGCCGCGTTGGCCCGGCGCAGCCACAGGAGTGTGCCGAGGATGATCAGGATGCCCGGGATCACGCCGACGTTGACCACGGTCCAGCCATAGTGATGTTGCAGCATGCCGGCGGAAAGCACTGCCAGGGTTGCGATACCGAACACGGCGAAGTCGTTGGCCGCCTGGACCTTTGCCTGTTCCACGGCCGCATAGCCGGTGGTCAGCAGCTGGGTTGCGCCGATGAACAGGAAGTTCCAGCCGATGCCGAGCAGGAACAACGCCAGCCAGAAGTGCGCCATGGTGGTGCCGGTGAGATTGATGGCCACGCAGGCGGCGTTCAGCAGTGCGCCGACCATCATTACGTGCCACAGGCCGAACCGCTGGATGAGCCGTCCGGTGAAGAACGACGGTGCAAACATCCCGAGCACGTGCCATTCGATGACGAAGGCGGTGTCCTGGTAGCCGTGCATGTGGCCGTGCATGGCCAGCGGCGTGGCCGTCATCACCAGGGACATCACGCCGTAGCCCAGCGCGCCCGTCAGCACCGCGCCCACCATGGCCGGCTGGCGGAAAATGACAGCGAGGGGACGGCCGGCGGACTGGAAGGGGCGCGGCTTGGGGATGTCGAGGCGGGTGAGCAGCGCGAACACTAAGGCATACAGACCGACCAGGATCACATAGCCGCCGGCGAAGGCGTGGCCGTGCAGCAGGTGATCGCCCCAGTGGCCCAGGTTGGGCCCGATCAGCGCCGCGATGACACCCCCCGCCAGCACATAGGCAATGGCGCGAGCGCGGTACTCGGTGCTGGCGGCGTCCACCGCGGCGAAGCGAAAATAATTGCCGATACCCGTGAAACTGCCGATGAGTGCGGAAGCGAGGCAAAAGAGCGCAAAGTGTCCGGCGACGATGCTGTAGGCCGCCAGTGCGGCGCCGCCTACCGCCAGGCCCGCACCGAGCAGAAAGCCGCCCCGCCGGCCGATGCGCGCCATGAGCAGCGAGGCCGGGATGATCGCCGCCAGCGACGCGGCCATCTGGAGTGCCAACGGCAGCGTCGCCCAGGTCGGGTCGGTGGCGAGTCGCTGTCCCACCAACGACCCGGTGGCGAACAGCAGCACGGCGCCTGACATCATCACCGCCTGCCCGGCGGCGAGCAGCGCCACGTTCTTCTTCATGGGCGTCATGTGACCTCCGTGTCCCGTGTATGGCGTCGGGTCAGGCCCAGGGCCGTGACCCGACGCTCCCAATCACTTCAAGGCCTCTTCCACGAAGGCCGGCTGCGCCATGGCGGCGCGGTGGATGGCCGGGGTGTAGTAGCGCGTCTTGAACGGGCGCTTGGCTGCATCCTGCTCGCGGAACTGCGCCACCGACTGGTCCTTGGCGGCCACCGTGACGGTCCACCAGCCGGACGGATAGGTGCACTGCTGGAAGTGCAGGCTGGCCACGTCCTGGAAGCCCACCTTCTTCGCGGTGGCGTGATAGTGCTTGATGAGTTCCAGGTGGAACAGGGGCGATTCGGACTGGCCGACCATCACGCCCGAGGCCGACAGCACGCGGTGGCAGTGGCGGAAGAAATCCTCCGAGAACAGCACGGCGGCGGGGCCTTCCGGATCGGAGCCGTCCACGATGATCACGTCATAGCTGCCGCTCGCGGCCTGCTCCACCCAGCGGATGCCGTCCTCGAAGAAGAATTCTACGCGCGGGTCGCCGTTGGACTCGGTGAGGTCCGGGTAGAACATCTCCGAGACGCGGGTGACGCGCTCGTCGATCTCCACCATGTGCACGGTCTTCACCTCGGGGTGCTTGAGCACCTCGCGCAGGGTGCCGCAGTCGCCGCCGCCCACGATGAGCACGCGCTCGGGATTGTTGTGGGTGTAGAGCGCCGGGTGGCTGATCATCTCGTGGTAGATGAAGTTGTCGCGGTCGGTGACCATCACCAGGCCGTCGAGGGTGAGCAGCTTGCCGAAGGTCTCGGTCTCGAACACTTCGATGCGCTGGAAGCGCGACTTCTCTTCGTGCAGCTTGCGCACGAGCTTGAGCGAGATGGCGGATTTCTCGCCCGGCCACTCTTCGGTGAACCAGCCATCAACCTGGATTGTCATGGAAACCACTCCGTCTTCTAAGGCCAGGGGGGATTGTGGCGTGCGATAATACGGTCCTGCCGTCCCCTTTGCCATTGCAGAGAACCAAATGACCGCCTCCGCCAAGCCCTGGACCCTCGATCGCGCCCGCGCCGCCTACGGCATCCGCGGCTGGAGCGAGGGTTATTTCGACCTGAACGCCCGCGGCGAGTTGGTGGCCCGCCCGCGCCGGGACGCCAGCGGCCCGGAGATCGCACTGCTGGACGTGGCCAACGCGGCGCGCGCGCAGGGCCTCAGCCTGCCCGTGCTGGTGCGCTTTGCCGACATCCTGCGCGACCGTGTGGATACCCTGGTGAACGCCTTCACCTCGGCCATGGCCGCGGACGGCTACCAGGGCCGCTACACCGCGGTGTATCCCATCAAGGTGAACCAGCAGCGTTCGGTGGTGGAACAGATCCTCGCCCACGGCGACGATCGCGTGGGCCTGGAAGCGGGCAGCAAGCCCGAGCTCATGGCCGTGCTGGCCCTGTCGAGGCCCGACGGCGTGGTGGTGTGTAACGGCTACAAGGACCGCGAGTACATCCGCCTCGCCCTCATCGGCCGGCGCCTCGGCCACCGCGTGTACATCGTGGTGGAGAAGATGTCAGAGCTGGACCTGGTGCTGGAGGAGGCGGCCCGGCTGAACGTGGCGCCGCTGCTGGGCGTGCGGGTGCGCCTGGCCTCCATCGGTGCGGGCAAGTGGCAGAACACCGGCGGCGAGAAATCCAAGTTCGGCCTCTCCGCCACCCAGGTGCTCGAAGTGGTGGAGCGCCTGCGCAGCGCGGGGCGGCTTGAGGCCCTGCAACTGCTGCACTTCCACCTGGGCTCGCAGATCGCCAACATCCGCGACATCCAGGCCGGCATCCGCGAGGCGGCGCGCTTCTATTCCGAGATGCACGCCATGGGCGTGGCCATCCGGGTGGTGGACGTGGGCGGCGGTCTCGGCGTGGACTACGAAGGCAGCCGCTCGCGCAGCGAGTGCTCCATGAACTACACCGTGGGCGAGTACGCCCACAACGTGGTGCACATCCTCTCCGAGGTGTGCGCCGACCACGGCCTGCCCTGCCCGGACATCATCAGTGAATCGGGCCGCGCCCTCACCGCCCATCACGCCGTGCTGGTGGCCAACGTCACCGACGTGGAATACGCGCCGGATGGCGCGGCGGCGAGCGCGCCGGTGGCCGGGGAGCCGGCGGTGCTGCACGACCTGTGGGCCGCGCTGGAGGCCCTGCCGGCACGCTCGCCGGTGGAGGTCTATCACGACGCGGTGCATGCGGTGGGCGAGGCCCAGTCCATGTACACCCTCGGCCTGCTGTCCCTGGAACAGCGCGCCCGCGCCGAGCGGCTGTACTCGGCGGTGTGCCGGCGGGTGCGCGACCTGCTCGACCCCAAGGTGCGCGCCCACCGCGAGGTGCTCGACGAGCTCAACGACAAACTGGCCGACAAGTACTTCCTCAATTTCTCCGTGTTCCAGTCCGTGCCGGACGTGTGGGGCATCGACCAGGTGTTCCCCATCGTGCCCCTGCACCGCCTTGCCGAGGCGCCCGAGCGCCGCGGCGTGATTCAGGACCTCACCTGCGATTCCGACGGCCGCATCGATCATTACGTGGGCCGCGACGGCGTGGAGAGCACCCTGCCGTTGCATCCCTGGCAACAGGGCGAGGAATACCTGCTGGGATTTTTCATGGTCGGGGCCTACCAGGAGATCCTCGGCGACATGCACAACCTGTTCGGCGACACCGACGCGGTGAACGTGGTGCTGGAGGCCGACGGCTATCGGCTCGAGTCCACCCACCGTGGTGATACCGTGGACGGGCTGCTGCGCTACGTCAGCTTCACCCCCGAGGTGTTGCTGGAGGCCTACCGCGCCAAGGTGGCGCAGGCCGCGCTGAGCGAAACCGAGCGTGATACATTCATGGCCACGCTCGCCGATGGACTGACCGGGTACACCTACCTGGAAGAGTGAGGATTCAAGCGCATGGCCGGGGTATCCGATAGCAAGGGAATGGAAACGAAGCCTGCCGCCACCGCCGAGTTCAAGTTCCGCGCCGCGGATGCCTTCGCCTACGTCGATACCTACCGGCGCCACATTCTCTATCCCGCCACCCGCGTGCAGGTGGACGTGAACCAGGCGCGCGAGCGCCTGCTCGACCCCCAGGCGTCGCTGTCGCCCACGCGTCTGTATGCGGAGCTGCGCGCCCTGGAGCACGCGCTCGCCTTCGTCACCAAGCGCGAGGACCCGGGGCTGGTGGTGCTCGGGGAATCGGCAGAGGACCTCGCGCCCACGGGCAACGGCACCGGTGGCAAGACCGCCAAGCAGCTCGCCCAGGAGCTGCGGGTGTGCGAAGAGCACGGCGAGACCCTGGAGACCTCGCTCAAGCAATACAAGCAGCGTGAGCAGGAAATGGGCGCCGAACTACAGGCGCGCGAACAACACATCGTCCGCCTCAAGCTGCGCGAGGAGACCGCCCAGTCCACGATCACAGTACTGTCCGCCTCGCTGGTGGTCACGGTCCTGATCCTGGCCCTGGTGCTGCTGCTCTGAGTTCTTCATAACGGGGCCAGGCGCAGCCCCGCGGCAATTCCCCGTATCGAGGATTGGAAGACCGTTCGCCCACGGTGTGGGCTCCCACGCGGCTTGGTGAAACTGCGGTGGTAGGAGCCGACCGTCGGCGAATCGGCTCAGTCCTCTGTGATCTCTGTGTCGGGCCGTTGCTTCGCAACGGAAAACAAAAAAGGGCATCCTGCCCTTTATGTGCCTTCCTGCGCTTAGTGGGCTCAGAACTTGAACTGTACGCCGGCGGAGAGATGGTTGATGTCTGCGTCCAGACGGGTGTATTCGGCAATGAGATTGAGGTTGGGGCTCAGGTCATAGAGGCCGCCCACACCGAAGCTCACGTTGAATTCGTCACCGTCGAGACCCCCGACGTCCTGATCCACATTGAGGTAGACGCCACCGAGCCTGCCGCGCAGCGCGAAATCCTCACCTACGGGCAGGGCATACACGCCATAGGCGCCCACAGACCAGTAGGTCGTTTCGGCGTTTGAACCTGCTGCCTCGGCTTCGGCTTCCGTAATCGTCGTGGTGAGTTCACCTTCCACCGAGAAATTCGGCGCAACGGTCTTGCCCGCGGCGATTGCCAGGGCCAGCGCCTCATCGTAGGCATCCACATCCGCCCAGACCAGCTGGGCCGTGACATAGTCGACGAACTGCGATTCCGACGGAGTTTCCTGGGCGATGGCGGGTGCCGCTGCCAAGCCGAGGAACGCGCCGGACGCAACCACAACCAAGGGCTTTTTCATTGGGGCTCTCCTCACTGAAGGTTCCATGCGATGCACCTACCAGTGAGCGTAGCGAGCGGGGTGAGGGCCCACTATGGCGGAAATGGTGGAGCGGTGTGCGTCGACAGGCTAGGCCGCATCACAAAGCAGGCGACATCGCGGACGGGCCGCGGCACCTAACAGCTACTTGCCTGCGAGTTCGGGGGCTGCGCCGGAACGGCGGAGGGGGTGCAAGCATAGCCACCCCGGTTTCCGGGGTGGCGTGCCCTGTTTCAGAAGCGGACCTGAACGCCCGCCGAGAGGTGGTTGACGCCGATGTCGTCGCCGCCGTCGTTGTCGATCTCGTCCAGGTAGGTGAACTCGCCCACGAACGCCAGGTTGGCGGCGTAGCGGTAGGCCAGGCCGAAACCGAAGGTGATGCCGAGGTCGCGCTCTTCGTCGCCGTTGGCATAGGCCGACAGCAGGCGCAGGCCGGCGCGGGCGCGGGCGGAGAGGCGATCGTCCAAAGGGACATTCAAGACGCCGTAGCCGCCCAGCGACCAGTAGGAGAGGCTGACACCGGCGGGCACGGTGCCGAATCCTGGCACAGTAACGGAACCGCCGCGGTCCGCCGCCGTGATGGTATCGGTGAACTCCACCTCGAAGGCCACGTTGCGGCCCAGGTTGGGCAGTTCCTTGCCGGCGGTCAGCACCAGCACGAAGGGATCGCTCAGGTCTTCCACCAGGCCGATGGCCAGTTGGGCGTTCATGTAGTCCAGGGGGGCGGCCGGCTGGGCAAGGGTTATCGGGCTGGCGGCCAGCAGGCCCGTGACCATGAGGGATTTGAACAGGCGTTGCATGAAAACGGCTCCTTGTTGCGTTATTGGATCGTCGAAACGGAACGGACTCAAGAGCGGGTCTTGAGGGTCATGAATTCGATGCCGTTCTCGCGCAGGGTCTGGCGCACGCTGTTCAGGCGTTCCAGGTCGCTGAACGGACCGATGCGCACGCGGTGGTAGGTGGACTTGCCGTCCACATTCACCGCCTGCACGGCAGAGACGATACCCAGCATGGCCAGCTCCGCCTTGCGCGTGTCGGCGTCGCGGGCGCTGGTGAACGAGCCCACCTGCAGCGTGTAGGTGCCGGGTGTGGCGACGGCCGGTACGGGCTTTTCGCGCGGCAGATTCTTTTCTTCCGGCACCTCCACCTCGAACTGCGGCAGGATGGTGTAGAAGTCGTAGCTGAGCGGCTTCTTCTCGGGCGTGGCCGCCGCAGGCGCCTTGGGCGCTGGCTTGGCACTGGCGCTGGCGGGCTCACGCACCGCCGCCTTCACGGGCGCCGGCCCTCGCGTCTGCAGGAATACCAAGAAGGCCACGAACAATCCGACCGTGAGTCCCGATAGCAGCCACACCCAGCCGGGTGCGACCTTCTTCTTTCGGGCCGGCGCGCGCCGCTTGTAGTCACGCCCCATTACATGCTCTCGGGGGCAGACACCCCCAGCAGGCCGAGGCCGTTGGCCAGCACTTGGCGGGTGGCCAGGATCAGCGCCAGGCGGGCATCGCGCAGGCCGGCCGCATCCACCAGGAACTGATGGGCGTTGTAGTAGGTGTGGAAGTCGTTGGCCAGTTCGCGCAGGTAGTGGGCAAGCTGGTGCGGCTCATGGGCGAGGGCCGCTGCCTCCACCACTTCCGGGTAACGGCCGAGGCGATTGAAGAGGGCCAGCTCGTGGTCTTCGGTGAGCAGGTGCAGGTGGGCGAGCCCGGCGCCCTGGTCGTAGGAGTAGCCCTTTTCCGTCATCTGCCGCATCACCGAGCAGATGCGCGCGTGGGCATACTGGATGTAAAACACCGGGTTGTCGTTGCTCTGCGACTTGGCCAGGTCCAGGTCGAAGTCCATGTGCTGTTCGCATTTGCGCATCACGTAGAAGAAGCGCGCCGCGTCGTTGCCGACTTCCTTGCGCAGTTCGCGCAGGGTGACGAAGGAGCCGGCGCGGGTGGACATCTGCACGCGTTCGCCGCCGCGGTAGAGGATGGCGAACTGCACCAGCAGCACGTCGAGCAGGTCCGGGTTCTGGCCCATGGCCTGGAGCGCGGCCTTCACGCGCGGCACGTAGCCGTGGTGATCGGCGCCCCACACGTCGATGATGCGGTCGAAGCCGCGCTCGAACTTCTCCATGTGGTAGGCGATGTCCGAGGCGAAATAGGTCTTCACGCCGTTGTCGCGCACCACCACGCGGTCTTTCTCGTCACCGAAACGGGTGGAGGCGAACCACTTGGCGCCTTCCTTCTCGTAGATGTAGCCGGCCTCTTCCAGGCGCGCGATGGCGCGGTCCACGGCGCCGCTTTCCACCAGCTTACGCTCGGAATACCACTCCTGATAGGCGACGCCGAATTCTTCCAGGTCCTGGCGGATGTCTTTGATGATCGCGTCCAGGCCCTTGTCGAACACCGTGCGGTACTTCCCGGCGCCGAGCAGCTCCTTGGCGCGTTCGACGATGGCGTCGATGTGCTCTTCCTTGTCACCGCCCTGCGGCTCGTCGGCCGGCAGGTCCTGGAACACCACTGCGGCAGCATGGTGGAAGGCCTGGCCGTGCTCATTGCGCAGCGCGGCGGCGATGTCCCACACGTAATCGTCGCTCTTGTAGCCGTTGGAGGGGAATTGCAGCTCCTCGCCGCCCAGTTCCAGGTAGCGCAGCCAGATGCTGGCGGCGAGGATGTCCATCTGCCGGCCGGCGTCGTTGATGTAGTACTCGCGATGCACGCGGAAGCCCGCGGCGGCGAGCAGGTCGGCGACGGTGGCGCCGTAGGCCGCGCCGCGGCCGTGGCCCACGTGCAGCGGTCCGGTGGGATTGGCGGAGACGAACTCCACCTGCACGTGCTGGCCATTGCCCACGGTGGACTTGCCGAAGGCCTCGCCGGCCTCGACCACCTCGCGCACCACGGCACGTACCGCCTCGGGGCTCAGGGTGAAGTTGATGAAACCGGGGCCGGCGATCTCCACCTTGGCGACCTGCGCCGAGGCGGGCAGACGGGCGACCACGAGCTCTGCCACGTCGCGCGGCTTGCGACCCAGGCGCTTGGCCAGCAGCATGGCCACGTTGCAGGCGAAGTCGCCGAAGCGCGTGTCGCGCGTGCGCTCGATGATGATGTCGGGCTGTTCGCCGGTGAGTTCACCGCTCTGCGACAGGGAGGCGAGCGCGGCCTGGATGAGTTCGGTCAGATGCCTTTTCAAGGATCAACCCTTCTGGTCTGCGGAACCGGTAATTCTACGATTACGGGGCGCCGGGCAAAAGGCGCGCGTGATGCGGGAAAGCAATAAACACGGGGACACGGGGGTTTTTGTGTGCTGTTGATCACAGCGCCGTGCGATCGCACACATGCCTGCCATCGCTTGCATCGGTCGGTGTTACGGCCGAGCCATCCGTGTGCACCGTTCAAACCGGCAGGCGTCCGTCCACGTGGAAGAGGGTCGCGGTGAAGCCCTGGGTGTGGCGCGTCGCTGCGTTCAGGAAGGTAACCTGCTCGCCGTCCACCTCACACCACCACTCCTCGGTGTACGCCGGTCGCGCGGCGGCCAGTGCCGCCGGGGTGAACAGGGCCACGTTGACGCCGCGTTCCGGGCCGCGCGCCGAAGGGAATTCGAAGGCCTCGATGCCCGCCTCGCGCATGGCGGTGCCAAGGGCCTGAGTGGCGCTGTAGTCCGCGGGATGGGCAAGAGTCGCCCGGTGGCTTTCGCAGGGTGGGTGTTGAAGCTGTAGCGCGCGGCCTGCCGCATAGGGTGCCTGAAACAGCGCATGCCGCGTACGGATGCGCCGCGGGGGCGGGATTTCCATGCCGTGCCAGAACAGCAACCGGTACCAGGCGCATTCGGCGAGGCAGGTGCTCGGGTCCAGCGAGCCGTAGAACAGCGACGGTTCGTGGCGTCGCCCGTAGCGCGAGCCGTGGCGCAGGGGCGGATAACGGAAGGGCGTGGCGAGCAGATAATGCAGGCCGCGGGTCTCCGGCGGGAGCGGCGGCTTGCTCGCCTCCAGCATTTCCTCGAGCACGCTCTGTTCGTCCAGCGAATCCACCAAGCCGAGGGTCGCCACCTGCTCCTGGCTCTCCACGATGCGGTAAAGCGCGCCGCCGATGGGGCGCGTGGCGGCTTCCAGGTCACACTGCTCCCACAGCACGGCTCAAACCTTGCCGCGGATGGCGTCCAGATAGGAAAGCACGTGCACCAGCCCTTCCACCGTCTGCACCTGCGCCGCGGGCACGCCGCCGGTGTGATGGTTGGGGGTGTGCATCCAGTGGCGCATGTGGTCCGGGTCGCCGCCCATGAGGGCGAACAGGCTGCGGTAACAGCGGATCAGCAGCAGCCCCAGTTCACCGGCCTTGCTGTTTGGATCGACGCCGCGGCGGAACACCGAGCGCTCCATGCCGATGACACGCGCGAGCGCTGCCTGGTCCAGCCCGAGCCCCTGCCCGGCCCGCAGCAGCGTCTTGGTGAGCACGGCCCGCTTGTCGTCCTTCACGGCGAGCGCGCTGGTCATCGATGGCCCCCTTGCGTAGACGGCATATGCCGAACGTAGGCCGATTTTGCGGCAATTGCAACAAGGGTGGCTCCCCACGCTCCCTCTCCGTCCGGACCCCGGACGGAGAGGGAGCGTTCGTTTCAGCGGCACCCCATAGGGTGGGCCGTGTACGCCGCTCAGAACATCTCCGCCGGGTCCACGTCCAGGGACCAGCGGGCGCGGCGGCCCTCGGGCAGGGTCTCCAGGGCGGGGGCGAGGCCGTCCAGCAGACGGTGCAGGTCGGCGCGGCGTGCGGCCTGTAGCAGGAGTTGGGCGCGGTGGCGGCCCGCGCGGCGCTCCATGGGTGCGGGCACCGGGCCGAGCAGTTCCACGCCGGCAGGCTGGCGCCGGGCCAGCGCCGCGGCGGCCTCCAGGAACCGGAGGGCCGCTTCCAGGCTTCCGGCCTCGGCACGAATCAGGGCCAGGTGCGAGAAGGGCGGCAACTCGGCGGCACGGCGCTCGGCGAGCGCCTCCGCCGCGAAACCGCCGTAGTCGTGGGCGGTGAGGCGGGCGAGCAGCGGATGGTCGGGGTGATGGGTCTGGATGAGCACTTCACCTGGCTGCTCGGCGCGGCCGGCGCGGCCGGCCACCTGCACGATGAGCTGGGCCATGCGCTCGGCGCCGCGGAAATCGGCGCTGAACAGGCCCTGGTCCGCATCCACGATACCCACCAGGGTCACGTTCGGGAAGTGATGCCCCTTGGCCAGCATCTGGGTGCCGATGAGCACCCGCGCGTCGCCGCCATGCACCTGTCCGAGCAGGTTGGCCAGGCTGCCCTTACGGCGCGTGCTGTCGCGATCGATGCGCACCACGCCGGACCCATAGCGCTGCTGCAGGGCCTCCTCCAGTCGCTCGGTGCCGCGTCCCACCGGGCGTAGCTGCTCGCCGCCGCAACCGGGGCAGCGGGCGGGCACGGCATGATCGGCGCCGCAGTGGTGACAGCGCAGGCGGCGGTCGCCGGCATAGAGGGTCATGCGCGCGTCGCAGCGTCGGCAATCGAACACGTGACCGCAGGCGTGACACAACAGCGCCGGGGCGTAGCCGCGGCGATTGAGGAACAACAGGGCCTGATTACCGCGCTGTAGGTGGGCATCCAGGGCCTTGAGCAGCTCAGGCGAAAGGCCGTCGTAGAGCGGCTGGGTGCGCAGGTCCACCAGCCGCACCGCAGGATGGCTGGCTGCGCCGGCACGCTCGGGCAGCGACAGACGCCGATAGCGGCCCTCATTGGCGTTGTGCAGGCTCTCCAGCGAGGGCGTGGCGGAGCCCAGCACCACCGGCACCCCCGCCAGCCGGCCGCGCAGGATGGCCAGGTCGCGCCCCGAATAGCGAAAGCCCTCCTGCTGCTTGAAGGACGGGTCGTGCTCCTCGTCCACCACGATAAGCCCCGGTCGCGCCAACGGTGTGAACACCGCCGAGCGCGTGCCAATGACTACCGGCGCCTGCCCCTCACGGGCCGCCAGCCAGGCGCACAGTCGCTCGCCATCGGCCAAGCCCGAGTGCAGCACGGCGACAGGAACCGCGAAGCGGCGGCGGAAGCGCTCCACCAACTGGGGCGTCAGCCCGATCTCGGGCACCAACACCAGCGCCTGCTCGCCGCGCGCCAGGGTGGCCTCGATGAGTCGCAGATAGACCTCGGTCTTGCCGCTGCCGGTGACGCCGTCCAGCAGATAGACGCCGAAGCCGCCGACACCGGCGAGTACGGCCTCGACCGCGGCCTGCTGGGTCGGGTGCAGTACCGGGGCGGGCGCCGGGTCGGCGGGTACCGCCTGCAGGCAGGCGCGTTCCTCGACGCTGAGCCATCCCTTGCCCGCCAGTGTTCGGGCGGCGTCACGCGCCCCCGCCAGCCGCTCGACCAGGACCTCCTCGTCCAGGCCGTCCGGATGGGCGGCGAGCAGGGCGAGCACCGCCGCCTGGCGAGGTGCGCGCCGCAGATCGGCGGGGTCTACCGCGCGCCCCGGCCCGGTGAGGCGGTAGCGGCGCGGGGCGCGCACCTGCGCGGGCGCGCCCTGGCGCAGGGCCACTGGCAGCGCGGTGGCGAAAACCTCGCCTGGGGCATGGTGGTAGTAAGTCGCCGCACGGCGCAGGAGCTCGGTGACGTCGGGCGTCAGCAAGGGTGCGGAGTCGACCAGGGTGGCGGGTTTGAGGCGCTCGCGGGGGAATTCACTGTCCGGACCACTGCCGACCACCACGCCGATGACTTCACGCCGGCCAAAAGAGACCCGCACCCGCACGCCCGGCGCAGGGGCCGGGTCCACCGGGCTCAGGTAGTCGAAGGTACGGCGTAGCGGCGACGGGACCGCGACGCGCAGGACAGGGGGCTTCATGGCGCGGCAATGTAACACGGCGTTGATCACATCCCCCTGCCCTTGGTGCAGCTAACCGCCTGTGCTGCTTGTGGATTGCTCTGTTATCCACAAAACCTGTGGATAACTTTGTGGATGATTTGGGGTTATCTGCGCGCGGACCGCGCCGCATCTGCGCCGGTGTTAGGCTGGCGAGAAAGTGAGCACAAAAAAAGACACGTAAAAACAATGCATTGCGGATATTCGCAGCTTCTGATGAAGAATGGTGCGTCGGCATGATGGGCGACATGCCGGACCGTGGCCGATGTGCATAAACTCCATCGAAGGGCGGTTTTCGCCTTGCGGGTGGGGCATGCCTGTGCTACGCGGCGACGTAAGGCAGGTTGGCTCGGATCGCCGGACAGCGGGCGCTGATTCTGAGGAGAAGTCGCGATTAATGCCCTAACCCCGCGTGATCCCTGGGGGAAAGTCTGTTATCCACAAAAGCTGTGGATAACTGTGTGGATGAATTGGGGTTATCCGCGTCCAGGCCGCGTCGCCACTGACTTTTCGTTAGATCGGCGAGAAAATGGTCGATAAGAAACAACTCGAAAAAACAATGGCTTAGATATCGCTCCCAGGACCGTCTCTCGACCGGGTCCGGGTCTTGAGGCTGTCGCGCCGCCCCTCACCCGGGTGTGTGCATAAAGCCCGAAGGGTCCGTCAAACGGCGTGCTGGTGCGGGCCTGGCTGTGATACGTGCAGCCACTGCCGCGTGCTCGCCGGGAGGCTACGAAGATCGGATACGTTCGGGTAGGCCGAGCCCGGCCGCTCCAGTGCCGGTGGCCGCCGGATCCCCGCACCGCGCTGTCCTCAGTGGTCGTCGCCGAGGGGCGCTGCCAGCCCGTCGATGCTGCGGGCGTTGCGCTCGCGGCGATAGCGCACCAGGCCGTCCCCACCCTTGCGCTCCGCCCAGGCGGCGAGATCGTCGCGCTGTGCAGCGAAGGTCATGAGCGGGACGCCGAAGCCGCACGAGGTTTGGATGCGGCTGACCACAACGCGGATGATCTGCCGCACACCCGGGAGGTCGGCAGGGAAATGCCCGCGCAACGTTGCGAACTCGGCGCTGCCCGGCAGCGCCACCTCACCGCGGCCGAACAGGCGCAGGATGCGCGGCCGGCCCGCGAAGGCGCAGAACATGAGGGTGATGCGGCCGTTTTCCGCCAGGTGGGCGGCCGTTTCGTTGCCGCTGCCGGTGAGATCGAGCCAGGCCACGTGGTGCGGCCCGAGAACGCGGAAGGTATCAAGCCCGCGCGGTGAACAATTCACGTGGCCGTTGGCCGCGAGTGGCGCACTGGCCACGAAAAACAGCGGCTGTGCGGCGATCCATGCTGCCATTTCCGGGTCGATTTCGGGGTGAAGCTTCGCCATGGGGTGCCTCCCGGGCACGCACGTTGGCGCGAACTGTCGGCTCGCGTGGGCGATCAGGTCCCGACCAGCAGCACCCGTTCGCGGGCTTGTTGGTATTCCGCGTCGCTGAGCACGGTTTCGGCGGCGAGCCGGCGCAGGGTCTTGATCTCGCCCGAGCGCAAACGTTCGGCACTAAGACCGCGCTTGCCCTCGGCCTCGCCGATGCGGGCCTGCAGGATGTCGAGGAACGGCGCCAGCTCGCGATCGCCCTCGCGGAACGGGCGGATGCGAACCAGCGGTACGCCGGCGTGACGGGTGGCGAGGACCAGGGTGGGCGCCCGGCGCACCTGAAACACCAGGCCGCAGGCCGCGGCCACCGCCACTAGCGCGGCGCCTGCCCAACCCGCCCCGGGCAGCAGCCCGGCAGGGGCCAGGTAGAACGCGCCCCCGGCCGCGACGGCCGCGCTCACGCCGGCGAGCAACCAGGCATGGGCGCGGGGATGTTCCACGAGATACCCCGGCGCCAGGCAGGCCACATCAATCATGAAGGCGCGCCGGCGCGCAAACGGCTGCTGCTCGACAATCCGCAGGTGACGACTGTCCACCAGCTCCGCCTGGAGGTCGCCGAACAGGTGTGAGTGCTTCCGGTAGCTCGCCATACAGGACATCTGAGGGGAGATGTCCCTATTTTGGCGAAGTGTCTCTAGCCATCGGCGTGACAGCCCTCACGGAACAGGCGATTGCGGTGCCCCGGTAAGGGCGGCGCGGGTCAGACGCGCAGGTAGATCCAGCCCTGTTCCATGCGCTCGATGATGTGCTCCGCGGCGGAGGGGGCCACGTCGGTGCCCCGCAGCAGCACCGGCTCATCGCCCAGGGCACGCTGCTTGTCCATGGTGATGTTGCAGGCCACGAAGTGCACGTTCGGGTAACGCACCATGAGCTCCGCCACCCGTTCCGAGTACGGGCTGCGATCGGCGCGCACCAGATCGAGCCCACCGGCGTTGACGATCACATCGACGCGCCCGTTCGGCAGAAAGCGCATGAGCTCTTCTGCACTGTCCAGGGCCACCAGGAATTTATCCGCGTGACCTTCGCCCACGTGCAGCACCACGCGCTGCGAGGTCTGCGGTGCGGTGACCAGCCGCATGGCCGGTTGGGTGGCCAGGGTGAAGTCTTCCAGGGCGGGCGGCGCACTCCAGCGGCCCAGCAGGAACCCGAGCGGCAGCAGCAGCGCGGCGGCAACCATCGCGGCGTTCCGGCGCCAGGGCCACTGGCGCCGAACGGGCGTGCGGGGCGCCGCTGGCGGGTTCTCGAAGGCGCAGCGCACCGCTTCCTTGATGCGGTGCAGTTCGCAGGCGGCCTCACGCAGGGCCGGGTCGTGCTCCAGCTGTTCGAGGACGCGTGCCCGATCGGTCGGGTCCAGTTGCCCGTCCACGTAGGCCTGCAGGAGATCCGGATAGCGCTCGTTCATTTCACCCTCCTTAGACGCGGCGCGCTCTCGCCGTGCTCGGCGAGGTCTGCCAGGCGCCGCTGCAGCTCGGTGCGAGCGCGGCTCAGGCGGCTCATGACCGTGCCGATGGGGATCTCAAGGATGCCCGCGACCTCGGCGTAGGAAAAGCCCTCCAGGTCCACCAGCGTGACCACCTTGCGTTGGCCCATGGGCAGGCAGGCGATGGCGTCACGCACGCGCTGGACGATCTCCTGCTGGTAGCTCTGGGTCTCGGGGCAGTTCTCGCAGACGAACTGCTCCTCGTCGAACTCCTCGTTGGGGCGGCGACGACGCAGGTGTTCGCGCCAGCAGTTGTTGAGGATGCTGTAGAGCCACACCTCGAGGCGCTCGCTGTCGCGCAGCTTGCCGAGGTTTTGCAGGGCACGGGTCAGGCATTCCTGCACCAGGTCGTCGGCCGTGGCCGGGTCGTAACACCAGGCGTACGCCATGCGATAGAGCCGCGTCCTGTTCTGTTCAACGCGCTTGCGGAGCCCGATGGTTGCGATGAGCGTCATTGTGGCAGGCCTCCCCAGCCCTGCCGAAGAACGATGACGCAAGGAGTGGTGGATTGCCACTCCCCGGAAGGGAGAGATGGCGCGGCGGCAGGCCGCCGCGCCCCGGCTCAATGCACGCGCTTGGCCAGCAGATCCTTGGCTTTCATGGCGAGCTCTCGGTTCTTGTCCCGCACCTCGTGGAAAAAGCTCACCACTTCCTTGTCGCCTTCCTTCTCGGCGTCCTCGATGTACTTGCTGCTCACGTCGGCGCCCTGCAGCGCGTGATAGAGGGCGCTCACGATGTCGTAATGCTCATCCTTCATGCCGGAACTGCCGGTGGAACCCATGGCCTTCGCAAACCTCCTGCATGTGCTTATGGTTGCTCTCCCAGAGTCTAGCGCGCGTGAAGCATGGACACCTCGGCGCAGGCCCAGCGCAATATCGGCAGCAGGCGCGGTGGCAACAATTGCACGGCCCCGGCGCAGTCCACCCAGCGGAAGGCGTGGTGCTCGGGGCGCCCCAGGGCAGGATTCATGGGCAGGTAGACGGCCGGGTCGTCGGTGAGGCCCACGTAGTAGCGCGCTACCTTGCCACCCGCGTAGGGCGGGGTCTCGCGCCAGGCCTCGCCGGCGACAAAGGTGACGCGGCTGATGCCGGTCTCCTCTTGCAACTCGCGGCGCGCGGCCGCCAGTGGGGTTTCACCCGCCTCCACCCGGCCCTTGGGGAAGTCCCAGTTGCGGTAGGCCCGCAGCAGCAGGCAACGCGGCGGTACGCAATCGCTCCGAAACACCACCACGCCGGCGGAAAGAACGTGCACCTGTCGCATTCTGGTTGTGACTGGTTGAGCAAAGCTTGGCACCCGCGGGCGCGATGCGGCAAAGTGTCGGCCGGGGAGGGGTGGGATGAGCTGGCTATCTGTGAAATACGTGTTTTCCTTCGCCGGCGGGCGGCGCGAGGAATTCGTGCTGCGCTTCGATGCGGGCTCGTTCGACCTGGTGGCCCCGCCCATGGCGCAGCCGCCCGAATGGACGCGACTCACGGCCCATCGCTGCGGCAACTGCCCGCTCGATGCGCACACCCATAGCCACTGTCCGCTCGCCCTGGCATTGGCCGAGCCGGTGCAGCGCCTCGGTGACGTGGTGTCCTACGAGCCCGTGCGCGTCGAGGTGATCACCGAGGAACGCCGCATGGTGCAGGACACCACGGCGCAGGACGGCGTCAGTGCGCTGCTCGGCCTCATCAATGCCACCAGCGGCTGTCCGGTCACCGCCTTCTTCAAGCCCATGGCGCGCTATCACCTGCCGTTCGCCAACGAGAACGAGACTGTCTACCGGGCCGCCACCATGTACCTGATGGGTGAGTATTTCCGCGCCTGCGAGAAGTCGTCGACGCCCGACCTGGCCTTGCAGGGCCTGCTGGAGATCTACCGTGGCATGGAGGTCGTGAACCGTGGCATCGTCGCCCGGCTGCGCGCCGCCCGTACCGAGGACAGCACGCTGAACGCCATCGTGCTGCTCGATCTTTATGCCAAGCAACTGCCCTACGCCGTGGAGACCTCGCTGGGCGAACTGAAGTACCTGTTCCACGCCTATCTGCGCTGATCCGATACTTCCTCTCAGGAGGGAGTGCAATGCTGCGCCTGTCCAACGACGATGTGGCACGGCTGTTCGAGGAGATCGCCGATCTGCTCGAAATCGACGACGCCAGCCCGTTCCGCGTGCGCGCCTACCGCACCGCCGCCAGTACTCTGCGCGGGCTCGGCCGCGAGGCGCGCGACATGGTCGCCGCCGGTGAACCGCTCACCGACCTGCCCGGCATCGGCAAGGACCTGGCGGGCAAGATCACCGAGGCGCTCAGCACCGGGCGTATCGACGCCCTGGAGACCCTGCACCGCGACGTGCCGCCGAGCCTGGAGGCCCTGCTGAGGATCCCTGGCCTTGGGCCCAAGCGGGTGCGTGCGCTTTACCAGCAACTCGGCGTCGAGAACCTCGACGATCTGCGCGCCGCCGCCGCGGCCGGCCGCGTGCGGAGCTTGCACGGATTCGGCAAAAAGACCGAGCAGCGCGTGCTCGACCAGCTCGCCGCGCAGCGCGAGAAGAAACACCGCATTCCGCGCCACGAGGCGACACCGCAGGCGCGCGATCTCGAGCGACGCCTGCGTGACATCCCCGGCGTGGAGCAGGTGGTGATCGCCGGCAGCTTCCGGCGCGGGCGCGATACCGTGGGTGATCTGGACGTGCTGGTCACCGCCGCCTCCACCGACCTGGTGATGGCGCGCTTCACCGGGCTGCCCGCCGTACTGGAAGTGACGGCGCGCGGCACCACGCGCGCCTCGGTGCTGCTGCGCAGCGGCCTGCAGGTGGATCTCCGACTGGTGCCGCCCGAGAGCTTCGGTGCCGCCCTGCACTACTTCACCGGCAGCAAGGCGCACAACGTGCGGGTGCGCCGGCTCGGCCAGCAGCACGGCCTCAAGGTGAACGAATACGGCGTGTTCCGCGGTGGCGAGCGCGTGGCGGGGGATACGGAGGAATCGGTGTTCAGCGCCGTGGGCCTGCCCTTCATCACCCCCGAATTGCGCGAGGACCAGGGCGAGATCGAGGCGGCGCAGCAAAACCGTTTGCCGCGGCTCATCGAGCGCGGTGATCTGCGCGGCGATCTGCACGCCCACACCACCGCCTCGGACGGCCGCGCGTCGTTGCGTGCCATGGCCGAGGCGGCGCGTGCCGCCGGTCTCGAGTATCTGGCCATCACCGATCACGCCGCCGACCAGGGCGGGCCGCGCCCCATGGACGCCCGCCGCCTGCGCGAACAGGGCGAGGCCATCGATCGCCTCAACGAAGAACTGCACGGCATCACCCTGCTCAAGGGCGTGGAAGTGGATATCCGCGAGGACGGCTCCCTGGTGCTGCCTGAGACGGTGCTGGCGCGACTCGACGTGGTCATCGCCTCGGTGCACAACGCCACCTCCCTGCCGCGACGTCAGCAGACCGAGCGCCTGATGCGCGCCATGGACCATCCCAGCGTCACCCTGCTCGGCCATCCGGGCGGGCGCTTCCGCCCGGAGCGTGAGGGCTATGCCGTCGACATGGAACGCGTGCTGCGCCATGCCCGTGAATGCGGCTGCTTCGTGGAGTTGGACAGCCAACCGCGCCGCCTCGACCTCAACGAGACCTACTGCCGCCTGGCGCGCGAGCGGGGAGTGTTGGTGGCCATCGACAGCGACAGTCACGACCGCAGGGATTTCGCCAATCTCGACGGCGGCGTGCTGCACGCGCGCCGCGGCTGGCTCGAAGCGGTCGACGTGCTGAATACGCGTCCGCTACACGAACTGCGCCGTCTGCTGCGTCGCACCCACTGAGCGCCGAAGTGCACGTTTGTGTGCATATCATCCCGGTAGCTCTCCTATGGACAGCATGCGGCACTCGCTTATGCTTTCGGAAAAGCCAGGAGATCGCCCGTGCAAGTTCCTCTCGAGATCCGTTTCCACGATGTGGATCGTTCCGACTGGAGTGAGAACTTCATTCAGCGTCAGGTGGAACGCCTGGAACGCTATGTGGACGACATCATTTCCTGCCGCGTTACGGTGTCGCGTCCGCATCGCCGCCAGCGCACCGGGCAGCCTTATCAGGTGATGGTGGAGGTGACTCTGCCGCCACAGCACGTGCTGGCAGCCACTGCCGAGCCGGTGGAAGTGCCCGGCAGCGCGGAACTGCGCAATGTGATCCGCGATGCCTTCAGGGCCATGGAACGCCAGCTCATCAGGATCAAGGAGCTGCGCGAAGGCACGGTGAAGCAGAGTGAGGAGGCGCGCGCGCTGGTCTTCAAGCTGCTCCCGGAGGAAGGCTACGGCTTTCTCAAGTCACCGGAAGGCGAGGAGATCTACTTCCACCGCAACGCGGTCCTGCACGACGACTTCGATCGTCTCGCACTCGGCACCGAGGTCCGCTACGAAGCGGAACTGGGCGAGGAGGGCCTGCAGGCCACCTCGCTGCAGATCGTCAACAAACCGGGCGTGCGCGCCAGACCCGACGCGCCGCCCGCGGCCGAACTGCCCGCCGACTGGCGGCCGTGATGCCATGGATGACGCTTCGTATCCTGATGCCCATGCGCCGCTCGCCGCGAGCGTCTGCCTGTCGCTCGTCGAACACCTCGCCGAACAGCGTATCGGTGAGGCCATGGCGCGCGGTGATTTCGACCAGCTCCCAGGCGCCGGCAAGCCGCTGCGTCTGGAGGACGACGGGCTGGTCCCGGAGGAGCTCCGCGCGGCCTACCGACTGTTGCGCAATGCCGGTTTTCTGCCACCCGATGTGCTGGTGGTGCGCGAGATCCGCGAGGCCGAAGACCTCTTGCGCGCCCTCGACGCGCCCAGCGAACGCCTGCATGCGCTGCAACGGCTCGCCGTGCTGCGCGCGCGTCTGGGTGAGCGCAGAAGCCGTGCGCTGGAGGCGCTGGGCTACCGGGACAGCCTGCACCGATCCCTGGCGAAGTAAACGGAGGCGTCATGCACACCTTGCTCGTGGTCTACGACATCCGCGATGTGCGGCATGAAGAAGGCGTGCAGCGGTTCCTGGAGGGATTCGACGGCATGCGCTTCTCCCCGGAGAGCCATGCCATCGAGACCGAGCTGAACGCGGGAGAGGTGTTCCGCCGGTTGGAACCGCTGCTCGGACGCGACGACGTGGCCTACGTCTTCGAACTGGGCGAAAACTGGATGGGTTACGGCTACCAGGCCATGAACGACTGGCTGCACCGCAACCTGCACTGACGTGCTCACCCGTACAACACCCGTGCGCGCGCAATGAAGGTGTCGGCGAGGTGTGCGTTCAGGGCGCTGAACCAGGGCGCCACGGCGCGTGCTGCGAGGCCCTCGGCCAGGTGGAACTCGGCGCGGAAGCGTACGCAGCAGCCGCTGCCTTCCGGTTCGAAGTGCCATTCGATTTCGAGCAGGTGAAACGGCCGCTCGCGCGATCGCACGCGGATGCGCCGCGGCCGGTCGAACTCGGCCTCCGAGTCGAAGCAGGCGCTCAGCACCCCGAAACCGACGCGCTGACGGGCCCGCAGTTGTTCGCCGTCCCGCGCCAGCACGCGCGCCTCGCGGTAACCCGGCACGAACTGGGGATATCGCTCGATGTCGGCGACCAGGTCGAACATCTGTTCGGCGCTGTACGGGACGCGGCGTGTCTGGTGGTGGAGCGGCATGGCCCATGGTAACCGCCACACGGCGGCATGACGACCCTCACCCCTGAGACCACCGCATGGGCCATCCGTCACCGCAATCCTGCCTATGCTTGTGCGGGAACGACTGCATGGAGGCATGCTATGACCCGCAAACTCTTGACCCTGCTGGGGGCATTGTTGATGGTGCTGGGACTCGCTGCGTGCAACACCATTGAGGGTGCCGGTGAAGACGTCGAAGCCGCCGGTGAAGGCATCCAGCGTGGTGCGGACGAGAACCGGCCGAACCCGTGATCGTACGGCCCGGCGCGCGGCAGGGGCCGCGCGCCGGCCAAAGCCGGCCAACACCCAGCCATGAGGCCGAGCGCACCGCGGCGCCAGCTGGCACAGGTACTTCTGCTGCTGTTTCTGGTCTTACCGTCCCTCGGCCTTTCACCGCTCGCACTCGAAGACATCACGTTTCCGTGGCTCGCCGCTGCGGTGATCCTGCGCGACCTGACGCTGCTCACTCTGGTGGGATATTTCGTCTGGTCCGAGGGCGGCACGGCGGCGAGCATCGGCTGGCGCCGCCGCGGCGCCGGGCACGAGGTGCTGCTGGGGGCGCTCGCATTCGCGCCCGCGTTACTCGGCCTTGCCCTGTTGCAGAGCCTGCTGCAAAGCTTCGGACTCCCGCCCGCCAGGCCGCCGCCGGCGGCGTTGATCCCGCAGACGCCCGGCGACGCGGCGTTCGCGGTGGTGTTGCTGGTGGTGGTCGCGGTGGTGGAAGAGACGTTGTTCCGCGGCTTCTTGCTGACGCGCCTGCTTGCCTTGACCGGGCACCGCGGCGTGGCGCTCACCGTGGCCACGCTGGTCTTCGCCCTCGGCCATGGCTACCAGGGTGTCACGGGCTTGATTGCCGTGGCCGCGTTGGGGCTGCTGTACGGCGTAATTTACCTGTGGCGCGGCAGCCTGGTGGCGCCGGCGACGATGCATTTTCTACAGAACGCCGCCGGCATGCTCGTGCCGGGGCCGTGATCAGGCCTCGCTGGCGGCCCGCTTCACGGTGCCACTGCCGCTGTATTGAATTTGGTCGGGCGCCACGGCGCCGCCCGAAATGATGAAGGTCATGGCCTGGTCCATGGTCCAGTCGGTGGACACGAGCTTGTCCAGCGGAACGATTTCCAGGTAGCCGGAGGTGGGGTTC
This sequence comes from Gammaproteobacteria bacterium, assembly GCA_023228645.1. Taxonomy (GTDB): domain Bacteria; phylum Pseudomonadota; class Gammaproteobacteria; order Thiohalomonadales; family Thiohalomonadaceae; genus JALOAT01. The sequence continues at coordinate 26,571 of JALOAT010000010.1, read as the reverse complement.
GGTGTGGTCGGCACGTACACCGCGGCGAGCTGTCGCCCGGTGCCGACTTCCGAGAACACGCGCGTTACCAGTCCCACCGCCTTCATGTCCGGCGAAGGGAATTCGATGAGTACCACGCGCTGCACCTGGTCGGGTTTTTGTTGAAGCACGGCAAGCAACTTCTTGGTGCCGCCGTAGATGGTCTGTACCAGCGGGATGCGATGCAGGGCCCGGTCGAAGAAGGCGATGATTTCGCGGCCGAGCACATGGGTTGCCGCCCAGCCGAGCAGGTACAGCGCCCCGACCGTCAACAGGATCGACAGCAACGCGGCGAACCACGGGTGCCGCAGCAATTCCGCGACGGTCGGCGAAAGGGGTTCGATGGCGCGCGCCAGCACGTTGACGCCAGGCGTGCCCAGCGCGGACAGCTGGCTCAGCACGAGGGTGAACACGAACCAGGTGATGAGCAGCGGAATCGAGGTGAGCGCACCCGCGAGCAGGTAACGCTTGCCGCGCCCAAACCAACGACGTTCACTCATGGAAACTCCGGATTAAAGTGGCCCGCCGCGGGCCAGGTGAGGCGTATAACGATACGAGACCGCCCTCACTCGTGCAATGCGCCGGCCGCGACTACGTTCAAAGGATGAGCGATTTCCTCCAGGTGCAGGTGGAAAGCCACGCCGATTGTTGCGGCGACGAGACGCCACGCCGCCTGCACTTCGGCGGACGCAGTATGGACGTGGAGGTGATCGATCGCTGGGAAGGTGCGGCCCACCGGTATTTCAAACTGCGTGGCAACGATGGCGGCGTGTACATCGTGCGTCACGAAGAGGGCGCTGACGTCTGGGCGTTGATCATCTACGACAGTGGTGCGCTCGACGATTCGCGGCTTTCCTCGTAGCTGCGGTCGCCGGTTGAGCTGTCGAGGGTGAAATGGAACACGGTCCCCACCCCTGGCGTGGATTCCGCCCACAACCGGCCGCCGTGGCGTTGCACGATGCGCGTGGCCGTGGCCAGGCCGAGCCCGGTGCCGGGAACGTCGGGATGCAGGCGCAGAAAGGGCTCAAACACACGCTGGCTTTCGTGGCTGTCGAATCCCTCGCCGTTGTCGCGCACGAAGAACACCTGCACGCCCTTCCGTTCGCTGACGCCGACGCCGATCTCCACCGTGGTCTGCGAGCGGGTGAACTTCCAGGCGTTTTCCATCAGGTTGTGCAGCAGTGACCGCAGCAGGCGCCGGTCGCCCGCGGCCGCGAGGCCGGGGGCGATGCGCAGGTCGAGCCGGCGCGATGGATCGGCGGCGGTCAGCAGCTGGCCGATCTCCGAGGCCAGGGCGCTCAGGTCGACCGGTTCCATCACCAGTTCGGCGCGCACCACGCGCGACAATTCCAGCAGGCCATCGATGAGCTCGCCCATGCGCACGGTGGCGGCGCGCATGCGCTCCAAATAGTCGCGCGCGCCTTCGTCCAGGCGGTCATGGTAGTCCTCCCACAGGGCGGCACCGAAGCCGTTGATGGCGCGCAGCGGGGCGTGCAAGTCGTGGGAAACCGAATAGCTGAACGCCTCCAGCTCCTGGAGCGCGGCGGTAAGCTCGCGGGTGCGCACCGCAACCATGAATTCCAGACGCGAGCGATAGTTTTCCAGCTCCCGCACCAATCGCTTCTGTTCGGTAATGTCGTGGAGCACAAAAACGTCGCCGCCAACCCCGGCCGCATTGATGCAGGAGCGCGAAATGGCCACCAGGATGGCTTGGTTATCCGCGCGGCGCAGCATGGTTTCGGTCACCGGCGCCTGCGCCACATCCTCGTAATGGAACGGAAAGGCGAACAACTCCGCGAACAATCGCCCGTTCAGCGCCTCGCGCGTCTCGCCAAGCAGTGCCGTGGTGGCCTGGTTGACCAGCCGGATGCGGCCCTCGGCATCCGTCACCACCAGTCCCTCGTGCATGCCGGTGATGATGGCCTCAAGAAAATCGCGTGACACCGTCGTCTCGTCCAGGCGCACCCGCATGTGGGCGAAGGCTCGCGTCAGCTCGGCGATCTCGTCATGGCCCACGCGCACCGGAATGATGGTCCCGGTGGCTTCCGGCAAATCGCGCACGGCCTGGGCCAGTGCTGTGATGGGTTGGCTCATGCGCCGCGCCAGCCAACCGCTCACGAGCACGCCTGCGCCGATCAAGCCGAGCATCAGCAGGGCGGCCCACATCGTCGCCTCCACATGGGTGCCGACGCGCAGGGCGTCGATGTGATCGCGCATCTGCTGTACGCGTGCCAAGTGGCCGTCGTGTGCCAGATCGAGGCGTACCGCGCCGACGATGCGTTCACCGCGGCGCACCGGTGCGGTCGCGACCAGCCATTCCGGCCCGCGCGCGATGGCCGGTTCGCCGGGCCGCAGGGTCAGCGGGATTGCGTGGGCTTCACGGGTGGCCGTACTGTGCAGCAGGCGACCGTGGTGATCGAAGGCACTCACAGCGATGATGGAGTGCTGCAGGGTCTCGACTTCCTTGAGCAGTCCAGCAATGGCCGCGCGATCGCCCCGCGCGAGCGGCTCGGCCAGGACGGCGGCGGCGAAGTGCACGGCCGCCAACGCCTCCTGATTGAGTGCGTCGTTCAGCGCGGCGGCGAGCAGGGTTTCGCTGGCGTTTTCCATGCTCACGGCGGCGCGATTGAACTGCATGTGCAATCCGGCGGTGAGCACCAGCGCCACCACCACGATGACCGCGGTGATGGACAGCGTGTACTTGGATTGCAGACGGAGTTTCATGGGCGCGTCCGATCGACGGAAGCGCCATGGTAGCCGCTGCCCGCAGCAGGGTCACGCGGCCGCTCAGGTCAGGCGGCGGTTCAGTGCGGTCGCCATGCTGCGAGCTACGGCGGTGAGCCGGGCGGCCCGCTGGGGCGAAAAGCGTTCCCAGCCGAGTTTCTGAAACGCCGGCGTATCTTCCACGCGGGGGCGCTCACCGGGCAGCTGCGGCTGTTCCAGCAGGTGGGCCAGCGTCACCAGGTCCGTGACGTCGAGGCGGGGGCTCGCCCGCATCCAGCGCTCGGCATGCTCGGCCACCCCGGCGAAGTCATCGAGGCCGAGCCGCTCCAGGAGCATCGGCCCGGTGAGGGCGCGCAAGCGGCGCAGCAGCAGGTCCAGTTCGGTGCGGCCGACCCCGAGTTCGGGGTGGGTGTCCACGAACCCGAGTACCGCCACCGCCCCCGCTTCGTGCAGCAGCCCGGCGAACAGCGCCTGTTCGGGGTCCGGGCAGGCGTGCTGGCGCGCCAGGGTATAGGCGAAACAGCCGATGAACAGGCTGTGGCCGAAGGTGTCGTCCATGCGCCGGCGCAATTCCGCATCACGGGCACTGAACAGCGGCTGAACGGCGAGGCAGAGCGCCAGGGCGCGCGAGGCCGGCATACCCAGGCGCAGCGCCGCCTCCGCCGCACCGGCGACTGCGGGGCCGTTGCCGCGGTTCACTGCAGCGACGAAACGCCGTTCCAGCCAGGGGGTGTGCGCGACGGTACGGGCCACGTCCTTCAGGCGCGTGGTCTCTCCCAGCAACTCACGGATGTGCGCCACCGGCAGGCGTAGAAAGGGCGGGTCGCTGCGGCAGGCCTGCAGCACGCGGGTCGCCAGCTCCACCGGCGCATGGCCCTGGTGTTGCGCCGAGATGAGGCTGCCCACCTGGGCGCGCTCGAAGCGCAGCACAATGGCGCCGGTCTGGGCCACCGCCTCCATCGCCTGGGGGCTGGTATCGAACAGCGGCCGGCGCGCGCGCGCACTGCCGCCGGGGATGCGCTCGGCCAGCCCGGCGGGACCGGTGATGGCGACCTCGCCCTTGAGCAGGTAGGTGAGCCAGCGCTGTTCGGCGCGCGCCAGCAGCCGTGCCTGCGGCGGCAGGCGCAACACGCGCGCCTGGCGGGCGAGCGCCTGCCGGCCCGCATCGGCCAGTTCGCTGAGCGGGTACAGCAACCGGGTCAACCGGTAGATGACGCCATGACGACCGTCCATGGTCCGTTTGGCCGTTCCATCAGAGTCGGTTAAGGATAGATGACCGCCGCCGTGCGGCGGCCCTGTTCAGGCCGGTGGCATGGGGCCGCTGCTGCCCTCGAACAGTCGCTGGTAATCGGGCGGCAGCTGGGCGCGCACGTCGTCGATTTCGCCGGGCGATACCGCCTCCTTCAGCACGTCCAGCACGACCCGCGCGTGGTACACGGCGGCGGGCAGATCGACCCCTTCCTTCTCGCACACGCGGCGGAAGAACTCGTCCGAGGTGAAGCGCTCTCCGCTGCCCGCGGTGGGGCCCTTGAGGAATTCGGCGATCTCGTGCGGCAGCTGGGCGCCCAGCTGCATGGGTTCGCGGCCCTGCAGGCGCTCCGCCAGGGTGCTCAGGGTGGCGCGGGTGGCGCGCAGCGCCTCGTCCATGTCGCGCAGCTGTGCGCGGTGCTGTACCTGGCCGAGAAAGTCGTGGATGTTCATGGCACCTCCTTGAAGCAATCGCGCGTTCAGGTGAACGGTCGTCCCCGTCAGGGCGCGGGATACCGGACATTCGCGCTTGGCGGTCTCCGCGAGTTGTTGAAATCCTGCCTCGTCGAGGCCGGGGACGCGCCCTTCCGTATCGAGTTCGATGGCCGTGATACGCCAGCCTTCGCCCTCACGGTCGATGTGCACCCGGGCGTGGGTGCGGATGTGTTCGGCGGTGTGCCCGGCCTTTTCCAGCGACAGGGCGAGCGCCATGGAAAAGCAACCGGCGTGCGCGGCGCCGATGAGTTCCTCCGGGTTGGTCCCGCGGGCCTCGCCAAAGCGCGCGGCGGCGGAATAGGGCATCGCCGGTCCGTCGGCCGGGTGCCGGACGATGCCGTGGCCTTTGAACAGGCCGCCTTGCCACTCGGCAGCCGCGGTGCGTACGGGCATGGTCTGCCTCCTTGATCGCTCTACGCAACGTATAGCGCACCTGGGCATCGTGGTCTGAACCGTGGAAGCCACCGAGTCTGAAGGGTGGCAAACATGGGCGCAGGACGCCGACGTGTGCGCGGGTAGGGATCGGCCTGATGGTCATGGGTATATAATCGCGCTCTAATATTCGCCGGCAGACACCTAAGCGGAGGCAGCGATGCAGTTTCAAGTGGCCGAAACGGAGCGCAACCGCGCCAAGAACCCCCATGAGCTGTTCATCATCAATCTAATCGCCTTCCACCTGTTGCTGGCGCCCGCGGCCATCGCACTGGACATCGGCACCTGGGCGCTGCTGCTGCCGGTGGTGTTTTCACTGATGGTGATGGCTTTCATCTATGTTCGTACCCGGCGCGCCGTGAGCGGCGAGCCCTGGTTCGTCATGGCCCACTGGCAGATCGCGCTGCGCCGCTGCCGCCTGCTGCTCATCGGCTACGGTGTGACCGGAGGCATCCTGCTGCTCGCCTGGCTGCTCGGTCTCGGCATGCAGCCCAACATGCGCGACATCATGTTCACCGCGCTCACGCGCATCGGTGTCATGCCAACGGTGATCCTGGTGTTCGTGGCCTTCGTGCTGGAATCGAACGCGCTGTTCCAGGCCACGCGTGGCGAGGTGCCTGACGCCGTGGTCAAGCGCTACCCGGCGCCTGAGGGTCTGGCGGCGGCGTGAGGGCGGGGGAGCGCTCGGGGGCGAGCACTCCCGGCGGTCTCAGTACACGGCCGAGCGGCTTTCGATCTCTTCCTTGCGCCGCTCGTATTCGTCCTGGGTGATGCGGCCGGCGGCGTAGTCATCTTTGAGCTGGTCCATGGCGCGCTTATTGGCCAGCTCGTAGCCGCCCGCACCGCCGGCGGCGCCGCTTACCACCTCGCGCGTACTGCACGCGCTCATGGCAGCGAAAGAGAGCACAAGGGCAAGGACTAGCTTCGCGTTCATGGCGGCGACCTCGCGGGAAGACGATCTCTGCCCTAGTAATTAGCACACCCCCGTCGTGCTCCCGAGAATAAGGGATTCCTATGCCTGACACGCCCCACCCGGTCGAGATCATCCTGCACCGCGCTGCGCGCACCCTCGAAATCGCCTTCGACGACGGTGCGCGTTTCACCCTGCCCTGCGAATACCTGCGTATCCATTCGCCGTCCGCCGAGGTCCAGGGGCACCATGGAGCCGGCGCCGTGCTCCAGGTCGGCAAGGCCGAGGTCAATATCGAGGAACTGCGCCCCATCGGCCACTACGCGCTGAAAATCGTCTTCGACGATGGCCACCGCAGCGGCCTGTTCACCTGGGCCTATCTGTACCAACTGGGGCGCGAGCAGGCGCGTTTGTGGCAGAACTACCTGGACCGGCTCGCCGTCGCGGGTCAGTCACGCCATCCCGCTTGATGCCGCCGGTCGACCGGCGTGATCCCGCCCGCCTTGCGGCGCATGGAGCAGGCGGTGGGCGCGGCGGGTACAATGCGGTGCCGGCTTACGGCAGCGTCACGGCGCCGTGCTTCCCAGCGGTACCCTGCGCGTAGGAGATCCTGTGCGCCCACAAGAAGGCGGAGAACAAGACCCATGAGCAAACCCCCGTTGTTTACCCCGGAACTCGCGGCAGAAATGGAAGTGCTCTCCCGTTTCGACCTCCGATCCCTGCACACCGGCCTCAAGATCCACAAGGATGCCCCGCCGAGCGTGGCCAGCGCCGCCATCCGCCTGCATACCAAGGGCCTCATCAGCGCCGAGGACGGCGGGTTCCTCACCGACCTGGGCGTGGAAGTGGCCGAGCACCTGGAACACGTGCTCATCGCCCTGCGCGGCGCCGTGCACTGATGACGACGGCGCACCACGCGCCCGGTCCGCGCGAACGGCACCTGGCGCGGCGGGCCGGCAATCCCCTGTTCGCCGCTGCGCGCCGCGAGGTGGCCGAGGCGGAATGGCGGGCCGCGCGCGAGGCCGATGCCGCCGCCCGGGCCGGGTTCATGACGCGTTTCCAGGGCCTGGTGCAGGAGGCGGCGGCGCTCTCGTCCAACGAAGAGAGCGAGGTGGTGCTCGCCCTGAAGGCGCGCCTGGACCAAGCCTATGCGGAGGCCTGTGCCCTGGGCGGGCTCGACCAGGTCAAGGCGGGACTCGGCCGGTTGATCGACGCCATCATGGGTGCGGTGCGGCGCGGGGCTGCAGGCGACCTGCGCGCCAAGACCGAGCTCGACGACGAGGCCCTGGCGCGCCAGCAGCAGATGCGCCTGCTGGAACACCCGCTGGTGGCGGACCTGATGTTGCCGGATTCACCGGTGCCCGTGGCGGAACTGCTACCGACCCTGCTGAGTGCGGACGCAGACGGGTTGGAGGCGGCGCTGTGGCTGTTCGACGCGGAAGCCACCGCGGAACTCGCCGCCGAGGCCCGCGCCCTGCTCGCGGCCGTGCCCGACGCGCCGCCCGATGCCCACGCGCGCCTGCGCCAGTTGGAGCAGGCGGCACCGGTCAATTGAACCGCCGTTTTTCCCGCACGTACCCAAGGTTTCGTCGGTCACGTTGGCGCGCAGCGCCTACGTGACATCTTCAATGTGGGCTACGCCCAAGGATATTTAGACGGGGACGGGAACCCCGTCAAAAACAATCTTCGCGCGTAGCGCATCCTTGCGAGATAAAGATGTCACGTAGCTTCGCAACGTGACCTACGGAGCTTTGTCCATGGTACGCGCTGCGCGCCAACGTAACCTACCGGAAAATGGATTTCCCCCTGTTAAGGCCTTTCCCTCACTTCCAACGCAATCTGCGTGCTAATGCAGCTTGATGCGTGGGTCCACGCCGCGGCGTAACACGTGCAGGGCGGTGATCAGCGCCGTGCGCCACGCGCCGTACAGCGCCACCTGGTGCATTTTGTACAGGCTCAGGTACACCACGCGGGCGAGAAAGCCCGACACGTGCAGGTTGCCGGTGAGGTTGCCCATCAGGCTGCCGACGGTGCTGTAGCGGCCGAGGGCCACCAGCGAGCCGTAATCGCGATAGCGGTACGTCGGCAGCGGCTGACCGCGCAGGCGCTGCTTCATGGACTTCACCAGCAGCGAGGCCTGCTGGTGGGCCGCCTGGGCGCGCGGCGGCACGGTCCGGCCGCTGTCATCCAGCGGGCAGGCGGCGCAGTCGCCCAGGGCGAAGATGTTCGGGTCGCGCGTGGTCTGCAACGTCGGCGTCACCACCAGCTGGTTGATGCGGTTGGTCTCCAGGCCGGCGAGGTCCTTGAGAAAGTCGGGCGCCTTGATGCCCGCCGCCCACACCTTCATGGCCGCGGGGATGAACCGTCCGCCGGCGGTGCGGATGCCCTCCCGCGTCACCTCCACCACCTGTTCACCCGACAGCACGGCCACGCCCAGCTCGCGCAGCACGCCCTCGGCCGCATAGGAGAGTCGCGGCGGCAGGGCCGGCAGGATACGCGGATTGGCCTCGATGACGCTCATGCGGATGTGCTTGTCCGGGTCGATGTTGTCGAGGCCATAGGCGGACAGGCGCCGCGTAACGTGGTAGAGCTGCGCCGCCAGCTCCACGCCGGTGGCGCCGCCGCCCACGATGGCCACGTCCAGTTGGCCCGGTTCGATGGGCTTGCCCTGGGTGTGGGCGAGCAGCATCTGCTCAAGCAGCGCCGACTGGAACCGTTCGGCCTGGCGCGTCGTATCCAGAAACCGGCAATGCTCTTTCACGCCCGGCACACCGAAGTCGTTGCTGATGCTGCCCACGGCCATGATCAGCGTGTCGTAGCCGAAGCTGCGTTCCGGGATGAACAGCTCGCCGTTCTCGTTATGGGTGGGCGCCAGCTGCACCTCCTGGCGCTCGCGGTCCAGGCCCACCATGCGGCCGAGCCGGTAGCGGAAGTGGTGCCAGCGCGCCTGCGCCAGGTATTCCAGTTCGTCCTCGCTGGTGTCGAGGGTGCCGGCCGCCACCTCGTGCAACAGGGGCTTCCATACGTGGGTGAAGCCGGCGTCGATGAGGGTGATGTCGGCCAGGCCGCGCCGGCCGAGGCTGTCGCCGAGCTTGGTGGCGAGTTCCAGGCCGCCGGCGCCGCCGCCGACGATGACGATGTGATGGCGAGAGGTCATGAGGGTTTGTTTTTCTTGTACTGACCGGGGCGCTGTAGTCTATCAGGAGTGGCGCCGGGCAATCCGGCTCGCAAGCGCGGACTGGGTCGCGGCGAACTGCTTTACTTGCCGCAGGCGCACACAGCGCCACCAACGCTCAGAGCGGCCGACCATGGAACAGGTGCCGGAGCAGCTGGTCATCAAGGGGATCACCCGCGCGGGTCGGCGCTTCCGACCGGCCGACTGGGCCCAGCGGCTCACCACCTCCGTGGCGACCCTCGGACCCGATCGCCGCATCCGCTTTCACCCCAAGGTGCACATGGCTATGCGGGACGGGGTGGAGTGTGTGGTGGTGGATACCAGCCTGGGCGAGGACGACCCGCGGCTGTTGGAATTCCTCGTCGGCTTCGCGCGCAATAACGACCTGCAGATGGACGGGGCGTACCCGCGCGAGCCGTAGTGGAGCTCAGACCTCGGCCTCGGGCCAGTTCTTGATGTAGCTGCGCAACAGGCGATTTTCGAAGCGCACTTCTGTCAACAGCGCGTGCACGATGTCGGAGATGGAGATGATGCCCATGAGGCGATCGCCGTCGAGTACGGGCAGATGGCGCACGCGGCGGCCGAGCTCGTTTTCGAACATGCGTTCCATGGCATCGTCGATGCTTTCATCGGCATGGCAGGTCACCAACCGGGGCGCCATCACCTCATGTACCGCAAGGGTGCCGAAATCACCGAGCCGCTCGTGCACCGCACGCATGACGTCCCGTTCAGTGACGATGCTGATGAGTTGTTCGTTTTCCATCACCGCCAGGGAACCGATGCGGTAGCGCATCATCAGTTCGACCGCGTGGGTGAGCGGCTCCTCTGGCGCGATGAAGTAGAGCGTGAAGCCCTTGGTGCCGAACAGGTGCCTGATTTTCATGCCGCCGATCCGTGACCACCCTCGGGAAAATGTACCAGACGGCCTCCGCCCGGCAAGCGCTGACGGCGCTGTGCTCCGCACCTGTCGCGGTCAATACTCAGATATGTGAGCACGGATCACAAAATCCTTGATGCAAACGGCGAGTCCGACGCTAAGGCTGTGGCGCCTCGGCGGATGTCGCATAGGCGCGTTTGGCGATCCCGCCCGCGGTGTGACCCCATTCGAACTCGTCCCCGGGCAGCCTTTCCAGGTCTGCCGCCCCGGTGTCCACGGGCGCGCTCAGTACGCTTTCCACCAGGTCGCGGGGAACACCGAGGTCGTCGGCGATGTCCTCGACGGTGCGGTGTGCGTGCTCCTGCTGGGACACGATGAAGGCCGCTTGCATCAACGACGGCAACCACGCGAGGCGGCGCTCACGCACCAGTCGCCCGAGTCCGCCCGCGGCGTCCACCGCGGCCAGGAACAGATCGAGTACATCATCACGGCCTTCGCGCATGGCCATTCCCTCCATCCGGTTGTCTATAAGTCTAGGCTGCGGGTGCTTGTGACCGCATTCACGCTGCGAGCCATCCGGGGCAGATGCAGTGATGATGCGGAGGGCTCGATCCAGTACAGTTACACCCAATCTTCAGCAGCAGTATCTGCTGCCATCGAAAGGAACCGTCATGCCTACCAAGGCGCTTTTACGAAGTGCCCCTATTCCGTCCCTGACCGAGCTGCCGCCGCTCGGCATGGACGCCGACTCCATCGCCGACGACTTCCGCCGGTTCTTCCTGCACGCGCTCGGGCGCGACAAATACTCGGTGAGCTCGCCCCATTACCCGTACATGGCGCTCGCCCTGGCGTTGCGCGCGCGCTTGATGGAACGCTGGAAGAACACGCGTTATGCCTACGAGGAAGCGGATTGCAAGCGTGTCTATTACCTGTCTCTCGAATTCCTGATGGGACGCACCCTGGGCAACGCCATGCTCAACCTGGGCGTGAGGGATGAGGCCACCGAGGCACTGTATCGCCTCGGCATCTTCATGGAGGAAATCATCGAGACGGAGCCCGATGCGGGCCTCGGCAACGGCGGCCTCGGCCGCCTCGCGGCCTGTTTTCTCGACTCCTGTGCGACCTTGCAGCTGCCGGTGCGCGGTTACGGCCTGCGCTACGAATACGGCATGTTCCGCCAGCGCATCGTCAACGGCTGTCAGGTCGAGGAGCCGGATCACTGGCTGATGAGCGACAACCCGTGGGAACTGGAGCGCCCCGAATACACCCAGCGGGTCAAATACCGCGGCCGCAGCGAGGCCTACCGTGACGACCTCGGCCGCCTGCGCCACCGCTGGGTGGACACCTCCGACGTGCTGGCCGTGCCTTACGACATCCCGGTACCTGGCTACCGCAACGAGACCGTGAATACCTTGCGGCTATGGAAGGCGGCGGCCACCGAGGAGTTCGACCTCGGCGAGTTCAATGCCGGCGAGTACGCGGAATCGGTGGCGGCAAAGAACGCCGCCGAGAACATCACCATGGTGCTCTACCCCAACGACGCCAGCGAGAATGGCAAGGAGCTGCGCCTGCGCCAGCAGTATTTTCTCGCCTCGGCGAGTCTTCAGGATGTGCTGCGTCGCTGGGTGTGGGTGCATGGCAACGACTTCAGCCGCTTCGCCGACACCAACTGCTTCCAGCTGAACGATACGCACCCCAGCGTCTCGGTGGCCGAACTCATGCGCCTGCTCATGGACGAACACGGACTCGGCTGGGACGAGGCCTGGAACATCACCTCGCGCACCATGGCCTACACCAATCACACGCTGCTGCCGGAGGCGCTGGAGCGCTGGCCGGTGCGCATGTTCCAGGAACTGCTGCCGCGCCTGCTGGAAATCATCTACGAGATCAACGCGCGCTTCCTCACCCAGGTGGCGCAGCGTTGGCCGGGCGATACCGATCGCCTGCGGCGCATGTCCATCATCGAGGAAGGCCACGAGACCCAGGTGCGCATGGCCTATTTGGCCATTGTCGGCAGCTTCTCCGTGAACGGCGTTGCGGAGTTGCATTCGCGCCTGCTTGAGCAGGGGCTGTTCCGTGATTTCTACGACCTGTGGCCGGGGAAGTTCAACAACAAGACCAACGGCGTGACCCAGCGCCGCTGGCTCGCCTGGTGTAATCAGGGGCTCGCGGAGCTCCTCACCAACACCATCGGTGATGGCTGGGTGCGCGAGCTGGCACAGATCGAGCAGCTCAGACCCTATGCCGACGACCCGGGCTTCCGCATCCGCTGGCGCGAGGTCAAGCGAGAAAACAAAAAGCGCTTGGCGGCGCTGGTGCAGGAGATGTGCGAAGTCACCTTCAATCCGGACGCCATGTTCGACGTGCAGGTGAAGCGCATCCACGAATACAAGCGCCAGTTGCTCAACGTGCTGCACGTGATCCATCTGTACGACCGCATCAAGCGTGGCGACACGGAAAATTGGACGCCGCGCTGCGTGCTGTTCGGCGGCAAGGCGGCGCCCGGCTATGTGATGGCCAAACGCATCATCAAGCTGATCAATGCCGTGGCGGAGGTGGTCAATCGCGACAAGGATGTGGGCGATCTGCTCAAGGTGGCGTTCCTGCCCAATTACCGCGTTTCGGCCATGGAGGTGATCTGTCCGGGCACCGATCTCTCTGAGCAGATCTCGACGGCTGGCAAGGAGGCCTCGGGTACCGGCAATATGAAATTCATGATGAACGGCGCCATCACCATCGGCACCCTGGACGGCGCCAACATCGAAATTCTCAAGGAAGTCGGCCACGATAATTTCTTCCTGTTTGGGCTCACGGCGGAGGAGGTGGAAGCCATGCGGCGCATCTACGATCCGTACGCCATCATCGAACGGGACCCGGACCTCAAGCGGGTTTTGTCGCTGCTGGAATGCGGTTTCTTCAATCAGTTCGAGCCAGGCATCTTCGAGCCCATCGTCGCCTCCATCCGCAGTGCGCAAGACCCGTGGATGACTGCCGCGGATTTTCGCAGCTACGTGGATGCGCAACGGCAGGCGGACATCGCCTATCAGGACGAAGAACGCTGGGCGCGCATGAGTATCCTCAACACGACGTCAAGCGGCCGCTTCTCCACCGACCGCACCATGCTCGACTACAACCGCGACATCTGGCATCTGGAGCAGGTGCCGCCGGTGCCCATGCGCTGACATGCTCGACAGACTGAGGCAGTTTTTCGAGCGCGAAGTCGTGCCGGGCGTACGTGGCGGTGACGAGCATGCCTTGCGGCTCGCCACCGCTGCCCTGCTGCTTGAAATGGCGCGCCAGGATGAGCATGTGAGCACCGTGGAGCGCGATGCCGTGATCGCGTCGGTGCGCGAACGCTTCGGCCTCGACGATGCTGCAGCAGACGAATTGATTCGGCTCGCCGCGGAGGAGGCGCGCAACGCGACCGATTACTTTCAGTTCACCTCCCTCATCAACGAACACCTCGATCATTCACAGAAGGTCCGCATGGTGGAGGCCTTGTGGCGTATCGCAACCGCGGATGGCCACGTGCATCCTTACGAAGAACACTTGGTACGGCGCCTCGCCGAATTGCTCTACATTTCGCATGGAGAATTCATCGCGGCGAAGCACCGTGCGCTGCATTTGTAGGGTGCGCTCTTATTGCCGTGTCCCGGGGCCCTGATTGAGACTTGGAAGCGTCAATCCGAATACGGTAGGCATCGAGACAGCCATCACATGCACCCATGGAAAGCCATTGCAGACCGTATTCAAGGCGTTATAGGCGCGTCGTTCCGACCTGCGGCGCCCGAGCCCGTCAGCGGCGGATGCATCAACGATGCGATGGTGCTGAGCGACGGCGGACAACACTTTTTCGTCAAGCTCAACCGTGGCGATGGTGTGCGCATGTACGAGGCGGAGGCGGAAGGCCTCGGGGCGATTGCCGCGACCCGTACCGTCCGCGTGCCCGCAGTGATCGATTTCGGTGTGGTGGAAGACGCCGCTTATCTGGTGCTTGAGTACCTTCAACCCGGTGGGCGCGGCGGTGACGAGGCATTGGGCGAGGCGCTCGCGGCCATGCACCGTCACACCGCCACGCAGTTCGGCTGGCATCGCGACAACACCATCGGCGCCACGCCGCAGCGCAATGCCTGGCACGAAGACTGGCTCGGTTTCCTGCGTGAACGGCGCATCGGTTATCTGCTCGATCGCGCGTGCGCCCTGGGCGGCGACGCCCGTCTGCGCGATCTGGGCGATGAACTCCTCCATCGACTGCCGGAGCTGTTCGGCGGCTACACACCCGTGCCCTCGCTGCTGCATGGTGATCTGTGGGGTGGAAACTGGGCGACGCTCGCGTCGGGCGAGCCGGCGGTGTTTGATCCTGCGGTGTACTACGGCGATCGCGAGGCGGACCTCGCCATGACGGAGCTGTTCGGGGGCTTTTCGCCGCGCTTCTACGCGGCCTACCGGGCGGCCTGGCCAATGGACGCGGGCTACACGCAGCGTAAGGACCTGTACAACCTCTACCACGTGTTCAACCACTTCCTGCTGTTCGGCGGTGGTTACGCTCGTCAGGCCCGGGCGATGGCGAGTCGACTCCTCGCCCAGCTGCGTTAAGCGCAGGGACTCACGCTGAAGGCGTTACACTGCACGCAAGATCGCCGCAGCGACGCGCTATCATAGGCGCGGCACGCTTCGCGCGCGCCGCCTCGTCTGCTGAATGCCTTTTCCGGAGCGTGCATGTCCGCGCAAGATTCCCTTTATCCCGGCCCATTTTCGTGGCGTTTTCTCCATCCCAGGCACGCGAGCGGCTGGCTCGCCGTGCTGCTGCTCGGCCTGGTCTCGCTGCTGCCCACCCGCTGGCGGCTCGCCCTCGGCGCGTGGCTCGGCCGGCTCGCCTATGAGCGCCATGCCAAGCGCCGCACCATCGTCCACATCAACCTGGAGCTGTGTTTTCCGGAAATACACGCCGCGGAACGCGAGGCGCTGGCGCGGGCGTTTTTCCGCCAGTTCATGCAGACCGTGCTCGATTACGGTCTGTTGTGGTGGGGTTCGGGGCGGGCCATCGACGCACGGGTGACCCTGGAGGGCGAGGAGCACCTGCGGCCGCACCTGGAGGCCGGCCGACCGGTGATCCTGCTCACCGGCCATCACGTGGCGGTGGATTTCGCGGGCATCGCGGTCAATCGTCGTCATCGGAAGGCGACCAGCATGTTCAAGCGCCTGCGTAATCCGGTACTCGACTGGTTCGTGGCGCGCGGCCGCACCCGCCAAGGGGGTCTGATGTTCGAGCGTCACGACAACCTGCGCCCGCTGGTGCGACTGATCCGCGACGGCTACATGTTCTACTACATGCCCGACGAAGACCTCGGGCCCGACAAGTCGGTGTTCGCCCCCTTCTTCGGCGTGCCGTCCGCCACCCTGACCGCGCTCGCCAAGCTCACGCGCCTGTGCAACGCCGTGGTGGTGCCGTTCATGGCCTACCACCACGAGGGCCACTACACCGCGCGCCTATTCCCGGCATTGGAAAACTACCCGAGCGGTGACGATGTGCAGGACGCTGCGCGCATGAATCAGGCGCTGGAGGCGATGATCCGCGTCGACCCGTCCCAGTACATGTGGTCGCTGCGCCTGTTCCAGACCCGCCCGGACGGGCTCGCCGACCCGTATCCGCGCAAGGGCCGCCCCAAGCAAGCTGTCGGAGAGGGACAAGAGGGGCAACGCGGAGGACGCGGAGACGCGGAGGACGCGGAGTAGTCGTTTGTTTCGCGGGCGATCGACGGGCTTCGGAGTGCCTCACGCTCCCCCTCGCGGTAGGCCCCGATTTTTCAAGTTTGCTTTCTCCGCGACCTCCGCGTCTCGGCGCCCTCCGCGTTGATCCCATTCAATCCGCCGGCGACTCAGGCGTGCCCTTGCCGCCGAGCAAGGGCCGCATGGCGGTGAGCAGACTGCGGAAGATGGTGGGATAACGCTGTTCCTCCACCGCCAGCAGTTCCTTCATGTGCTGGCGCTCGGTGGGCTTGGTGAAGCAGGCCGGGCAGGAGTCCGCCACCACGGGCAACCCGGCCGCGAGCGCAAAGTCGCGGGTTTGGCGTTCGCGGGCATAGAGCAGCGGGCGGATGACGCGCAGATCACCGGCCTCGATGGTGTAGTGGGCCTTCATGGTCCGCAATTGACCGCCATGGAGGGCCGACATGAAAAAACTCTCTGCCAGATCGTCCAGGTGCTGACCCAGCACGATCACGTTGTAGCCGTGGTCACGGGCGATGCGGTAGAGGATGCCGCGCTTCATGCGCGCGCAATAGGCGCAGAAGGAATCGTTGTCCTTCAGCCGCCGGAGCGCATCTTCGGCAATGGGTTCCGCGTGATAGAAATACGGCACGCCCAGCTCGGCCATGTAGGGTTTCAGGCCGGACGGGTCGAACCCGGGGATCTGCGGGTCCACCGTCACCGCGGCCACGTCGAAGCGCACCGGGGCGCGTCGTTGCAGGTGCAGCAGGACCTGCAGCAGCGATAGAGAATCCTTGCCGCCCGACACACCGAGCAGCAGGCGATCGCCGTCGCGGATCATGTCGTAGTCGCGGATGGCCTCGCCGGCGGCGCGCAGCAGCGACTTGGGAGGTTTGGCGGGAGAAGCGGTCATGGAGCGGCATTTTAACGCGCCCGGCCCCCGCTGGTGTCGCGCGATTTCGCACGCCGGTCTTGGCTAATTGCGCTGAGCGGGTATAACTACACTCATGACCACACCCGTTCTTCAGCACTTCACCCCGCGCGAGGCCTGGGAGTTCGTCCAGGCCAATCCGCGCGCGCTGCTCATCGATATCCGCTCCACCGCGGAATACCTGTTCGTCGGCCACCCCCTCGGCGCCATCCACATCCCGTGGATGGACGAACCGGATTGGATCGTCTGCCCCGAGTTCGTGCCGCGGGTGCGCCGCGCCGTACTTGGCGGCATCGGTTCCGAGGCCCACGCGCCCTCGGCACCGGTGCTGCTCATCTGCCGCAGCGGCAAACGCTCCGTGGATGCCGGCTGGGCGCTGCTGCATGCCGGCTTCAGCGACGTCTACAACGTGCTCGACGGCTTCGAAGGCGACCTGGACGAGCATCGCCACCGCGGCACGTTGGGTGGGTGGCGCTATGAGGGCTTGCCCTGGGAGCAGGGCTGAGGCATGGATGTGGAGCGGCCTCAGGCCGCGATTCTCAGCGCCTGAGGGAACTCGCGTTCGGCCTGAAGCCGCGGCTGCCGGCGGCTGGTCTGGCTGTCAGGCCTTGGCTCGCGCCGGGAGGGGATCTTCCACCTTGAAGCTGGTGCAGGCATCGGTGCCCACGGCCAGTTCGAGGCCCTTGCGGAAATAATCCGTGGCCTTCTCGTGTTCGTCGAACTGGAACAGCAGTACGCCCAGTTCGCGATAGGTCTCGGCGCGCGGTTCCATGCCAAGGCTGGCCTCCATGTAGGTGCGTGCCTTGCCCCACAGGCGGTTTTGCAGGCAGATGCGGCCGAGGGTGAGCAGCAGCAGGGCGCTGCGCTCGTGGCGCTTCAGCCAGCCCTCGGCGGTGGCGAGCTGTTGGTTGAGGTCCTTGCCGCGCACCAGGCCGTAGAGGCGCACCAGTTCCGGGTCCCATTGACGCTTCAGGGCGTCGCGCAGCAGCTCTTCGGAGGCCGGGCCCTGGCCCAGGCAGGCGAGGTTGCGCGCGAAGGCGGCGGTCACGAGGCCATCGTCATGCAGGGGACGCGGCACCGCCTCCCAGGCCTCGCGCAGCTTGGCGATCTGGCCGCTTTGGCCGGCCATGTCGAGCAGACGCGCATGGGCGAGCCGTTCGGTGGCCAGCAGCTCGTCGGCGGGCAGCCCCGAGTGACGGCGCATGTCCGGGATCAGCGCGGCCAGCTCGCGCCAGCTGCCGAGCTGTTCATAGACCCGACGCAGCAGGCACAGCACGTGATTGTGCTTGGGGGCGAGGGCGCGCAGGTGTTCGAGGGTGGCGAGCGCCTGTTCCCACTGGCCCTGCGCCATGCGCACCTCGGCCTGGGTCAGGCCGACGGCCATTTCCGCGTCGGGCATGGCGCGGTGGGCGAGGGTGAGATAGTGGTCGCGGCGATCACTGGCGTCCTGCTGCTGTGCCGCCCGCGCCGCCGACAAATAGTTGATGACCGGCGACTCGCTGTCGTCCGCTACGCGGATGAGGTCACGCTCGGCGCGCTTCCAGCTGCCCTCGGCGAGCTGCACCAGGCCCCGTTGGGTGAGGCGGCGTGCACGCACGGCGCGGCGGTGCTGGCGCCAGGCGGCGAGACGGCGCGGCATGCCCCAGGTGTTCACTGCCAGACGCAGAGCGGTATACGTCGCAGCGAAGCCCAGCACCAGGGCGGCGAGTGCAAAGCCGAGCGAGGTCTCCAGGACCCAGGGGCCGCGGGTCACGAGCACGTAGCCCGGGTCGCGGGCGGCCAGCAGCGCCACCCCGACGGAGGCGATCAGGACGACCAGGGCAGAGAGCAGCAGCCTCATGCCTCGCCCTCCACGCGCGGCGGCGTCAACTCGCGCACGGTGCGGCGGAGTGTGCGCAGCGAACCGCCGATGTCCGGCAGGTCAGGCGCGATCTGTTCCTGCTGGAGGCGGGCCAGGCTTTGCAGGAAGGCCTCGCCCGACGCGGTGCCGGTATTGAAGTATTCGCGGGTCCAGCGCTCCGCCTCGTCCAGGGCCGTCCGATATACCGTCGCCTCGCCTTGCAGCAGCGCCAGGCGTGCGGTCTCGAGCTTGAGCACCAGGTTCTGCTGCAGATAGAAGCGCTGTTCCGGGGGCAGCAGCGGTTGCACCGGTTCGTCGCGGCGTCGCACCGTCACCAGTCCCTTGATGTCCTGCCACATGGCAGTGAACAGCTCGCGCCAGTCGGCCACACCGGTGGCCGGGTTTGCTTCGGCCTCGCCTGCGGGCCGCAGGTCCAGTTCGGCCGAAAGCGGCAGGCCGGCCACGCCGTGCATGAGCGCGGTCACCTTCAGGGCCAGGCCGCTGCGGTCCACACCCGGCACCGCGCGCAGGCTCTCCAGTTCGCCGGCGATGGCCTCGCGCACCGGCACCATGGCCGGGTCCTGCAGGGCGCGCAGGCGGCCGTCGGCCTCTTCGAGGGCGGCGATAGCGGCGGGGATGTCGCGCTCGAAGCGCAGGCGGCGGTTGGCGATGGTGAGCAGGTAGTCCACCTCGGCGAGCTGCCAATCGCTGCGGTCGCGGGCCAGACGCATGCGCAGGTCGTCCACCGCGGCCTTGAGCGCCTGGCGCTGAGTCAGCGCCTCCTGGGTATCGCGCAGGACGCTGTCCAGTTCTGCGGCCTGGCGCGCGGTGGCCGATTGCAGGGTGTCGATCTGCCCGGCCAGGGCGGCCTGCGCCGCGCCGGCCTCGGCGCGGGTGCGCTCGAGCTCGTTCCACAGCCACGCGGCGGCGGCGCCCGCGGCCAGGGCGAGCACCAGCGCGGTGGCGCCCAGCAGGCGTCCGCTGCGGCGGTTGCCGTCCGTTGGTTTGTCGGGCACGCCGACCAGCGCGTCGGGCGCCATGGTTTCGGTGGCCGCGCTCTGCGGCGTGTCGTTGTCTTCGCTCATCCCCTCTCTTCCCCCAGGCGTCACGCAGCGCACTACGGCCGCCGCGATGGACGCATCATCCGCGTTTTCGGCCACGATGATCGGGCCATGAAATCCGAGCTCGGCGGCGGTGCGGCGCTGGCGTTCCGCCCCGACCACCAGCGGCAGCGCGAGCAACGCCGGCGTATGCACCCCGGCCATGGCCACCAGGTTGCGCAGGCCCTCGCTGCTGGTGGCGGTCACTACCTGCACGCGGCCTTCTGCCAGCGCCTGTAACGCCGCGGCGGGCGCTGCGGCGGGTACGGCGCGGCCATAGACTTCGGCATATTCCACTGTGGCGCCCCGTGCCCGCAAGGTTTCCCCCAGCAGCGCACGGCCGCCTTCGCCGCGCACGATGAGCACCTGTCGCCCGTGCAGGTCCTGGAGTTCCGGCAGGGCCAGCAGGCCCTCGCTGTCGAAGCGGGTGGCGGGCCGCAGCGCCGGCGGGCGCCCGGTCTGCTCGGCCACGGCACGGGCGGTGCCGTCGCCGACCACCGCCACCTGGATGCCGGCGGGCAGTGGGCCAGAGAGCAGCGCCAGCCCATGGCTCACCGCGTTGGCGCTGACGAACACCAGCACATCGAATTCCGCCAGCCGCGCCAGCGTACGTTCGGCGGCCGCCGGGTCCTGGGGCGGGACGATGTCCAGCGTCGGCCAGGCCACCGCGGTGCCGCCCAGGGCCTCGATGCGCTCGGCCAGGCCGCGCGCCTGATGGGCCGGCCGGGTGATCAGTACCCCGATACCGGCCAGCTCATGCATCGGCATAGAGGGCCTTCAGGATCTCGGCGGCACCGTCGCCCAGCAGGGCGTCCGCTACCGCCGTGCCCAGGGCTTCGGCCTCACCGCGCGGGGCGGCTTTTTCCACGAACACGCGGCGCGTGCCGTCGGGCCAACCCACCAGGCCGCGCAGGCGCAGCATTTCGCCCTCCAGGGTGGCATAGCCGGCGATGGGCGCCTGGCAGCCGCCTTGCAGGCGGTGATTCATGGCGCGTTCGGCGGCCACGCGGGTCCAGGTGTCCGGGTGGTTGAGCGGCGCCAACAGGGCGTGCATCTCCGCGTCGTCGCAGCGGCATTCCACGCCCACGGCGCCCTGGCCCACGGCGGGCAGGCTGAGTTCCGGCTCAAGCAGCTGGGTGATGCGGTCCGCCAGGCCCAGGCGCTTGAGGCCGGCGCTGGCCAGGATAATGGCGTCGTAGTCGCCGGCGTCGAGCTTGGCCAGGCGGGTCTGCACGTTGCCGCGCAGGAAGGTGATGTCGAGGTCCGGGCGATGGGCCAGCACCTGG
Organism: Gammaproteobacteria bacterium; assembly: GCA_023228645.1. Lineage (GTDB taxonomy): Bacteria > Pseudomonadota > Gammaproteobacteria > Thiohalomonadales > Thiohalomonadaceae > JALOAT01. The sequence continues at coordinate 5,826 of JALOAT010000010.1, read as the reverse complement.
CACTGGCGGCGCAGGCTGGAGGTGCCCACCCGCGCGCCCTGGGGCAGCGCATCCAGGCTTGCGAAGCGGTTGGAGACGAAGGCGTCGCGCGGGTCTTCGCGCTCGCACACCACGGCCAGGCATAGCCCCGCCGGGAATTCCATGGGCACGTCCTTCATGGAGTGCACGGCGATGTCGGCGTCGCCCTTCAGCAGGCCTTCTTCGAGCTCCTTCACGAACAGGCCCTTGCCGCCGATCTTCGCCAGCGGTGCGCCCAGGATCTTGTCGCCGCGGGAGACCATCTTGACCAGTTCGACCTGCAACCCGGGATGGGCGCGGCGCAAGGCGTCGGCGACATAATCGGCTTGCCAGAGCGCAAGCAGGCTTTGGCGGGTGGCGATGCGGACGAGTCGGGACATGGCGATAGCTAAGGCTCTGCAACGAAAGGGCGAATCATACCCCCTTAGGGCATATTGCCGCACCGGGGAGGGGTACCTAAGCTAGCCGGAAGTGACGTAATTCCCATACGGAGAAGCCGAGTGCACCTGCTGCGATTGATGACGGCCTGCGTGGCCTGCTGGATCGGTGCCGTGACGGCCGGCGAAGTGACCGTGCCGCAGGCGACCGATCTGCGCGCCGAGGCCGAGCGCGCGAGCGCACTTAAGGTGCCGCTGTTGCTCATGTTCTCCGCCGAGCACTGCCCCTATTGCATGCGCATGGAAGACGAGTTCCTCGGGCCCATGATCATCAGCGGCGACTACGAGGACAAGGTGCTCATCCGCAAGCTGGAGCTCGGCGGCGGCACCTTGCGCGACTTCGACGGCAAGACCGTCACCGTCGATGCCCTGGCCGAACGCTACACGGTCTTCGTCACGCCCACGCTGGTGTTTCTCGACCCGGCCGGCCACCAGCTCACCGACAAGATGGTGGGCCTGACCACGCCCGATTTCTTCGGCGGCTACCTGGACGCCTCCATCGACACCTCCCTGTCACGGCTGGGCCGCAGCGGCCCCCTCGCCGCCCGCCCGGGCGCCTGCGCCCCCTCGGCCACCTGTTGAGGGGTTAAACGCGGAGGGCGCGGAGGCGCGGAGGACGCGGAGGAAAAACAGGGCTCCTTGCCCCATGCCCTCGGCTCCACGTTGAGAATCTTTGGGTATTCCGTTCCCTCTGCGTCCTCCGCGCCTCCGCGCCTTCCGCGTTACGCTTGCCCCTTCAGATGCGCAGGCCTCTGTGGCGTGTTCATGCTGTTGAACAGGAAATGGGGGCGGATGCGCGCTTGCAGGGCCTGGATGTGCGCCTCGCTCTCGGCCTTCAGGCGCTGCTGCCATTGATGCTGCAAAAAGAAATAGCGCAGTGTGATGAGGCTCACGATGGCGCCGATGCCCATGTTGCGCAGCACGAATTCTGCGGGCGCAGTGACCAGCGGCAGCGCGAATTCGGCGGCGAAACGCGTGACGCCGAGACTGAACACGCCCACCAGCGCCACCAGCAGCAGCCAGGCGATCATCGCCGCGACGCGGCTGTCGAGGCGCGCCAGCAGCGGGCGCAGCAGGCAGAGCGTGGTCGCCCCCACCAGGGCCACCCACTGCACGAACATCGAGACCAGCGCCAGATCGCTCCAGAAATCGTCGCCGCGCCCGAGCGGCGCCAGGGCGATGATGAAGGCGAACAGTTCCGATAGCAGCACCACCGCCGCGGCGACCGGCAGGGCGCAAAAATCCGGGAGGAAGAAACTGTCCTTGGGGGCGTCCATGGTGCGGCCATGATACCCCCCTCGTGGGGCCGATGGTCTATACTGCGCGCCTTTCCTCCTTGCCCCCCGCATTGCCATGAGCGACAAGCATTCCGCGCCCGAAAAGCCCTGGACTGGACGATTCACCGAACCTACCGACGCGTTCGTGGAGGCCTTCACCGCCTCCGTGGAATTCGACCGCCGCCTGTACCGCCACGACATCGCCGGCTCCATCGCCCATGCGCGCATGCTGGCCCACGTGGGTGTGCTCACCGAGGCCGAGCGCCAGGCCATCGAGCAGGGCCTCACCGCCATCCGCGAGGAGGCCGATCGCGGCGAACTGCCCTGGTCCATCCGCCTCGAAGACGTGCACATGAACATCGAGTCGCGGCTCACCGACCGCATCGGCATCGCCGGCAAGAAGCTGCACACCGGCCGCTCGCGCAACGACCAGGTGGCCACCGACGTGCGCCTTTACCTGCGCGACGAGATCGACGCCATTGTGCGCGAGCTGGTGCGCCTGCAGTCCGCCATCGTCGACACCGCCGAGCGCGAGGCCGACACCATCATGCCCGGCTTCACCCATCTGCAGACCGCGCAGCCGGTGACCCTGGGCCATCACCTGCTGGCCTGGTTCGAGATGTTGCAGCGCGACCGCGAGCGTTTCCTCGACTGCCGCAAGCGCGTGGACTCCCTGCCGCTTGGCGCCGCGGCCCTGGCCGGCACCAGCTATCCCATCGATCGCGAATTCACCGCCCGCGAACTGGGCTTCGCGCGGGTGTGCGAGAACTCCCTGGACGCGGTGTCCGATCGCGACTTCGCCATCGAGTTCACCGCCGCCGCGGCACTGCTCATGACACATCTCTCGCGCTTCTCCGAGGAGATCATCCTGTGGAGTTCGGCGCAGTTCCGCTTCGTGGAACTGTCCGACAGCTTCTGCACCGGCTCGTCCATCATGCCGCAGAAGAAGAACCCGGACGTGCCCGAACTGGTGCGTGGCAAGACCGGCCGCGTGAACGGCCACCTCATCGCCCTGCTCACGCTCATGAAGGCGCAGCCGCTGGCGTACAACAAGGACAATCAGGAAGACAAGGAACCGCTGTTCGACACCATAGACACGGTGAAGGGTTCGCTCAAGGTCTACGCCGACATGATCCCCAACATGCGCCCGCTGCGGGAAAACATGGTCGAGGCCGCGCGCCGCGGCTTCTCCACGGCCACCGACCTGGCCGACTATCTGGTGCGCAAGGGCGTGGCCTTCCGTGATGCCCACGAGATCGTCGGCAAGGCCGTGCGTTACGGCGTCGAGAGCGGCAAGGACCTGTCGGACATGACCCTCGCCGAGCTGCACGCCTTCTGCAACGTCATCGAAGAAGACGTGTTCCAGGTGCTCACGCTGGAAGGCTCCGTGGCCGCCCGCAATCACCTGGGCGGCACTGCGCCGGCGCAGGTGCGCGCGGCGGTAGCGCGCGCACGCACGCGCCTGGGCTGAGGCCGCCCGGCCAGGGCGGGCGCTCGGCTATGCTTGCGGCAATCCGCGAGCTTCCAGCGCCCCGCCATGCACGCGTCGTGGTTCTGCACCAACCGCCGTTGCCGGATCGTCTCCGCCGAAGCGGCCCGCCGCCTGGTGCGCTTGGCCGCACGGCTCAATGATGCAGGACTGCGCCGCCTCGGCTGCGAGCGCTGGGTGCGCTACAGCCTGCCGCTCGCCGTGCTGCCGCCGGCACCGCGTGACGTGGTGCTGGACACCATCGACGAGGCCCTCATGGCGCGCCTGCGCCAACACCCGGAGGCCGCCGAGCCGCAGTTGCGTTCCGCGCAGCACTTCTGGGAAGCGGGCATCGCGCAAGGCTACGCCTGGCTGGAAGACGCCGAGCCACTCGGCATCATGTGGCTTATGTCGTCCTTGGATCGCGCGCGGCGTCAACGCCTCGGCCTGTGGGCCGGCATGTATCCCACCCTGCCTGCCGGGCTCGGCGTCACCGAGGGCCTGTACACCTTCCGGCGCGCGCTGCGACGGCGCGGCGGCGCGGCGACGCCGCTGGCCCTCGCCGTGCTGCACGAGGCGCGCAAGGCGGGAGTCACGGAGATCCATACCCACATCCACGTGGACAACACCGCGGCGCATCGCTGGGCGCAGCGCCTCGGCCTGCGTCCCTACGGGATGATCCACCGCTACCGCCTCAACGTGCGCTATGTGCGCGAGCGTTACGTGTACCTGCACACCCTCGGTGACCTGCCCACCAACGTGCTACAAAGTGGCGGCGAGGCGCTGCGTGCGCTCATCCAGCGCTGAAGCTCAGCCCGCGCGGTGCACCTCGGCGTCTGCCTCCCGCCGACCGTAGCCGTGCGCCGCCAGCCGCGCACCGGCGACCGACTCGATGCGCGCGCAGTCGTCCGGCGCAAGCCGGGCCAACCGTGAGGCATTCATGTTGCGGATCGGATCGCTCGCCTCGTGCACCTCCCAACGGCGTGTCACCAGCGCGTCGGGGAGCGGCGCCACGCCGAGGAAGTTGGTGATACTGCGCAGTGTCTCAGCAGGTTGCGCCGTCAGATCCTCATAGCGCACTTGCAGGAAGCGGCGCACCCGCGCGCGGTCGCGCTGCACTACCTCGTCGGTCACACGCCACTGCTCCGCGCACAGCTCAATGGGATAGCCGCTCTCTGCGTAGGGGCTGTGCCAGCGCTTCAGGTTCGCCTTGTCACGGATCCCCGCGGCCACCGCGTAACCGTTGCGCACGATGTAGATGAACCAGGCCGGCGCGAAGTGCGCCTCGAGAAACGGCATGCGAGCCGCGTTGGCGATGGACTTCTCGATGAGGTTGCGGGCACCGCGGGGATACCAGAGCGACCAGTGGCGCTTGATGCGCCGCGCCCGCTCGGCGCTGCCGGCACCCGGTTCGAGGCGCATCTGATCCAGGCAGCGGCACCACATGCGCGGCCAGCCAAAGCGCTCGGGATAGGGCAGGGCGTCGGTCAGAAAGCTGCCTTCGTTCGGCAGCCCGGCCAGGTCCGGATGGCGGCGCAGGATGCTGGCGAGGAGCGTGGTGCCCGAGTTATAGCAACCGAGCACGAAGACCCAGCGTTCCGGTGCGAGGTCGTGACCGAACGGCGTCAGCAGCCGCAGCATCCACGGCTGCATGAGCAGGCGATCACGCGCTGCCTTGGGTAACGCCCGCAGACGCCTGGTGCTCATGCTCCACTCCCTGTGTCGCCTGCGCTGCGCCACGCGGCGGCCTCGCCGCGGGTCGTGCCATCAGCGTAGCCCGCACCCGTGGAACGGCAACCGAGTGATGTATCGGCCGCGGCCCCGCGCCTTGGCGCGGGGCCAGAGGCCACGTTTCAGTGCGGTTCCTCAGGCCGCCGTTGCCCAGCGGCGATCGCCTTCCACGCGCCACTTCACGTAGTGAATGCTCCAGCGATAGTTCTGGTTGAAGATCTTGCCGCCCCAGTCCACCGCTGCGAGGGCCGCACCCGAGGCAAAGATGGCGTCGGCGGCATCACGCAGCTGCGGGTCGCCGGTCATCATGTAGGTCCAGGCATAGACCGGCGCGATGATCAGGTTGAGGTCGGGCGTGAGGTTCGGGTTGTTGACGTCGTTGTAGAGAAACGCGCCGTAACCCGTGCCGCCGTTGGAGTTCCATGAACCGCTGCGACCGCCGATGTCGGCGATCCACAGGCGCTTGCCCGCGGCCGTGCCGGTACGCACCTTCGCTTCGTTGAACATCCAGCGCGCGAACGAGGCCAGCTTGCCGGGAATGTCCGCGAGATAGCCGTCGGGATCGCGGCCGTTTTCCTTCTCCCACTCATAGAACTCGATGAGCGACTGGGAGATGAGCGCGAACATGAACGGCTGCAGATAGTTGTTGCCGCCACTGAAGCTGACGTCGCTGTAATCACCGCGGCGCCACTGCTTGAGATGATTGTCCGCCATGGCCGTGAACATCTGCACACGCGTTTCGTCGCGCGGCTCACCGGCCTTTTCCGCCGTCACCTGCGCCATGAGGCCATAGGCCACTTCACGTGCGTACATGGCGTGGTGCCACTTCCAGGAAAACGAGCTGGTGTCGGGATCGCTGAAGGCCGGATTGTCGCGCACCTTGCGGATCTGCTCG
>JALOAT010000055.1 GCA_023228645.1 Gammaproteobacteria bacterium | reverse complement strand
GGTGTTCGGCGAAAACAGCGCGCGTTGCCAAGTGACGGCGCGCGGCTCGATCTCCCGCGCGGTCTTCGCATCCACCTCGCACAACTCGATGCCGTTGTGGCGTGCCCGGCGCAGCAGTTCGTCGAGCACGCGGTCCTCGGCCTCGTCGCGCGCCACCACCAGCTTGCCGCAGCGGTTGATGGGCAGCCCCTTCCGCTCGCAGTATTCCGCCAGCAAGCGGTTGCCTTCGCGGGTGAAGCGCGCCTTGAGGCTGTCGGCGGTGTAATAAAAACCAGCGTGCAGTACGCCGCTGTTACGGCCGCTGGCGTGTTCGCCGCAGTGCGCCTCTTTTTCCAGCAGCCGCACGGTGCAATCGCCATGGCGGCGTTTGAGTTCCATCGCGACATTGAGTCCGATGACACCCCCGCCGATGACCAGGAAATCGGGATTGCCCATGCCTACCAGACCTTCCAGGGGGCCGTGCCGCTGTTCCAGAGCTGTTCCAGGGTGTACTTGTCGCGCAGGGTGTCCATGGGGTGCCAGAAGCCTTCGTGTTTGAAGGCCGCAAGCATGTTGTCGTTGGCCAGCCGTTCGAGCGGCTCGCGCTCCCAGCTGGTGTCGTCGCCGTCGACGTACTCCAGGACTTCAGGTTCCAGGACGAAGAATCCGCCGTTGATCCAGGCCCCGTCACCGTCGGGTTTTTCCTTGAAGGAGAGGATGCGGCTGCTGTTCGCCTCCAGAGTAAAGGCCCCGAACCGCCCGGGCGGCTGGGTGGCGGTGAGTGTGGCCAGGGCGCGTTGGCTGCGGTGGAAGGCGATGGCCTCGCTGATGTTCACATCGGCGAGCCCGTCGCCGTAGGTGCAACAGAACGTGCCTTTGCCGACGTAGTCGGCGATGCGTTTCAAACGGCCGCCGGTCATGGTGGCTTCGCCCGTGTCCACCAGGGTCACGCGCCATGGATCGGCGCCGTTCTGGTGCACCTCGGCCTGGTTCGCCCGGAGATCGAAGGTGACGTCCGAATGGTGCAAGCGGTAGTTGGCGAAATACTCCTTGATGACATAGCCCTTGTAGCCGCAGCAGATGATGAAGTCGTTGATGCCGTGGGTCGAGTAGATCTTCATGATGTGCCAGAGGATCGGCCGGCCACCGATCTCCACCATCGGCTTCGGTTTGATGGTGGTCTCTTCCGACAACCGGGTGCCCAATCCGCCTGCGAGTATCACTGCTTTCATGGGGTTACCTGTCAGGAATGTCCGTCCGTGGAAAACCGGCGTCGCGATGGCGTTGGCCCCGCGGATGCCGGACCGGCATCAAACGGCCTTGCCGCCGTCGTTCAGGGGAAACGGGCGTGCCACCGTCGGCTTGTCGCCGACCGATGCCATGGCCAGGATGTCGAAATCCTGATCCGCGGGCGTGAGTCCCGCCCACAGTCGCGACGGGCCTTGGCGCTTGTCCTGCACCACGTCTTCCAGCAGCGCGAGGGTCACGGTCGGGGACTGTTCTGCATAGGCGTAGACCAGCGTGGTGTCGCACAACAGGTTCACGAGCCGCGGAATACCCTTGGTGTAACGCCAGATGACAACGATGGTTTCGATCGAGAACAGGTCCGGTGCGCCGCCTGCGACCGTGAGACGGTGGCGGATATAATTGGCCGTTTCCACCTGATCGAGCGGTTTGAGGTGATAGTCGACGCCGATGCGCTGGACGAACTGTTCCAGTTCGGGGCGCGCCAGGCATTGCCAGAGCGAGGGTTGGCCCACCAGCACCACCTGCAATAACTGGTGCTTGCCCGCGTTCACATTGGACAGCATGCGCAACTGTTCGAGCGCGCGGGTATCGAGGTGCTGGGCCTCGTCGATGAGCAACACGCTGCGTCGCTCCGCGGCGTGCTCCCGTACCAGGAACTCCGTGAAGTCCTCGTAGAGCGCGACCTTGTCCTTGCCCCGGTAATCCAGGCCGAAGGCCAGCGAAATCCATTGCAACAGTTCCTGGAAGTCCTCGCACTGGGTGTTGGACACCAGACCGACTGTCACGCGTTTGTCCAGCTCTGCCATCAGGCGGCGGAGCAGCGTGGTCTTGCCGCAGCCCACCTCGCCGGTCAGCACGGTGAAGCCGACCTGATTGAGGATGCCGTAGCGCAACAGGGACAGGGCGCGCTGATGTTGTCGGCTCAGGTAGAGAAATGCCGGGTCCGGCAGCATCGAGAAAGGCTTTTCACGAAGCTTGAAGAAGTTCAGATACACGTGTCTCGCGTCCTTGCCCGGTGGCGGGGCACGCTACCGCCATTCGCCGTCATTAGACGCCGTCTGGCTGATGGTTTTGCGCAACAAGCTTTAGGCGCGGTTAGGTATAGTTCACCCGTCCGTTCCCGGCAAACCGCGCGCACATGCCGGTGCCGCTTCGGGAACGCTACCGCCATTCGCCGCCCAAACCGCGGGTGGCGTGATCCATGACTGGTTCAGCCGACTTCCCTGTCATGACGCCAGTAGCGTCGCCCATGCGCTGGCCGTGCCAGCCGCAGGGGCAATGTGGTCGATGTGTGTTCGTAAAAAGTGAGGCGCGCCTACCGGCGCCGCGTTACCTGCGACGTTCCGCACTCACACGGTCAACAGCCCCTTGGTGGTCAGAATCGCCATGGCGAGCAACGTTGCCAGATCCAGCAAGTGGCGATGCTCGCGTCTCTCCGTAATAAGCAACTCGCAGCCGTAGAAAACCACACCCGTGGCGAAAATCATGCCGGCGAGCCCGGGTACACCGAACTCCAGGTAATTGCCCTGCGCGACAATGGCCAGCACCAGCGCAATGACCACCAAAAAATCCATGGCCGTCGGCACGAACTCGCGCTTCCGCCGCCGTGGAGAATAGCGCATGGCTGCGACGATACTGACGGCAAACAATGCCAGCACGCAGCCCTCGACCATTCCAGCGAGCGCCGGCAGTTCCAGATAATCGTGCGACAGGTAAATGACCACGGTGGAGGCAGCGAACACCAGGGCGCTACGCACCGACGCGTGCAGACGCAGATTGCTGAGCCGCGCCAGGAGCAGCACTGCGAACAGTACGCTCGCCGTCGTTGCCGCATCCACCGGGATCTTGTCCACGCGCAGACTGGACGCGATCAGGTACAGCGGAATCCCGTATTCGAGGAAACGCCGCGGCGCACGCACACGCCAGTGAAAACCGTCCGCGCCCCCTGCGGACATCCATCCCTGCCCACGCCAGATGGGTTCGAATCGCCAAGCGCGGCGTTCGGCGAGCGACATGCCGCCGAACAGCACCAGACACACGCCGAGGTATACCCCGAGCAGGTAGGCGTCCGGCGCGTGTCTCAGCCAGATCGCAGCGACGAGGAAGAGCAACTGAATGAGATAAATGAGGATCACCGCCTCATGATGCAGAAAACCCAGCTGGAGCAGCCGGTGGTGCACGTGGTTGCGGGTAGCGCGGAACCAGTTGCGGCCACTGGTCGCACGCTTCCAGAACACTACCAGGATGTCGGCAACGGGCAGTCCGACAATGAGCAGCACGACGGCCGGGCTTAGCGACGGCTCGGCCTGTTGCGTGAGCAGGATCAAGAGGAAACCGATGGTGAAGCCCAGGAACTGGCTTCCCGCGTCGCCCATGAACACGCCCGCCGGGTGGGTGTTGTAGCGCAGGAAACCGAACACGCCGCCGATGGTCGCCACCACGACGATAAGTGCCGGTGATGCGCCACTGAGAAAAAATAAGAACCCGAGTACGCCGAGGCTCAGCAGCGCCTCGCCGCCGGCCAGGCCGTCGAGTCCGTCGGAGTGGTTCATGGCGTTGATCATGCCGACCAGCGCGATGAGCGTGAATGCCCGGGCCGTCGCCTCCGGTATCACGCCCTCGCCCACAAACGGGAAATGGGTCACGTAGAGATCGCCCACGTACACGACCGGAACGACGGCGGCGAACTGGCCGATGAACTTCACGTAGTGGCCCAGTTCTTTGCGGTCGTCCCACAGGCCGAACAGCGTCAGCACGATGGCGCCGAGGATATAGGTCAGCATCAGCGGCTCGTCCCGCAGCGCCACGCCGACCGGTATCAGCGCACCGAGCACGATCCCGGCGCCACCGACCCGCGGTATGGGCAGGTGGTGGACCTTGCGTGGATCGGGTTGGTCGATAAGTCCAAGGCGGACCGCGTGACGGACCATCAGCGGAATGACGACCAGACTGATTGCCATCGCCATCGCGAGTACCGGCAAGAACTCCATCTTCCCTGTCACCTCATGGTATCGCTCGCCTGTGCCACGGCGAACGAACGAATCTCTCACCGGCCGGGCTTCATTGCGTCCCGGCGATGTATGCGATCTTTCGTACGGGCGGAATCAGTGTTTGTCGCCGGCGCGGAACCATCCTCGCCGTGTCACGGCCACCAGGCCGATCAGCGCGACCAGCAGCAGTCCGACGGCGGGTGGCAGAACCCCCTCCCCCCCCGTGATCATGTCTGACGGCAGGGGCGTCTCGCCGAGCGCTCCGACCATGGCCTTTGCGGAAGGTGGAAACGATGCTGTCGACAACGACGTAGTGTGCGGAAGTTGAGTTGGCGTCACTTCTATTACCTTTCCCGTTACGATCTTCGCCGGAAACAGAATCGTGCTGCCGTTCAATGCTGCCTAAGGCTAGTCAAACTCGTTCCGTTGTCCATGGGTAAAAACGATCCTTCGGAAACTCCGGCAGCGTCGCTTATGGGCACGGTAAGACCGCTGGTGGCTATGGGCAGGCGCTGCTGGTTATCGACGGGATAAGGAGCAAACCGCTCGGTCGGGCGTGCGGCGGAGATTCGCCGGTCGCTTGTCGCGCGGCGACGAGTGACCGGCCGTCACGCTATAGCGGGTCCACGGGGCCTTTCTCCAGCACGAAGGTCCCGCTGAGCCCGATGGGCGAGGTGGTGGCCGTCCCCTTCAGTCCGTAGCTGCCCATGGCGTGTTCGGGCTGGGGGCCGACGAATTGTCCGGCTGCTGCATGACCACGCGCGCAAGGGCGAACACGCCCTCATCCAGATGACCGCTGTCGAGGGCGGCCCAGCCGTAATAGAAGTCGAACAGGGCAAACCCTTCGTAGGCACTGCGATACGGCAAGGCAAGCTGATAAGCCGCTTCCTGGCCCGATTCGATGAGCCTTTGCATCTCATAGATATCCAGCCGCGCCAGGGCCTGGGAAGCAAACAGCATCAGACCGGCGGCCAGGAGGTAGCGGGTCTTGCACGTACGCGGTTATCGGCTGGAAATCGGCAAAATGAGGGGCGGCTTATGGCAGGCAGGCGTTCACAGCACGGTTATTCTTGGTCTCGGACACACCGGCATCGGTCACTTGGTGGTTCGTTCGTACACGCCATCCCAGTCTTCACCGGGTTCGTCGACGCGCAGCGCTGCGATGCGCTGCCGGTACAGGGCATACAGATACACGTCCGGGCACGCGGTTTCAAGCTGGGCAAACGCCGCATCGGCGGCCTGCCAGTCGCGGGCGCGAAAGCGCGCGAGGGCCGTGCTGAGCTGCGCCAGTTCCGCATGCAGTTCCGCCGTCCCGGCCGCGCGCGGGCACAGCGGCTCGTACACGGTCACTGCCTCGGTCTTGCCCTTCACGCGCACGCGGTCCAGTTCGCGGCACACGACGTGCTCGCGGACGTATTGGTAGGTGCCTTCACCAATCACCAGGCCGACCCGATAGAAACGGGTCATGCCCTCCAGGCGCGAGGCGAGATTCACCGCGTCGCCGATGACCGTGTAGGCGCGGCGGTACTCGGAACCCATGTCGCCCACGTTCATCACGCCGGAGTTGATGCCGATGCCCACGGCCACCTCGGGCAGCCCCTTCGCCGTGAACGCCGCACTCAGGCGCTCCGCTTCGCGCAGCATGGCCAGCGCTGCGGAAACCGCGTGCCGGGCATGCTCCGGGTCGTCCACCGGCGCACCCCAGAAGGCCATGATCATGTCGCCCACGTATTTGTCGATGGTGCCGCGGTGCTCGAACACCACGCGCGTCATGGGCGTGAAGAACTGGTTAAGCAGCTCTTTCAGCTGAGTTGCGGTGAGCCGTTCCGACAGCGTGGTGAAACCGCGGATGTCGCAGAACAGCACGGACATCTCGCGACTGTCGCCGGTGAAGCCGTAATTGCGGTCGGGATGACGGTTCATCTCCTCCACCAGTTGCGGCGGCACGTACTGGCCGAACATGGCCTTGAGCCGACGCCGGCCGCGGGACTCGCGCCAGAATCCGAAGGCGATATTGAAGGTGGGGATGGAGCCGACCAGTAGCACCGCCGGCGCCATGGCGAGATTGATGCCGCTCCCGGTCCACAGGCTGACGTTGGCGCCCATGGCGGCGGCGGCCACGCTCAGGGTCGCCAGGACCATCGCCGAGGGCGACAGCCGCGGCAGCAGGAAGGCGAGCAGCAGGCCGAGCAGCACGGTCAACGTGAAGTTGGCGCCGGCGGCCCACGAGGGTTCCACGGGAAAGCGGTTGTCGAGCATGCCGGCGATGAGGTTCGCGTGCACCTCCACCCCGGGGAAGATGCTCTGCACCGGCGTGGCGCGCAGATCGAACAGCCCCTGGGCCGTGGTGCCGATGAGCACGATGTTGCCGGCGAGCGTGGCGTCCGGCACGCGCCCGTGCAGCACGTCCGTGGCGGAGACGTAGGGGAAACTGCCCCGCCCGCCGTGGAACGGGATCATGGCGCGGGCCAGGGCGTCGGTCGGCACCCGGCGATCACCGATGCGGATGACTTCCACCACCTGTTCGTTGCCGAGCCAGGCGGTCTGCAGATCGATCCGCTCGGCCAGCAGATAAAGCCGTACCGCCTCAAGGGCCAGGGACGGATAGACCTGATCGCCGACGCGCTGCAGCATGGGTGCGCGCCGGTAGATGCCGTCGCTGTCGGGCATCAGGCTGAAGAAACCGCCGTAGGGGCTGGCCCCTTGCAACACCTCGATATTGCCCGTGTAGCCGACGGCGCGCGGCAGGCTGGTCTGCGCGACCTGTTCCGGATCGGCGAACACCAGGGCCTGGGGTAGTACTCCGGTGGGCGGTTCGTCGCGCGAATGGAGAATGAAGCCCAGCACCACGTCGCGGCCGGCGATCTTGTCCGCCAGGCGCGCATTGTTGTCGAACTCGCTGACACGCGCGCCCAACACGCGCGCCAGGGCCTCGTCGCGGATGCCGCGGCTGTGCAGGCGCGTCAGCACCGCCTGCGCGCTGTTGCGCTCGGCCTCGGCGAACACCACGTCGAAAGCCACCACCGCCGCACCCTGAGCGAACAGCCTGTCCACCAGTTCGGCGATGCGGTCCCGCGGCCAGGGCCAGTGCCCTTCCGCCTGCAGGCTCTTCTCGTCCACGTCCACGATGACCACCCGCGGGTCCACCCGGGGTTCGCCGAGGGTGGCCTCGAGGCGCAGGTCGTAGGCGAGATAGTCGAGGCGCTGCATGGCCTGGCGGGCCAGCGGCAGCGAGGTGAACTGCAGCCAGAGCACCAGCAGCGTGAGCGCGATGCCCACGCTGACCGGGAACAGGCGGCCCTTCATGAGGGCGTTTACTGCGCGGCGCGCAAGGCGGTCGCCAGTCGTTCCGCTTCACCGCGCAACGGGTGCTGCGGGTAGTCGCGGGCAAACTGTTGGAACTGGCTCGCGGCCGCGGCGCCGTTGCCGACACCCGCCACGGCGAGCGCCTGGCCGAAGCGCGCATGGGGCGTGAGGTCGCTGTTGGGATGCTCGCCGAGGAAGCGGACCATGGCCTGCTGTGCCTCGTCCCAGCGCTGCGCCTGCAACAGGTTGTGGGCGGCCAGGTAGGCCTCCAGCTGCGCCTTGAAGGCCGGGTCGTTGCTGCGGTCGTCCTTCCAATAGGGCGTAATCAGTGTGGCGGTGCTTTCGTTGCCGCGAATACCGATGGTCGATACGGCGCCGGCTTCGTTACGCGGCGCCTCGGGCTTGGGCAGCAGGCCGCTGAGGCTGCGCAGCGCATCGATGAGCAGCGACGATGCGCCCGCCGGCGGCGGCGCCGGCTTGGACGGTTCGGCAGCGAACACGGGCAGGGCCAGGGTCAGGGAGACCAATAACGTAATCAGCTTTGTTTTCATGTTCGAGGACTCCTCGTCCGTCATGCTTCGTCGTGCGCCGTTGTGCACACCGTTCCTGAATGGTGCCTTTGCCCGGGTTGTTGTCACGTAGACGCGGCGCGTCAACGTGACCTGCGAGTCGCTGCGACCGTCAGAGCCCCAGCAACTTGGCGAAGCCGGCATTCTCGGTCGCCACGCCGGCGTCGAGGGCGGCGGCCTCGGCAAATTTCTTGCGCGCCTCTTCCATGCCGGACGCCTTGTAATGGGCGATGGCCACGTTGAGCTTGATGCGCGCGTCCGCCGGGTCGAGCTGCTCGGCGCGCAAATAGCTCTTGAGGGCGCGGTTGGTCTCGCCGCGCGCCAGGTGCACGTTGCCGCGGTTGTTGAACACCGCCGCGTCCTCCGCCTGGGCCGCCAGTTCGTCGAGGATGGCGAAGGCCTTCTCGTCCAGGCCGTTGCGCGCGTAGACGATGGCCATCTGCATGCGTGCGGCGCGATTGTCCGGTGCCACCGCCAGCATGGCGCGGTACGGGGCGACCAGGCGCTCCAGGCTGCGTTCCAGCAGCACCGCGCGATCATGGCGCAGCAGCGGTGCGGCGCTCTCAACCGAAGGCAGCGGCAGGTCGTAGCCGGCGGGCTTCAGGGTTACCGGCTGGTAGGTGCCCCAGGCCTCGTGCACCGGCACCACCGTGAGCTTGCCGGCGGCCGCGTGCTCGCGGTACTTGCGCGCACCCTCGGTCCAGGCCTCGCCGAAGGAGGTGGCGATCATGGTGGTCTCGAGCGGGATCCACACGCGGCCGTCGTGGATGGCGAGCAGTTCCGGATCAGTGCTCACGGTGTCGGCCTGGTCGGGCCTGAGCCCGGTGTCGAACATCAGCAGCAGATGGCCCGGCACATCGAGCACCGCCGTCTCGATGCCCAGGTTCTCCAGCGCGGCGCTGAACAGCACGGTCAGGTCGTCACAGTCGCCGCTCTTGAACTTGAGGGTCTCGCGGGCAAACTGCACGTAGTCCACCTGGTCCTCCGCCAGCTTGGAATACGGCGCGTTCGGATCGGTGACGTAACGCACCCCGTGCGCCGACAGCGCGCTGAACAGGGTCATGGCCGTGACCACGCGGCCGTTCAGCGGACCGGGTTCCGGTTTCATGGCGTTGACCGCACTGCGGACAAAGTCGCGCAGGGTGTCGTCCTTGGGCGTGATGAAGGCGCCGACCATGGGCGCACGCGACCAGAGGATGGCGTTCTTGCCGTACAGGGTCATGGGCTGGGTCAGGGTGATGGCGTCGGCCTGGCCGTCGCGCGTGTAGCCGAGGGCCACTTCCACCTGCACGCCGGTGTCCTCGTCCACCTCCAGTACCTTGTTGTTGAAGGCGGCCTTGAGCGGAATGCGCTCGATGCTGTTGGCCTTCAGCAGCGGGATGTCCACCTGGGCGGGGAAATCCATGTAGCCCTTGATGGTGAAGGTGAGTTTCAGATTGCCCAGGTCCACGTTGCCCGCGTTCTCCACGCGCACGGCGCCCACCGGCGCATCCGCGTATTGCTTGTAGGCGGCGGAGAACACCGGGTACAGCTCCAGGTCGCGCAGCACCACCGGCGGCGCGTTGGAGCTGAATTCCAGGGAACGCTTGCGCTCGGCGTAGGCGGTCTCCAGCAGCAGGCGGTTGCCGTCGCTGGGGGTCAGCGCGAGCGCCTTCTCGAAACTGCCGATGGCCTCGTCATAGGCCCGGCGTTTCAGGTGCAGCCGGCCGAGCAGCGCGTGCGGCTCCGCGTGGGCGCCGTTCACCAGCACGGCCTGCTGCAGGGAGGCCTGCGCGGCGTCGAACAGGTTGTTTTCCAGGTAAAGAGTGCCGAGCTTCAGGTGCAGGGCGTAGTCGGCGCTGTTCTTCTCCAGCGCCTGCTTGAGGTAGGCGATGGCCGCGCCGTTCTTGCCCTGGCTGGCCGAGATGTCCGCCAGCAGCACCAGTGGCTCGGTGCGCTGCTCGTCGATGCGGTGGGCGGCGCGGGCCGCCTCCGCCGCCTCACTCAGCTCGCCGCTGGCGAAGGCCGCACGCGCCAGCAGGAACTGGGCCTCGTAGCTCTTCGCATCCAGTGCAACGGCGCGCGCCAGCATGGGCACCGCGGCGGCGGCGGCGCCCTGTTCCAGGTCGAAGCGGCCGAGGCGCAGGGCGGCATCGAAGGAATGCGCGTCCGCGTTCGCCGCCTGGGCCAGCGGCTCGCGCACGCGCTCATGCTTGCCCATCTTTGCATAGGCCTCGGCGGTAGCCAGCCAGGCGTCCGCATGCTGCGGCGCGGCGCGGGTGGCCTTGGTGAGCGCGATGAGCGCCTCGCCGTGGCGTTCGGCCGCCAGCGCGGTGATGCCGAGCAGGTAGTGACCGTCGCCGGCGGTCGCCTCGTGACGGGTCAGTTCCAGGGCGAGATTGCGTACGCGCTCCTGGGCGCCGGTGCGCAGCAGGGCGCGCGCCAGGGCAAGGCGGACTGCCTGGTCGTCCGGTTTGAGCGCCAGGGCCTCGTCGTACAGCGCGACGGCCCGCGCATCGTCGCCGAGCCCCTCTTCGAGCCGAGCCGTGGCCACGATGATGGCCGCGTCGCCGGGTGCAGCGGCGCGCGCCTTTTCCAGGGCGGCGCGCCCCTGGTCAATCACGTCCAGGGCGATATAGGCGCGGCCAAGCAGCAGCAGGGCCATTGCATCCTCGGGCACCTGGTCGACGGCTTCTTCCAGGCACTGGATGGCGTCGATGGCGTCATCGAGCAGCAGGGCGAGATTGCCGCAGCGGCGATAGGCGGCCTGCGGCGCCTGCCCCGTGGCGAGCAGCCTGTTCATGACCTTGCGGGCCTCGGCCAGCTCGCCTGCGCGCTCCAGCGCGTCGGCCTGCAATTCCAGGCCGGCCACCGCCTGGCCCGGCAGTTCGGCGAGATATTCGAAATAGCGCCTTGCGGCATCCCATTGTCCCTGTGCCATGAGGCTGAGGCCCAGGAAACGCAGGGCATCGGCATTGCGCGGCTCGTCCTCGTGCAGGGCCGTGAACACCGTGACGGCCTCGGGGAAACGGCCGGCGCTGTACAGGCGATGGCCCTCGCGGAAGCGATCGGGCACCGCTGCGGACGGCGGACCGGCCATAGCATGGTCGCTCACCGCGAGTGCGCGGTAGAAGGCGGCGTCCTCCGGCGGAGTCTCCACCAGCAGTTCACTGGCCGCCGTCTCGCCCACCGGCTGCCACGGACCCTGTGCATCGGCGCCGGCGAACACCTGGTAGCTGCGCACGAAGGCGCGTCCCGCCGGGCGCCAGCTCAGACGCACCGATGAGATGCTGCCTGCCACTTCGAGGCCTTCCACCGCGGGCGGCACCTGATGCCAGGCATAATCGAGCAGCCGCTGGCGCTTGCTGTCGTAGACCGACACGGTGGTCGGACCGCTGCGGCTCACGCTCAGGCTGACAGGTTCGGCGAGCCCCGCCGGGTCCGCCGATTCGGCGGCCAGGGAAAAGCGCAGTTTGTCATCCTGGAATACCGCAACACGGGCGCCGTTGGTCTTGGTGGCGCCGAGCACGTAAAGCTGGTCGTCCGCGTCCACGTCCAGATCGAAGAGCTCGCTGAAGCCGACGTCCAGACTGAACAGCGGGCGCTTGTTCGCATCGAACGCCAGCACGCGTCGCTGGTCGTCGTCGGCGACGAAGATGCGCCCGCGGCTGTCCACGGCCACGGCCACCGGTTCGTCGAAACGCCAGGTCTCGTCCTTGGGGGCGGCCAGCTTGTCCAGGTAGAGCCCCTGGGGATTGAAGATCTGCACGCGGCGGTTGCTGCGATCCACCACGTAGATGCGCTGGTGACGCATGAACACGTCCACAGGTTTGTGGAATTTGCCTTCCGTGGCGCTATCGAACTGGTCGCTGCCGAAGTCCAGATTGTTGCTCGGTGCGACCCGGTTGCTGCCCGAGTCGAACAACAGCCCGCCGTCGCGCCCGAACAGTTTCAGGCGATCGTCGTCGATAACCGCGATGCGCGCGGTATCGAAAGCTGCGGCAATGGGCGCCTTCAACCCGGCCAGGGTCAGGCTGGGCTTGCCGTCGGCGCCAAGCCGTACGCTGCGTTCACGCCCCAGGCACCACAGTGCCTCGCCTTCCCGATAAGCCACGGTGCAGGTCGCCGGGTGTGCGCCGCCGAGCGCCACGGTGGGCAGATACACCCGCTCCAACGGCGCGAGCCCGGACGGTGGCAGGCTGAACAGCTCCACCTTGCGCGCGCCATTGTCGGCCACAGCGAGCTGGCCGTCCGGCAACAGGGCGAGCGCGGCGATGTCGCTGAACTGGCCCGGCTGGTTGCCCTTGGTACCGAAGCGCGTCACCACGCGCTGCTTTTCCCAGTCGTAGGCGTAGATGCGCCCCTGCTCGCTGTCGCCCAGGTACAGCAGGCCGGTGACCGGGTCCACGGTCATGGCCGTGAGCCGCAGGGCGGGCGTGCCGAAGGTCTTGCGCAACTCGGTGCCGACCAGTTGACGCAGCGGCTTGCGGTCGGCATCGAAAATGGTGATGGTCCCGGAGCGTCCGCGGGCGAACACGTAGACGCGCTCGCGGCGGTCCACCATCAGGTGTTCGGGTGTGTCCAGCGGCATGGCCTTGTTGCCGCTGAATTGCTCCAGGAACACGCCGTCGGGCCCGAATACGGCGATGCGGTTGTGATGGCGGTCGGCCACATAAAGGCGTCGGTTGATGGACCACGCCACCGCCGACGGCGTACCGATGCGCCCCTCCGCGTCGCCGCCATCGCCAAACCGGGTCTGTTGCGCGCCGTCCGCCCCCAGCAGACGCACCTCGTTGCCAATGGCGAGGGCCAGCCGGCCGCCGTCCAACACGGCAATGCCCTGCACGCGACTGCCCGAGAACATGCCCGCCTCGCCCATGGACAGGCGCAGCGGCGCATCGCCCACGCGCAGCAGGGTGTTGTCGCGGCTGTCCAAGACCAGCAGAGCGCCATCCGATTGCGCCGCCAGTCCGGCCACGTAATTGAACGCGTGGGCCGCATCCGTCCCGGCGAGGGTGCGGTTCAGGTGGATCTGCTCGGCGGAAACCGCGCCGATGGTGAGACAGAGGGTGGCGGCGCCGAACAGGCGTACGGCAGAGGTGGTGGTGAGCATGGTCCTTGGCAAACGTCGACGGCGCTTGCGGAATCCTGAAAAAGGGTGGCAAGGCATCTTAATGCATGCCCATGGGCGGAGGAAGGGTAACGGCCGCGACCGTGACCGGACGCTCACGCCGTGGGTTCGCGGCTGCTAGCCTCATCGAAATACCCAAGGACTTGTGACCGCGAGCACGGCATACCGCCATGGAAGACCAGCGCCCGCCCACCTCCCCTATCAGGGTTTATCGCCACACGCTGCCGATCCGCGCCACCCATTGGCTCAATGTGCTCATCCTGCTCGCCATGCTCGGCAGCGGCCTGCAGATCTTCAATGCCCATCCGGCGCTTTACTGGGGCGAACGCTCGGACCCGCAACAGGCCTGGCTCGCCATGCGCGCAGTGCCGATCGCCACCGGTGAGGTGCGCGGTATTACACGTCTTTTCGGCCGGGACTTCGACACCACGGGCGTGCTGGCCCTGTCCGGCCAGACCCCGCGCGGCTTTCCTGCCTGGACCACCATCCCGAGCGAACGCTGGCTGGCCATGGGCCGGCGCTGGCATCTGTTTTTCGCCTGGCTGTTCGTGCTCAACGGACTCGCCTATGTGAGTTACGGCCTCGCCACCCGTCACGTGCAACGGCACCTGTGGCTGCGTGGGGAGGAGGCGCGCCAGTTGCCGTCCACCGTCACGCGCCACCTGTCCCTGCACGCCCTGCGCAGCGACGCGGATGCGGGCTATAACCCGTTGCAGAAGATCTCCTATTTGTTGGTGCTGTTCGTGTTCGCGCCGCTGATGGTGCTCTCGGGGCTCGCCATGTCACCCTGGCTCGACGCGGCGTTTCCCGCCCTGGTAACCCTGTTCGACGGACGCCAGTCGGCGCGCAGCATCCACTTCATCGTGGCCTTCGGATTGGTGGCCTTCACGCTGGTGCATGTGTTCATGGTGATCCTGGTGGGACCGCTGCGGGAACTGCGCGCCATGATCACCGGCTGGTACCGGCCGCGGGGGACCGGCTCATGAAACGCAGAACAGTGATGAGGCTGCTCGGGCTCGGCAGTCTGACGGCGCTGAGCGGCTGCGACCGGCTGTCTCAAGCCACGTGGTTTCCGCGCGTGCTCGGCACTGCGGAGTCGGTGAACCGGCATTTGCACCGTGCCCTGGGGCGCGACGCCCTGGCAAAGGAATTCACAGAAGCAGACCTGTCGCCGATGTTTCCGTCCAACGGTACCCGCCGGCCCATGGACGCCGATTATCAGGCCCACGCCGCGCGCGGGTTTGCGGCCTGGCGGCTGAGCGTGGGCGGACTGGTGGAACGCCCGCGGGCGTTCTCTCTGGCGGAACTGCGCGCCCTGCCCTCTCGCACGCAGATCACGCGCCACGATTGCGTCGAGGGCTGGAGCGCCATCGCCAAATGGCACGGCGTGCGGCTCGCCGCGCTGCTGGACGAGGTGCGCCCGCTGCCGCAGGCGCGTTTCGTGGTGTTCCACTGCTTCGATACCATGGACGCGAGCGGTGCGCGCTATTACGAGAGCATCGATTTCGAAGACGCCCGCCACGCCCAGACCATCCTCGCCTACGACTGGAACGACCGCCCGCTGCCCATGCCCTACGGCGCGCCCCTGCGCCTGCGCGTGGAACGTCAGCTCGGCTACAAGATGGCGAAATACCTGCGCGCCGTCGAACTGGTGGAGAGCTTCGAACACATCGACGGCGGCCGCGGCGGCTATTGGGAAGACCGCGGTTATGAGTGGTATGCGGGAATCTGAAGAAACGGGGCGCAGAGGACGTGGAGATGACCGGCTCAATCCTGTCGGCGTAGTCACGTTGACGCGTAGCGTCTACGTGACAGCGCGCGGTTATGTCACGTAGCTTCGCAATGACCTACGAAACCTGAAACGTGTATCACGTCGCTTCGCAACATGACCCGCAGAGAACACGGAGAACGCGGGAAGGCCGTTCCGTAGGATGTGTCGTTCCTGCACAATCAATTCCTCTGTGGGTTCTACTATGGTGCTTTGTCTACTTCGCCTCGTCGCACGAGCCCATCACGCTGCGCGCAGGGTGATATGCAGGATCTCGCCCGGATGCCACAGGCGCATGCGCGGGCCCCAGGTGCCGGTGCCGCGCCCGACCAGCAGGTGCATGCCGTCGACCTCATAACGACCCAGGAAATACCCGTAACGCTGCCGTACCAGATAACCGAACGGCCACACCTGACCACCATGCGTGTGCCCTGCGATCATCACATCGAAACCAGCCCGTGCCGCCACCTCCACTTGCAGCGGCGAATGGGACAGCAGCACCGCCGCGCCCTCCCCCGCACCGAGTTTGCCCAGCAGTCCGTCGTCGGCAACGCCGCGGCGCGCCCGGCGTGTCAGGTCGTCCACCCCCGCGAGCCGCAGCCCGGGCGCCAGGGGCACCGCCTCATCGCGCAGCCAGCGAATGCCTGCCGCCTCGAACAGCGCAATGGTGGCAGGTGTATCGCCGTGAAATTCGTGGTTGCCTGTGACGGCCCACACACCGAGCGGTGCACGGAGCCGGGCCAAGACCGTCCCGAGCTCGGGCGTAGCGTAGGGGTCACCCTCGGTCAGGTCGCCGATCAGCGCGATCACATCGGGTTCGAGCAGGCGGATCTGCTCGATGCGGGCGGCGAGCCAGTCGGCGTCGAGCAGACCACCGAGGTGCAGGTCCGATACCGCCACCAGCGTGGTGCCGTCCAGTGCCCCAGGCAACCCGGGCACGGCGAGCTCATGGCGCGTGACTTCCGGCGCACGCAGGCCCTGCACCAGTGCGATCGCCACCAGCGCGCCACCGAACGCCAGTGCACCGGTGCGCCACTGCGCGGCTGATCGCAGGCGACCGCGGCCGAGCAGGGCCAGCACATCGACGGTCAGCAGGCACAGGCTGAACAGGAACACTACCACCAGCCAATGAAACGCGAATTGGGCCAACGCCAGCGATAGCGGCCCGCGCGCGTCGTCGCCGATCGCGACCCCGCCAACATAGGCGAGCCACACCAGCGCGCTGAAGAGACACCACTGCCAAGGCGCAAGGCGCCGGCGAATCAGCGGCAGCGTACCGACGCGCCAGGTGCAGTAGCCATGCAACAGGGTGCCGACGAGATGGAGAATCAGTGAAAACATGATGAGAGGTCTTCGGCAGAGTGCGTACTTTACCGCAGACGCCGCCTTGCGGGTGCTACCGCTTCTTGCCCGCCTTTGCCATCTTGGCCTGCGCGGTTTCACGATCCTCGGCACGGGCATCGGGCGCCCGCTGCAGTGCCGCTGCATCCGGTTGATAGGCCAGTCGCACGAACACCGGAAAGTGGTCGGATCCGAAGGCCGGCAGCCGGCGCATTTCGCACAACAGGAACTCGCGTGAATGAAATACGTGATCGAGCGGCCAGCGCAGGAATGGAATTTTCGCGTGAAAGGTGTTGAACATGCCGCGTCCCTTGCGCGGGTCGAGCAGTCCGCTCATCTTCTGAAACAGCGTGGTCGTGTACGACCAGGCCACGTCGTTGAGGTCACCCGCCACTACAGCGGGTTCGCCGCGCTGCGCCACCGCACGCCCAACCACCAGCAGCTCCACATCGCGCGGCAGCGACGTGTCGGCCTCCGTGGGCGACGGCGGCTCGGGATGCACGGCGTGCAGCCACACCCAGGTGCCGCCGCGCAATTGCACCTGGGCATGGAATGACGGAATGCCTTCCCGGATCAGAAAGTGGACTTCCGCTTGCCGCAGCGGCAGGCGCGAATACATCAGCATGCCGTAGCGATTGTCGAGCGGTCGCTTGAGCGCATACCCATACTCCGCTTCCATTGGCTGCATCTGCCTCTCCCACCAGGCATCCGGCTCCAGCAGCAGGAGCACGTCGGCAGGATACCGGTGCACCAACGCCAACAAACGTTCGGCCTGGCGGTTTTCCATGCGCACGTTGGCGACCAGCAGCGCGAGGCATGTGGCTTCCGGACACTGGCGCGCACCGCGCACTTCCACACGCGCCAGGGACGTGTACGGAAAAATGCGCGCGCCCTGCAGCGCGACGGCTGCCAGCGTCGCGGTCAGGGCAAGCAGGCCATGCCAGGTGAACAGCTCAGCGCCGGTGATGAGCAAAGCGGCAGCGATCAGGCCGAGCGTCATGATCTGCACGCGCGGAAAATCGAACACCCGAATCCACCAGGCCTCGCGCTGCCACACGGGCAACAGGCTGGCCAGGGTCAACAAGGCCACGAACAGGTACAGCGCGAGCGTCATGCGCCCCCTTTACTCACCGTGTTCGAATGCGCACTTTCAAAGCCGCTCAGCGTCGGCAATCAACCGGTCGCGTGCGCCGTCGATGCGATTCATGGGGATAGCATAGCGCCGCGTGGTGCGCGGATACGGGTGACGTGGCGGAGGAAAAGGAAGAGACCTGGCAACCCCGCTGCCTTAGAACAAAACCCGAAGGAAATGCCCCTTAGGTCGGAGGCTTTGCGCCCTCTCATTTCTGAGAGTTTGCTTTTCACAGGCCTTGCCATATGTCTAGCGCACCCAAGAACGATGTCAAATGGCGTGCCTGTACAAATTTCAGAGAATGACCTTGAGGGCCTCCACCAGTGCGGCGCACTCCGCTTCCGTGCCGATGGTGATGCGCAGGAATTGCTCGATGCGCGGCTGGCGGAAATGGCGCACGATGATCGCCCGCTCACGTAGTTGCCGCTGCAAGTGCGCCGCATCATGGCGCGGGTGTCTTGCGAAAACGAAGTTCGCCGTCGACGGCAGCACCTCGAAGCCGAGCCTTTGCAGCTGTACCACCAGCGCGTCACGGCTGCGCATGATGGCGCTGCGCGTCTGCTCGAACCAGGCGCGGTCCTCCAGCGCCGCCACGGCGCCGGCGATGGCGAAGCGATCCAGCGGATAGGAGTTGAAGCTGTTCTTGATGCGTTCGAGGCCCTCGATGAGCGCCGCATCGCCCACCGCGAAGCCGACGCGCAGGCCCGCCAGCGAGCGCGACTTGGAAAAGGTCTGCACCACCAGCAGATTGGGATAGCGCTGCACCAGCGGGATGGCGCTCTCGCCGCCGAAATCCACGTAGGCCTCGTCCACCACCACCACCGAATCGGGATTGGCCTGCACCAGGCGCTCGACGGCCTCGATGGGCAGCAGACGGCCGGTGGGCGCATTGGGGTTGGGGAAAATAATGCCACCGTTGGGACGCGCGTAGTCCTTCACGTCGATGGCGAAATCTGCATCCAGCGGCACCGTTTCATAATCGACGCCGTACAACCCGCAGTAGACGGGATAGAAACTGTAGGTCACGTCCGGGAACAACACCGGCGCCGCATGCCTGAGCAGGCCCTGGAAAGCGTGCGCGAGCACCTCGTCGGAACCGTTGCCCACGAACACCTGGCGGGCCTCGACCCCGTAATAGGCGGCCACCGCTTCCTTCAGGCGATCGGCGTTCGGGTCCGGATACAGGCGCAACGTGTCGGCGGCCTCCGCGCGCAGGGCCTCGAAGGCCCGCGGCGATGGCCCGTAGGGGTTCTCGTTGGTGTTGAGCTTGACGAGATTGAGGATCTTGGGCTGCTCGCCCGGGACATAGGGCGTCAGGGTATGAACGACGGGGCTCCAGAAGCGGCTCATGTCTCACGGGTCGGCTGGTCGGCGGGGGCGCCTATTCTGCCGCAACTCGGTGCGCGCGTCGAAGCGGTCCGGCCACCGGCGGGCGCGGCTATGTTTTTCCGAGGAAAGCACCGGAGGAAACGGCCATGCCCGAGGCCCTTGCCGGCAACGGGGACTTGCGTCAGGTCCTGCAACGCTATGCCGATGCAGACTCGGACCGGCTCGATGCAAGGCTGGCCGAACTGGAGCGGGAATGGGACCTCGATCGTGCCCTGGAGGCCCAAGCGGCCATCGCCGGCATGGCCACCCTGCTCCTTGGCACAGCGCGCGGCCTCAGTGGGTCGTGGCTGCCCCTGGCAGTGTTCGGCGTGCTGTTGCAACACGGGCTGAAAGGCTGGTCGCCGCCAGTACCGCTGTTGAAAAAACTGGGTTTTCGGCCACGGGCGGACATCGAGCGCGAGGTGCTCGGCCTCCGCCTGCTGCGCGGAGACTTCCACCATGCACCGGGCGCCGGCAACGCCGAGGAGCGCGTCGCACGGGTGTTCGAGGCCGTGCATGGCCGGCGCCACGCCACCCGGGCGAGCACACGGAGTTGGCGCAGGAAATTCCGCGCCGTGCGCACCGGCACGCCCCACCCCGTGCGCGCCGGCCGCCTGGTGGCCGGCGACATCCATGCGGAAAACTTCATCGAGCACCTGCGAAGCCGCTGGCAGCCCGCCGACGACGAACAACTGGACGAGACCCTGCGCGCGGTGCTGTCACACCTGAAGTGGCGCCTCTCCCCTGGCGAAGCAGAGCCCGTGTTCGCCACCTTGCCGCGCACCATCGCTAAGGCCGCCGCCGACGCGCCGCGGCGCCGGCGCAACGACGACGCCGCGGCCCGGCGGCGCGTAGACGCCGCGGAGTTCTTCGATGAGATCAGCGCCACCACCGGCCTGCCGCGCAAGGAGGCGGAACAGGCCACCTGTGCGGTGTTCTCGTCCATGAAGCGGACCATCCCGGCCGCCCAGAACCGTGCCATGCGTGCCGTGTTGCCGAAGGGTCTCAAACGGGTCTGGCTCCAGGCCTGATGCATGCCGACGGCACGTCGGGAAGCTCGGCGCGGCGAATTGGGCGGTTTCCTGCGCTGGCAATGGCACCGCTGGCGTGCGGGTCTGCCCCGTGAGCCAGCGGGCGGCTACCGCTTCCCTGTCGCCCGGCCGGACCTGCAATTGCTCACCGAAAACCGCGCCGTCGCAACCGTCACCTGGATCGGCCACTCCACCCTGCTGTGGCAGCTGGACGGCCTCAACCTGATCACAGACCCGCACTTCAGCCTGCGCGCCTCGCCACTTGGGTTTGTCGGTCCGCGGCGACGCGTGCCGCCGGTGCCCACCTTGGAACAACTGCCGCGCGTGGACGCGGTGCTGATATCGCACAACCACTACGACCACCTGGACAAAACCAGCGTGCGGCGGCTCGCCGCCCAGGCGGGCGGGCCGCCCCGCTTCTTCGTGCCACAGGGTTTGCGCCGCTGGTTCGAGCGTCGCGGCATCACCGATGCGGTGGAGCTGGCGTGGTGGGATGAGGACGCCCTCGGCGGGCTGCAGATCCATTGCGTGCCCGCACGGCACTGGAGTGCACGCGGCAGCTTCGATCGGGATCGCAGCCTGTGGTGCGGCTGGGTGATCCGCAGCCAGAACCTGCAGGTGCTGTTCGCGGGCGACACGGGCTACTCGGAGGCCTTCCGTGAAATCCGCAAGCGCCTCGGCCCCATGGACGTCGCCGCCATCCCCATCGGCCACTACGAACCGCGCTGGTTCATGCAGGCCGCCCACGTGGATCCGGAAGAGGCCGTGCAGATCGCCGTGGACGTGCAGGCACGTTGTGCCATCGGCATTCACTGGGGCACCTTCCCGCTCACCGACGAACCGCTCGACGAACCGCCCAAGCGTCTGCGCGTGGCGCTGGAGACGGCGGGCCTTTCGCCGCACAGTTTCGTCGTACTGGAGCGCGGCGCGACACGGTCCGTGGAGGCGCTGATGAGGTTGCGGGCAGGGTAAAAACACTTACCCTGGCTTGTCTGATTCCGGACCTCGCTTGAGCCGAACGACACGCCTTTCCAAAAGGCTTCCCACTTGAGCTTTGGACCGTTCGTTCCCGCACGTTGAATGACGTGTTGCGGCGTGCCTCGCAGGAAGGAAGCCCCTGGGTAGCCGGACCAGAAATCATCCTTGAACACTGGCCACTCCAGGCGGCAGGCAACGCCAGATACATGCGCGGCCAGGGAACTTTTACTCAATCTCCAATATTCACTACTTGATCACAGTTGTTTGAAGGGGGACAGGATCGTATCGTTGGTTCTTGCACCGTTCCGCCTCCGAGGTGCGCGGCATTCTCTGCCTCCTCCTCACCGGTGCCGGTTGTCCACGAACTCCGCGCGCAATTGTTTGCCCAGCGCCTGGCCACGTCTGCGAGTCCTGTTCAAGGAAGTCGCCAAAGCGGCTGCCGATGTGCTGTTTGCCCCTTGCCGGGAATCTCGCGACTGAACTCCAGCCACGGACCCCTAGAGCCCTCGCCCGGGCCGATACTAACGTGCTCTAGGGTTCACCGCCACTCTGCTACCCCCCGGTCGTGCGGCCTGTAATCATCATCGTTTGGCAGCCCCGGCCTTTCCGCCTACAGTTGCCCTTGGTTGTCGGGAAGACCAGCGGGGCGACTATGCTGCACGTGTTGTTTATTTCGGTACTCATGCTCACTGCACCCAACCTCCAGGCGCAGGAACGGGAAAATGCCCGCTGGGGCTTCGCCCGCGAAGTCGAGCGGACCTATACGCCGAGCAAAGTGGTCTATGACCTTTCCTCCGGGAGCGTTGACCAGCTGGCCGACATCCTGGATCGGGCCAGCTTTCTCAGTACCGTTTACGAGGCCGATCCCTTCGAGGCATCCATTGTCATCGTCATCCATGGCAGCGCCATACCGTTTTTCACGACAGGTGCATATCCAACCTATCGCGAACTGATGGAACGCGCCCAGAGCCTCACCGTCGGGAATATCGTCGAGTTCCGAATGTGCCGCGCCTCTGCCAAATCCATGGGCGTCGCGTCCACAGACGTACACGGCTTCGTAACCATGGTACCCATGGCGGATGCTGAAATCGTGGAGCTCAACAGGGACGGGTATGTCTATATGAAGTAGCCGCGCCGGACGCCAGGTTCATTAGGCCACGTCACATGAAATGCGTTTTTGTGGGGTCCGGTCTTGCCTTTTGCCTTTTCACGCGCCGCACTATCCTGCTGATTCGCGAGTAGTACAGCCCAAAATGCTCCCGATGTCTTTGAGGCCACACATGCGGGGTCAGTCCTTGCCTTTTGCCTTTTCATTCGCCCGCACTATCTTGCTGATTCGCGAGTAGTGCAGCCCGAAATGCTCGCCGATTTCTTTGAGGCCATATCCACCACTCGCGTAGGCCGCCACGATAGCCTCGTTGCGATCACGGTGCTTGCTGGCATAGTGCGCAAGCGGTTTCGCAACCGGCCGCCGCTGGGTCGACGGAACCTCCGTCAGATCGCGTTCCTCAGCAACCAGGCGCTGCATCTCTTCGACGAACTGGTCGTCGCCGAGAAAGATCTGATTCCTAAGGCTCTCCCACGGCGAGGGCTGGTTCTTCCCTGCCGACACAAAGGCCTTGTACCTATCGATCGCATCGGTCTTCCGACGGGCAAATGCCGAGAGCACCCAATCGGTAGTCAACCAGGGTGGAACGGGGGCTTGCCCAACCATCGCCCGGTAACTGCTCCAGCGCCACTCCTTCGCGCTCCTCACCATGCCCGCCCGTACCGGATTGAGCACCACATAGCGTGCAAGCTCAAGCAGGTAAGCATCCTTTTGCACGAGAATTGCCTTGTAGCGGCCCTGGAAGACGTGCCCTACCCGCCCATGTTTCCGATTGAATCGCTGCGTATAGAGCCCGTTGAGCTGACGCATCCCCTTGGCAAGCGTATCGTTACGGGTCTCAACGACAAGGTGATAGTGGTTCCCCATCAGGCAGTACGCATGCACCGCCCAGTTAAACCGCTGGCACACCTCCGACAACACCTCCAGGAACCGCGTCCGATCGCCCTCCTCCAGGAAGATGTCCTCCCGCCCGTCACCCCGTGAGGTCACGTGATACAGGGCTCCGGCGAATTCAATTCTGAGCGGGCGTGCCATGGGCAAAAACTAGCACAAGAGGGGAGAAAGGCAAAAGGCAAGACCTGACCCCGTTGTCCGCACTTGCAAGTTGAATCTGCCCCCTCTTGACCCTCGGCCCTCCATGACCCTCGGCCCTCCACGTTAAACGAGACCTTCGTCACTGAAGCTAAAGTACCGGCGCTCACCTATGATGACGAAATCCTGGAGCTTCATCCCATGGATCTCGCCTAACTGCTTGAGCTTGGCCGCGGATGCCTTGTCTGCTTCGGAGGGAGACGGATCACCAGACGGGTGGTTGTGAACAACAATCAGGACGCTTGCGCGGGCGAGCATCGCGTTGCGGTAAATCTCGACGGCATCGATGAGTGCCCGGTGGGCCGTGCCGATAGCGGAGACTTCGTAGGAGAGGATTTCTAACTGGGGATTCAGATGGAGGACGACGACCTTCTCCTTGGTTTCATCTTGGAGGTGGCCGAACAGTTCATAAACCCGCGTAGAGCTTTCGACGGGCGCTTTCAAAAGGTCGTCATCTACACGCTTCCGCTCGAAGGTGACTTTGAGTTCTTTGATGTAGGCCATACCGCGACCACTTCCTTAGAGGAGAAAGACTTCCGATTCTACCGTCAAAAATAAATCTGTCACCTTTTCTGGTCACCTTTTCCGAATAGTCACCTTTTCCGATCGGGACCACCCAGCATTTGACCCAAAATATCAACCCCAAATATCACTGCTTGTCACACCGGAGTGGCATCGGGAACGTCGTAGATATTATCGGTCACTTCGCTCATCAATCTATGATCGAGCAAGATTTGAAGTATCGTTCTCGCCGTATCAGCAGTAGGTATCAGGCGGTTGTTCATAGGATCAAAATTCAGATTCCAGCCTCTCGACGTGCTCACACGCCTTAGATTCTGAAGGAAATTTGGCTTTTCAAAAAGCGCCTTCTGCTCCACGACTGCCATTCTTCGTAGCTGGATCGAATTGCTCCCTACGTAATCAATGAGCGGCTGGAGATCCGTAAATAGCCCCGAAAAGATCGGACTCTGTCTTAGTTCTGCGAAAGCTTCAACGTACGCTTCTCTGTAATGCAACACTGACTCGAAAGCCCGCTTATTGGCTATGAATATCGACGTGCCAATCGCGTAAAAGTCAAAGTTACGCTCAATTGTGAACCCGTTATCTTGTGTCGCCGACAGCTCTCCGTTTTGAAAAATCATGTTTATATATTTTTTTGGGTAGGCAGTCTTCCACGTATTCGTCGAACGCTTTACTGCGTATACCGTCTCGCCACCATGAACAAACTTGACAGCGTACCCTTGGGCACCCCCCCGCGTCAAGATAGTTGCCGCCTCGATAGCTCTGTAACCTATGGGGGCTGAGAGGTGAGCACGTGGCCAGATACGGACAAGCATTCAAGAATCGAGCAGTTGCGAGATTGTTGCCGCCGGAG